>JBMOIL010000143.1:0-6075 GCA_049317345.1 Candidatus Nanopelagicales bacterium
GCTCTCGCCATGGCCGCGGCGCTCATCATCGGGACGCCCCTCGCCTTCGTGATCGCGAGTGCGGTGTCGGGTTTCGGCGTCGCCACCCTCTTCCCCGCCGCGATGCGCGCCGCCTCGAGGCTTCCCGGCGTGACGCCCGCGACCGGCGTTGCCCTGGTGACGTGGTTCTCACGCATCGGGTTCGTCATCTCCCCGCTCGCCGTAGGCCTCATCGCGCAGGGTGCTGGCATCGCCTGGGGCGTGGGCATCGTCGTCGTCGCGGCACTGGCGATCATCCCCCTGGCCGGCGCCGCCTTGCGCGAGCGCCGCGCATGACTCTCAGGCCCTCCCAGGCAGAGCGCATCGCGGGATGGGGGATCGACTCCCTTGAGCAGGTAGACGACCATCCCTTCGCGTGGTGGGCGATGCACGGCGAGGAATACGTCGTCGTCAAGGCGGGTGATGCGGACGAGCGCCATCGCGAGGCGCTTGCGCTGGGCGCCCTCGGCCCCAGTGCGACGGAGGTCCTCGCGCACGATCAGGACCTGGGCCTGCTCGTCACCAGACGCGTCCTGCCGGGCGATGACATCCGCCCCCTCGCGCGTCGCGATGACGATGCGGCGACGCGGGAGATCGCGCTACTCGCCGCTGAGATCCACAGGGACCAGAGCCACATGCACGGCCTGCCCGCGCTCAAGGAAATTGGATCGGCGTTCGATGCGGCAGCCGACGCCCGACTGCCGGCCCCCACCGTCGATGCAGCGAAAGGCCTCTTCGCTGACCTTGTCGCGGACGACACTGCGATGGTCGTGTTGCACGGGGATCTTCAGCATTTCAATGTGCTCAACGCTGGCGGGTCCTGGCGCGTGATCGACCCGCACGGGTGGGTGGGAGATCCAGCCTTCGAGGCAGCGGCACTCCTCGCCAATCCGCGCGGTCTGGTCGAGGGCGGTGATGCCCGTGGCATGGACGGGCACGAGCTTGCGGTCAAAGCTCGACGACGTGCAGACATCTACGCCGAGATGACCGGCTACGACGTGGATCGATTGCGCGCCTGGGGATTCGTAGGCTGCGTCATCGCTGAGTTATGGATGATCGAATCCCACAATCTCGTGCACGGTGCACCGCTGGCGGTGGCCGAGGTGCTTCTCGCGCAGGGCCTGTGACGGTGTCGATCAGCCGCGCAGCGATCCTGCGACATTGATGACGAAGCGGTAGCGCACATCGGAGTCCTTGATGCGTTGCCATGCCTCGTTGATGTCAGCGATGTCGATGACCTCGACATCCGCCACGATCCCGTGCTCGGCGCAGAAGTCGAGCATCTCCTGGGTGGCATCCACGCCGGCGAGCTTCGCTCCGACGATGGTGCGCGCCTCACCCACGAGATTGCCTGCCTCGAAGGTCAGCGGCTCGACGGGCAGTCCCACGATCGAGAGGGTGCCGCGGGTCTTGAGCAGGCCGAGGTAGGCATCCACGTCGATCGGAGCCGACACCGTGCTGAGAATCATGTCGAAGGACATGCGCATCGCCTTGAAGGCGCGGGTGTCCGTCGACGACGCGAAGGCATCGGCACCGAGTCGCTTCGCGTCAGCCTCCTTGCTCGGCGAATGACTGAAGACCGTCACGCGCGCTCCCATGGCCTTGGCGATGCGCACGGCAACGTGACCGAGTCCGCCCAGCCCGATCACGCCGATCTCCTTGCCGGGTCCCGCGTAGTCCTTGAGCGGCGGGTAGACGGTGATACCGGCGCAGAGCAGGGGCGCGACGGCCTGGGTGTCCGGGCCCTCCGGGATGCGCAGCACATAGTGCTGATCGACCACGATGCTGTCGGCGTAGCCGCCATAGGTCGGCGTGACACGATCGCGCTCGTAGCCGTTGTACGTCGTGGACCAGTCGGGGCAGTAGTTCTCATCGCCGGCGTTGCACGCGTCGCACGTGCCGCAAGAGGCGACGTAGCAGCCGACGCCCACTCGGTCGCCCACCGCGTGCGTGGTGACCTCGGAGCCGACCTCCGTGACACGTCCCACGATCTCGTGGCCCGGCACCATGGGGAAGATGTCCATGCCCCAGTCGGCCTCCGCCTGGTGGATGTCGGAGTGGCAGACCCCGCAGGCGTCGATCTCGATGAGGACGTCCCGCGGCCCCACCTCGCGGCGCTCAATAGTGGTCGGGGCCAGGCGTGCGCCCGCCTCCGCTGCGGCGTAGGCACGTGCCTGCATGGTGCTCCTTCAGGTCGCTGAGGTGCTGAACTCCAGAAGCGTAGTCGTCGCGTAATGCTCGCCCGGCCGCAGGACGCAGGGACCGAGCTCCGGCTGATGGGGCGCGTCGGGCATGCGCTGTGTCTCCAGCGACATCGACTGGTGCACCTCGAAGGGCGACCGGAGGTTGTTGCCGCTGTAGACCTGCATGCCCGGCGCATCCGTGAACACGCGAAGCACCCGCCCGCTGCCGGGATGGGTCAGGACGGCGCCGAGGCGCACCTCTCCTGCGGCACCCTCGAGCAGGTAGCAGTCGTCGAGTCCGCCCGTGGCCTCCAGGATCGGCCCGAGCGCGCGAGACGCGCGCAGGTCGTACGGCGTGCCCTCCACGTCGAGGATGCCGGTCGGAATCTGGAATTCGTCGTAGATGAGTTTGCGGGAAGCCGGGACCTGGAGTTCGTGGTCGGCGATGGAGTGCGAGCCGGCGAGATTCCAGTAGGCGTGATTGGCCATGCTGATGACGGTCGGCGCATCGGTGGTCGCTTCGTAGTGCGTCTCGATCCGCCCCTCACTCACGACATAGGTCGTCCGCGCCGAGACCGTGCCGGGGAATCCCATGTCGCCGTCAGGGCTGATCAGCGAGAAGTGGATCGTCGCGCTGCTGGCATCGTCGGAGATCTCATCGACGTTCCAGTTGAGCCGATCCCAGCCCATGCTGCCGCCGTGGAGGGTGTTGGGACCGTTGTTGACGTCGAGTGGGTACTCGACCCCGTCGAGTACGAAGGTGCCGCCGGCGATCCGGTTGGCGTAGCGGCCTAGCGTCGCGCCGAGGTGAGGATTGAGCGTGCGGATCGCGTGGTCGGCCACGGTCGGCAGGGCGAGGTGGACGCCTCCGAGAGTGCCGTCACGGTCGGGTACGTCGACCTCGCGGATCGCCGCACCCAACGAGAGGAGTTGCACCCGCATGCGGGGGAAGGTGATCTCGATGACGGTGACATCGCCGGCATCGGTGGCCTCTGACCAGGTGGCGACATTCATGAAGTGCCCAACGCCGCGTCGACGACGATCCGTGCCGCCTGTTGGACCTCGGCGAGATGCTCAGGGCCGCGGAAGGACTCGGCGTAGATCTTGTAGACATCCTCGGTGCCCGATGGGCGCGCAGCGAACCAGGCGCTGGCCGACTCGACCTTGAGACCGCCGATGGGCGCGTCATTGCCCGGGGCGCGCGTGAGGACACGGGTGATGGGCTCGCCGGCGAGTTCGGTCGAGGTGACCTGTTCGGGGGAGAGTGCCGCGAGAGCCGCCTTCTGCTCGCGCGTGGCGGGTGCATCCACGCGCGCGTACGCCGGGTCGCCGTGGACCTCGGTGAGACGCCGGTAGCGAGCCGATGGTGACTCGCCCGTCTCCGCGAGGATCTCCGAGGCGAGCAGCGCGAGGATGATGCCGTCCTTGTCGGTGGTCCAGACGGATCCGTCGCGTCGCAGGAACGATGCGCCGGCCGACTCCTCACCGCCGAAGCCGACGCTGCCGTCGATGAGGCCGGGCACGAACCACTTGAAGCCGACGGGCACCTCCCAGAGCCGCCGGCCGAGTGCTGCGGTGACGCGGTCGATCATCGAGGAACTCACCACGGTCTTGCCGACGGCGGCATCCGCGCTCCATCCCTCTCGCCGCGAGAAGAGGTAGTCGATCGCAACGGCGAGGAAGTGGTTGGGATTCATCAGCCCGCCATCGGGCGTGACGATGCCGTGCCTGTCTGAGTCGGCATCATTGCCCGTCGCGATGTCGTAGTCGAGGCGACGCTCGATGAGCGAGGCCATCGCGTGGGGGGAGGAGCAGTCCATGCGGATGTTGCCATCCCAGTCCAGCGTCATGAAGCGCCAGGTGGGATCGACGCGAGGGTTCACCACCGTGAGGTCGAGGTCGTAGGCGTCGGCGATCGCCGTCCAGTATTCGACGCTGGCCCCGCCGAGCGGGTCGGCTCCGATGCGCACTCCGGCCACCCTGATCGCGTCGATGTTGACCACGGACGGGAGATCGTCGACGTAGTGGCGCAGGTAGTCATAGCGATGAGTGGTCGACGCCGCCAGGGCACGGGGGAGGGTCACTCGGCGTACGCCCTCGAGTCCCGTGGCGAGCAACTCATTGGCACGGTCCTGGATGACGGAGGTGATCTCGGAGCCCGCGGGGCCGCCATCGGGCGGGTTGTACTTGAAGCCGCCATCGCGGGGCGGGTTGTGGCTCGGCGTGACGACGATGCCATCGGCGCGCCCGGGATCCGTGGCCGAGCGCCCCGCGTTGTGCCGCAGGATCGCGTGCGACACCGCCGGGGTGGGCGTGAGTCCGTCGCGGGAGTCGATGGCCACCGTCACGCCATGAGCGGCGAGCACCTCCAGTGCCGTGGCCCAGGCCGGCTGGCTCAGGGCATGACTGTCGCGACCGAGGTAGAGCGGACCGTTGATGCCCTGCTTCTTGCGATACTCCGCAATCGCCTGCGTCGTGGCGGCGATGTGGTCGTCGTTGAATGCCTGAGCGAACGACGATCCGCGATGCCCGGACGTGCCGAAGGCGACGCGCTGCGCGGGATCCGCCACGTCGGGATGCCCGGTGTAGTACGCCGTGACAAGGGCGGCGATGTCGATGAGATCGGAATCCTGGGCCACCTGTCCGGCGCGCGGGTGCGTCGTCATGGGGCCATCCTGCCCCGTCCCGGTTGCGGGGCGCAGGCCATAGGCTCGATGCGTGGCGCGCGATGAGGTGGCGGTGATCTCGCGCGAGGGTGTCCCGGACCGCCGCTACTTCCGCACCCCCGCCACGGCACCCGGGCCGAGCGGCCCGCAGATGCTGCGCGCCATCCGGACGATCCGATCCGACGCGCTCGGTTTCCTCGAGCAGATGGCCCGCACCTACGGCCCGGTCGTGCAGTTCCCTATTCCATCGCCGCCGACCTTTCTGGTCTCAGATCCGGAGGCTGTGCGCCGGGTTCTCGTCACCCATGCGCGCGACTATGACAAGGAGACGATCCAGTACCGGTCGCTCTCGCTGGTCACGGGCGAGGGCCTGCTCACCACGTCGGGTGAGGTGTGGCGCCGACAGCGTCGGATGGTGCAACCGGCCTTCCACCACGAGGTTCTCGAAGGGGTCGTCGGGCATGCGGCGCGAGCGACCGAGGAGCTGATCTCGCGCTGGGGAGATCTCTCGCGCGGGGCGGTCATCGACATCGATGAGGCGATGATGCGCGTCGCTCTCGAGACGGTGGGTGCGTCCCTCTTCGGTACTGATCTGTCAGGGGATGCGGATCGGCTTGCGCGCGCCACCATCGAGGCACTCGATGTCGTCGTTGCCCGTGCCCAGGTGCCCGTGCAACCACCCGACTGGCTGCCGACGCGACCCACGCGCCGACTCCGCGCGGCGCTCGTGCAACTCGACGATGCCGTCGCCTCGATGGTGGCCTCGCGACAGCGCGCGGGCTCAGCGGATGAGCCCTCCACTCTCCTGGACCTGCTCGTCGAAGCGGCCGCGGCCGATCCGCCCATTCCCGCTTCCGAGGTGCGCGATGAGCTGGTGGCCTTCCTCGTCGCCGGGCACGAGACGACCGCGAGCGCTCTCACGTGGGCGCTGTGGCTGCTGGCCGGTGATGCCGAGGTGCAGGGCGAGGTGGCGCGGGAGCTCGATGAGGTGCTGGGTGAGCGGGCCCCGACGTGCGCCGACCTTGATCGTCTGCCGTGGACGCGCGCGGTTTTCGATGAGGCGATGCGGCTGTATCCCCCCGTGTGGCTGGTGTCGCGTCACGCGAAGGTGGACGACGTACTCGCGGGCCGTGAGATCCCCGCTGGATCGCTCATCATCATGACGCCGTACATCGCGCAGCGTGATCCGCAGCTCTGGGAGGCGCCCA
>JBMOIL010000144.1:0-6012 GCA_049317345.1 Candidatus Nanopelagicales bacterium
TTCGCACGATGTCGTGGGCTTCAGCATCCGTCAGCCCAACCTGTCGAGTCAACACTGACCACGCCTCCACAGCCCCTACGCTCATCCCATGTCCAAGCCGATCACCGTGCGACTCATCGGTGGCCTGGGCAACCAGCTCTTCGGCTACTACGCCGGCGCCGCACTCGCTGCGAAGCACGGCACCACCCTGCGTCTCGACACATCGTGGACTCGGCATGGCATCACCGACCACGGCATCGAGATCCTCCGGTTCGACCTGCCCGGAGAGTGGATCAGCAATGACTCGTTCACGGCCCGCCTCTCCGCACCCGGCACCATCCCGGGGCGCGCCTGGGCCAAGGCCGTCCGCGAGATCCCCGCACTTCGGGGGCCATTACGCATCCACGAAGCGCCCGGAGTGGGCCACGATCCGACCCTTTTCGATCAGCCCCCGGGCACGCGCCTGCGCGGCTACTTCCAGTCCTGGCGCACGGTGCAGAACGCCGTGGACAGCGGCTACCCGCGACGGCCGAGCCTGAAGCAGTCCAGCGCCTGGCTCGATCGCATCATCCAGCGCGCCGAGGGGGAGCGCCCGCTCGCCGTGCACGTGCGGCGAGGTGACTACAAGGCGATCGACGAGTTCGGCCTCCTCGGCCCCACCTACTACGAAGCCGCGATTGAACGCCTGCGCAGCGAGGGAGTCGCCGGTCCCATCTGGCTCTTCTCCGACGAGCCCGACGTCGCGCGACAGGCGTTGGGTCGGTACGCCGAACAGGCGGAGGCCATCGCCTCATCGGATGGCCCGGCGACCGAGATGCTGGCCATGTCCTTCGCCGCCGGCAACGTGATCGCCAACTCCACCTTCAGCTGGTGGGGTGCCTGGATGAACGCCCCGAAGACTCCCGTGATCGCCCCGGATCCGTGGTTCGCGTCGGGCCCACCTGTCGACGGCCTCATCCCGCCCGAGTGGACCCGCCTGGTACCGAATTAGCCTTGATTCCGCGCGGCGCGCTGGAGAAGTTCGACCAATTGCCCGACGGGTTCTTCACCCTGTTCAATCACCGCGACCAGAGCCTCTGCGTCCGTAGAGGAGAGCCGGATGATCGATTCCTCTGCGATCACAGCCCGCGCGCGGTCGAGAGCACAACTCACCATGAACGATGTGACGTCCTGGCCAGAGAGCGCTGCAGCCTTCCGGATCGTCAGGTCGGCTTCCACGCTCACCCGCAGATTCAATCGAGCGGCCTTTCCCGCTAGCTGGGCTGACGCCTTCACGGCGATCCTCTCGTTTGTACGTACTGCATATGTACACTATCACGGTCTGTCACTCTCGCGGACTGACGCTCGGATCTGCCCTGCCGTGAGGTAGAGGCGCAGAGGGTCATCTCGAAAGCGCTGGAACCCGAAGCCCGCGTAGAAGGCAGCAGCGGACTCGTGCAGCGCCTCAACAACGAACACCTGGAACGCGGCCCGTTCGAGGACGTCGTGAGCCAGCCGAATGGCTTCCGCCAATAGCGCTCCCCCTAGTCCGTGGCCCTGGTGTCGTCGATCAACGCCGAGTTGGGCCAGTCGCACGGCCGGGATCGGGTATCGGTCTCGGAGCCCCACGGCACGACCCTCGTCCACCGTCAGCTGCGCGACTGTCAACGAAAGGAAGCCGAGCACGCGGCCCTTTCGGTCCACTGCCACGTACGTCCGTGCCGAATCCCGACGGTGAGCCTGACCGGCATGCTCTTGCCACCACTGATTGATCAACGCCTCTCCGCAGTCGAAGGAGTCGCGACGAATCCCCCGGCTCAGGGGCTGCAGCGTCCAGGGTGCCGGCACGCGCTCCATGGTGGACATCAACCGTGCGCGCACCGTGAGGTCCACTAGCGGTGTGCGCGGGGCCGCACCCCCATCCCTGTGGACAGCGCAGATCACGAGTAGTCGATCGTGCCTAGCCTCTGAAGATGACCCCCGACTTCGACGACGACATCGAGGACTTCTACATCCATGAGCGCGGCTGGCCGGTGGAACGACGATGCATCGCCGGGCAGCCCGTCATGCTCCATTACCGAGACGTCCCCGAGTCCGACATCACCACGCTCCACGGAATCCGACTCACGACGCCGCTGCGCACGGTAATCGATATGGCTCCCGATGTGGGCATGGATCATCTTGAGATCATGGTGCGCGACTGCCTCCAGCGCGGACTCTTCACCGTGGACGAGGCGTTCGCGCGCATGCGTCAACCGGACATGGCCGATGATCCCGGCGCCGCGATGCTCTGGCACCTCTTGCGAAGCCGCTGACCGCTAGCTTCACAGCAGGGTCCACGGTGAGCAGATGCCCTTCTTCATCGGTTCCGTGCACCAGATCACCTCGACGGTCGAGTCCCCCACGAGCCGCTTCCACGTGAAGCTCCCGTCCGCGGCGACCACGGGCCGGGCACTGCCCTGGAATCTCTGCATGCCCTGCGGGCCGTACTGGTGGACATAGGGATAGAGCTGCGTGCCCGCCTTGATCGCCGTCGTGTGACCTGCGACGGTAACGAGATCTACGTCGCCGGGAGTCCGCGTGACAGTGACGGCAATCGACGGTGGCGGGGGAGGAGCTGGGGTCGCGGAGTTGCTCGGCTCCGAGAGAGGGCCCCAACCGGCACCCGTCAGTGCCTTGACTGTCGCCGTGTACGCCGTGCCGTTGCGCAGGCCGTTGACAGTGCATGACGTCGCTGGTGCCACGGCCAAGCAAGTGCGACCCCCAGGCTCGAACGTGACGAGGTAGTGCGTGATCGGGTACGACCCCGCACTCGCGGGCTGCTCCCAGCGCACGTAGATCGCACCGCTGAACGGCGTCGCGACGACATTCAGCGGCGGCCCGGAGGGAATCGGCGCAGGTGGCGGCGGCGGGGCAGGAGCGTGCCGCACAATGACGACGCCACTGCCACCGCGGCCGCCAATGCTTGTGTCGTTGGAGTTGTCTGATAGACGACTGCCATCGGGGAAGTAGCCGCCACCTCCGCCGCCACCACCGAGTCCATCGGTACCGGGTTGTGCGAAGGAGTTGCCGGCACCGTTGGCTCCCGCGCCGCCACCTCCTGATCCACCGGTCGCTCCTTGCCGACCGCCGCCCCCCGCATACGTGACGGAGCCCCCAGTGATGCCGCTAGCCCTGCCAGCTCCACCGGAAGTCGTCGGTGCACCGCCAGCTCCGCCGCCACCACCTATGGTCGAGCCGTTGGATCCCTGTCCGACGGTGCCTGTTCCGGCGGTGCAGCCCGTCGAGCCACCACCAGACCCGCCATTTCCGGCATTGAGTGTTCCGCCGTAGCAACCGCTGCCGAATCCGCCACCCACGGCGACGAGCGCGTCGAAGCTGGAGTGACCGCCATTCGTCGCTGAGACGGTGTTGACGAACTGGTCATGCCACCAACCGGCATACGCAGGGCCGTAGTAGGCACCCGTTCCTCCAGCGCCAACCGCGATGGTGATAGTCGCACCCGGTGCCACGCTGTAATTCGTGTCCTCCAGCATCCCACCCGCTCCACCGCCACCGCGATAATTGACCCCGCCACCGCCACCGCCAGCAACAACGAGCACCCGGACGCTGCCGACCCATGCGGGCACAGTCCACTCGCACGTGCCCACAGCGCTGAAGGTGAGTACGACGTCGCCGCCGGCATCAGACACTGTCGGCGCGCAGGCGGCAGCCGACGCCGGCGGAGCGACTCCCACGATCACGGCGGACGAGATGGTGAGAAGGCAGGCCGCGATGGCGGAAGGACGCACTCCCATAGCGGATATTCCACGGCAGCCAGGGGCTCGTTCGCCCCATCAGAGGCGATAACGCACCCTCACTTCGCACGAGGAGGACAGGCTGACTACTCCAATGCCAGGGCTGCCTTGAGGCCATCTCCGACCTTGAGCATCACCGAGTGGCTGACGGCGCCCATGTCAGCCTTGACCTCGTCGTCGTAGAGGTCGTAGATGTCGTCGCATACGACCCGACCTCCCGGGAGCGACTGTGTGCCCGGCATCTCGACGATGCTCGGCAGGCGCGGCTTCGCAGATGTCGTGAAGCGCACGGCCAGGACGCTCTCCAGCGCTCGATTGCGTGCATTGTTGGAGACCACGAGGAAGTACTTGTCTTGCGACATCCCCTGCAAGCGGGCGCGATAGATGCGACCGCGCACCAGCTTGCTCACGTCTCGTCGGCCCAGACTGGAGCACGCCGTCGGGATACGGCCCGGCGCGTGGGCGCCGACGCTGCGTAGTCGGCGGCCAACTCGGCGTAGCCATCGGAGATCGCTTCGGCCCGCACGGTGGCCATGCCCACCTGCATCAGCGCATGGAGCACGAGGGCCTCCGAGACATTCGCCTCGATCGGCGATGGACTCGATGAGAGTCGGCTCAGCGAGCCGAGGAGCGCCGGTGATTGCCGGAGGGACTCCAGATCCGCCTCGTCCTTGGCCGTGAGGGGCAGGCTGGGGCGGCGAACGATGCGCTCGCGGAGACGACGGGTCATGCTGCACATAGTGCAGCACTAGATGCGGCACTGTCAATGCGCCGCTGCCACGTCAGCGGATCGTCACGATGTTGGAGCGCACGGCCTCGGCGGTGAAGTACACGCGCCAGACAACCGAACTGCTCGCACGACGCGACCAGGTGAAGGTCCCGTCGATCAACACTGGGACGGCCGTGCGGGAGACAAAGCCTTCGAGGGAACGAGACGTCCAGGGAGTGATCAGGCCGCCCATGCCCATCCCCGTGGTAGATCCAGATACGGCGATGCGAGGCCCTTGACGTGAGCCGGCTGGAGGAGGCTCGACAACAGTCACGACACGTGACTTAGACCCTTCCCTGCCGGCTGGGCTCTTCAATCCATCTCGCTATATAACGGACTCTGTCGACTCCCACTCGATTACCGGTCCGATCTGGCTCTTCTCCGACGAGCCCGTTGTCGCGCGACAGGCCCTGGGTCGGTACGCCGACCAGGCGGAGGCGATCACGTCACCCGACGGCCCGGCGACCGAGATGCGCGCCATGTCCTACGCCGCCGGCAACGTGATCGCCAACTCCACCTTCAGCTGGTGGGGTGCCTGGATGAACGCACCCAAGACTCCCGTGATCGCGCCGGACCCGTGGTTCGCCTCGGGCCCGCCGGTCGACGGCCTCGTCCCGCCCGAATGGACGCGTCTGGGCTCCTAGCCGTCACCGCCCACCAGCACCAGTTGTTCCTTGCCGAATCGGGCCGTGACTTCGACAGTGCCCCCGAGTGCCTCGACATACGCCTTCAGTGTTGCGATCGCCGACCGATCCATGTCGCCCGCCTCTAGCGCGGATACCGTCGGCTGCGTGATCTGCATCCGCTCAGCGAGCTCCGTTTGGGTGATGCCAAGTGCCTCGCGGATCTCGCGTAGGCGGTAGGCGCGCTGCTCGGCTCGGAGTCGCTTCAGCTCGCGAGTGACTGCAAGCTCATCCACGGGACGGCGGGATCGCGTCTGACTCCACTGCGTTGTCCTTGGCCTAGTCATCGCCCGTCCATTGCTTGAGCCACTGATCGAGTCGGTCGTCGGCGACGGGCAGCATTTCGCGGTACCACTCTCCCCACACCCCAGCCTTGTCGCCAGCGACGAGAAGGATGGCGCTGCGCTCTGGATCGAAGGCGAAGAGGATCCTGATCGCTGAGGACTTGCTCGAGCGCGGGCGCAACTCCTTGAGGTTGTGGTGGCGCGAACCGCGGACGTGATCGACCAATGGTCGACCCAGGGACGGCCCCTCGATGGCAAGGAGATCTATCGCCGCGGCCACGCGGACGTAATCTGCATCGCCCAGATCGAGCAGCCATGTCTCTACGTCTGGCCACAAGGTGATCTCCCACATCGCAAATATAGCCTCCGACCAATATTGATTCAAGTCGATACACGCCCTTGCGAGGCCCAGCTCGCCATTCCGCTCCCCGGAAGGCTGGCATCGGCTCTCGCGAGTGGGAAGACACTGCCCACCCCCTGTGGACAACGCAGATCACGAGTAGTCGATCGTGCCTAGCCTC
>JBMOIL010000145.1:0-5980 GCA_049317345.1 Candidatus Nanopelagicales bacterium
TCAGCGGGAGCGGCATCAGCGGGAGCGGCATCAGCGGGAGCGGCATCAGCGGGTGCGGCCTCGACAGGAGCCGCAGCCGCCGCAACGCCGGCTCCACCGATGATCGAGGGATCGGCCTCGGCCTTGATGCGCAGCGCATCGACCGTGCGAGCCGCCTGCGAAAGGGGCGCCGCGAAGAGCGACACGGCCTGCGACATAGACGCCTTCATGGCGCCGGCAAGCTTGGACAGCAGCACCTCGCGGGACTCAAGGTCAGCAAGCTTCTTCACCTCGGCCGCATCGAGCACGCGACCGTCCATGTAGCCGGCCTTGAGCACGAGGAGCGGGTTGTCCTTGGCGAAGTTCTTGAGACTCTTCGCGCCCTCGACCGGATCGCCCTTGATGAAGGCGATGGCACTCGGGCCCGAGAGCAGTGCGTCGAAGCCCTCGACGCCGGCCTCGCGGGCAGCGATCTTGGTGAGGGTGTTCTTCACCACTGCGTAGGTGGCCACACCCTGGAGGGAACGGCGCAGCTGGCTGATCTGCGACACCGTGAGGCCGCGGTACTCGGTGAGCACGGCCGCGGTGGAGGTGCGGAACTCCTCTGCGAGTTCAGCAACGGTGGCGGCCTTGTCTTCGCGAGCCATGGGCTCCTCCTGCTCCTCTGCGTCGGCCCCTGGGGGCCAGGCGACCCGTGGGGTGCGCACGCAGGGCAGGTCCGCCGTAATCGGCGGGCTCAACCTGCGCAGGCGACCCGGTGGGTCCTTCGTCAGCCCCTGGGGGCTTGAACCGGCGGTCTTTGGTCGTGGATGAGGCTACGGGGCCGAGAGGGTCGACGTCAAAACGGTCGAGCCCCCCCGCCCCCGGCGGTGCTACTCGGAGGCCTCGCCAGCGCCACGGGAGGTCGCCTGGGGGTCCACCGGGATGCCCGGGCCCATGGTCGCCGACACCGTGACCTTCTTGACGTAGCGCCCCTTGGCGGCCGAAGGCTTGGCGCGAAGGATCTCATCCAGGGCAGCGAGGTAGTTTTCGGTGAGCTGGGCCTCGCTGAAGGAGGCGCGGCCCACGGGGAAGTGCAGGTTGGAGTTCTTGTCGACGCGGAACTCGATCTTGCCGCCCTTGATGTCCTCAACGGCCTTGGCGACGTCCATGGTCACCGTGCCGGTCTTGGGGTTGGGCATAAGGCCGCGCGGACCGAGGACCTTTCCCAGACGTCCGACCTTGCCCATGAGGTCGGGGGTGGACACGGCCGCATCGAAGTCGGTCCAGCCGCCGGCGACGCGCTCGATGAGCTCGTCGCTGCCGACCTCATCGGCTCCGGCAGCGCGCGCCTCCTCGGCCTTCTCACCAGCAGCGAAGACGATCACTCGCGCCGTCTTGCCCGTGCCGTGAGGGAGGTTGACCGTGCCGCGGACCATCTGGTCGGCCTTGCGGGGATCGACGCCGAGGCGCATCGAGACCTCGATGGCGGGATCGAACTTGGTCTTGGCGGTCTGCTTTGCGATCGCCATGGCCGACTGGGGTGCGTAGAGGAGATCGGGATCGATCAGTTCCATGGCCTGGCGGTATGCCTTGCTGCGCTTCATTACTGCTCCCATCGTGATGGAGGTTGTGGTCGGCGGACCGCGCTCGGCCCTCCCACACCCGCCGCGGCGCGGCGGGAATTCTCGTGACTATTCGCTAACGGTGACACCCATCTGACGCGCGGTGCCCTCGATGATCTTCATCGCGGCATCGACGTCATTGGCGTTGAGGTCGGGCATCTTGGCCTCGGCGATCTCGCGCACCTGGGCCCGCGTGATGGAACCGGCGACCGCCGGCGGGGCTCCTGACCCCTTCTCGAGGCCCGCGGCCTTGAGGATCAGGCGGGAGGCCGGAGGCGTCTTGAGCGTGAAGTCGAAGGAGCGGTCTTCGTAGACCGTGATCTCCACGGGGATCACCTGGCCGCGCTGGCTCTCGGTCGCGGCGTTGTAGGCCTTGCAGAAGTCCATGATGTTGACGCCGTGCTGGCCGAGGGCAGGACCCACCGGCGGGGCGGGGTTCGCCTGGCCGGCCTGGATCTGGAGCTTGATCATGCCGGAGATTTTCTTCTTGGGTGCCATGGTGTCCTCGCTGCTGTCAGTTCTTCTGGATCTGGCCGAAGGCCAGCTCGACGGGGGTCTCTCGACCGAAGATCTCGACGAGGCCGGTGACCTTCTGGGCCTCGATGTTGATCTCGGAGATGGTGGCGTGCAGGGTCGCGAAGGGGCCGTCGACCACGGTCACGGAGTCGCCGACCGAGAAGTCCACGACGCGCACCTCAGTGGGGGCTGCGCCAGGGCTTCCGCCGGCCGCCGCCGGCGCACCGGGCTTGCGTTCGGGTGTCGGGGCCAGGATCGCGACGACCTCATCGAGGGAGAGCGGCGAGGGCTGGTGCCCGTGGCCCACGAAGCCGGTCACGCCGGGGGTGTGGCGCACGGCACCCCAGGACTCATCCGTCAGGTCCATCCGGACCAGGACGTATCCGGGGAACTTCGTGCGGCGGACTAGCTTGCGCTGGCCCTGCTTGATCTCGGTGACTTCCTCCATCGGTACCTCGACCTGGAAGATGTAGTCCTCCATGTTGAGGGACGAAATGCGGGTCTCGAGATTCGACTTCACCCGATTCTCGTAGCCGGCGTACGAATGCACGACGAACCACTCGCCCGCAGCCATGCGCATCTGCTCGCGGAAGGCCTCGACGGGGTCTTCCTCGTCGGCAACTTCCTCGGCAACGATCTCTGCCTCGACCACGGCCACAACGGCCTCGTCGACAGCGATCTCGTCTGCCACCCCCTCTTCGACGACGATGTCTTCTGCCACCGTCTCCTCGACGACGATGTCTTCCGCCACCGTCTCCTCGACGGCGACGTCGCCGACATACGTCTCGGGTGCCACGTCAGCGCCTTCGGTCTGGAAGACGAGCGTCGGCGCCGGGGCGGCGTCAGCAGACTCGGTGGTGGGGAAATCGGTCACGGGTGTCAGGGCTCCTGCAGCTCGGTGCTCATCTAGAAGGGGTGCTCATCCGAAGATGAAGAGCACCCCTCGGGTGAAGACGTAGTCGTACGCGGCCACGATCGCCGCCATCACTGCGACGAAGACAATGACCACGATGGTGTAGGTGACCAGTTCCTTGCGGGTCGGCCAGATCACCTTGCGGAGCTCGGCCACCACCTGGCGCAGGAAGAGCGCAAGCCGCCCAAAGAGGGACAGCTTGACGTCGCCGCGGGCTTCGCTGCTCACGTGACCTTCCTGTCGTCGTGCGGTTGGAACATGAACGGTTTGAGCGTGGATCTGTGCTGTGGAGCGTCGAGCAGGGCCGGAGGGACTCGAACCCCCAACCACCGGTTTTGGAGACCGGGACTCTACCAATTGAGCTACGGCCCTCAGGCGACCGTCGCACCTGCAAAGCGCCTGCGGGCAGGCGTCAACAGGGTGGGAAGGCCACCGGCTACGGGAGTCTACGTGGCCCGGTGTCAGCGGGTCCAATCACCCTCCCCGCACCCCCTCCGTCCACACCCGGCCAGGCTGGTTGGATTCCCCCATGGCCTCCCGAGTCTCCCGGCGCCTTGCCGCCATCACCGAGTCTGCGACCCTCGCCGTCGACGCCAAGGCCAAGGCCCTCAAGGCGGCCGGCCGCCCCGTCATCGGCTTCGGAGCGGGAGAGCCCGACTTCCCCACGCCCGACTACATCGTCGAGGCGGCGGTGGCCGCCTGTCGCGACCCCCGCTGGCACCGCTACACCCCCGCGGGAGGCCTGCCGGAGCTGCGCGAGGCCGTCGCAGCCAAGACCCTGCGAGACAGCGGCTACAACGCCAAGGCCAGCCAGGTCCTCATCACCAACGGCGGCAAGCAGGCCCTCTACAACGCCTTCGCCGCGCTCCTCGACCCCGGCGACGAGGCGATCCTCCCCGCTCCGTACTGGACGACGTACCCCGAAGCGATCAAGCTCGCGGGTGGCACGCCCATCATCGTCGACACCGACGAAGCCAGCGGATACCGCGCCACGGTGGAGCAACTTGAGGCGGCGCGCACGCCACGCACCAAGCTGCTCGTCTTCGTCTCCCCGTCCAACCCGACCGGGGCCGTCTACACGCCCGAGCAGGTCGCCGCGATCGGCCGGTGGGCGGCTGAGCACGGCATCTGGGTCATCACCGATGAGATTTACGAGCACCTCGTCTACGGCGATGCGGAGTTCGCGTCGATGCCCGTGCTCGTCCCCGAGATCGCCGACACCTGCGTCATCGTCAACGGAGTGGCCAAGACCTACGCCATGACAGGGTGGCGCGTGGGCTGGATGATCGGCCCCGATGACGTCATCAAGGCCGCGGGCAATCTCCAGTCGCATGCGACGTCCAATGTCGCCAACGTCTCCCAGGTCGCGGCCCTGGCTGCGGTCTCCGGCGACCTCGCGGCGGTCGATGAGATGAAGGTCGCCTTCGACCGTCGCCGTCACCTCATCGTCGACCTGCTGTCGGCGATCCCCGGTGTCGACTGCCCCACGCCCGAGGGCGCGTTCTACGTCTACCCCTCCGTCAAGGGGGTGCTCGGCAAGGAGATCCGCGGTCAGCGACCGGCCTCGTCGGCCGAGCTCGCCGGGCTGATCCTCGACGAGGCCGAGGTCGCGGTGGTGCCGGGAGAGGCCTTCGGCACGCCGGGCTACCTGCGGCTGTCCTACGCCACCAGCGACGCCGACATCCAGGAGGGCGTGGCCCGCATGGCGGCGCTCATCGGCGAGGCCCGCTAGCCTCGAGCGCCAACTTCGAGCGGAGAAGGTCGTTGATCAACCTCATGCGCTCGAAATTCACGGCATCCGCTCCGCGATTGTGCGGCTGCGTGGCAGTGACACTCGCACGGAGCCGCACAATCGCGCGGTGTCATGACGCGACCTGGACTTCGGGGGATTCAGCGATGCTGACTCACCCATTCCCACAAAGATCGCTCGCGGGAGACTAATCCAGCGCGCAGCCGAGCAGCACCGGCTCGGGCACGAGTTCGATCCCGAAGCGATCGCGTACGCCGTCACGGATCTCACGGGCGAGTGCGACGACATCGGCGGTCGATGCAGAGCCGCGGTTGGTGATCGCGAGGGTGTGCTTCGTCGACAGTCGCGCCGCCCCTTCCTCGGGATAACCGCGCGGGTAGCCCGCCTGCTCCACAAGCCACGCGGCACTGGTCTTCACCGTGCCATCCGCCTGCGCCCAGGCGGGCGCGCTCTCCGGGACGGAGTCGGCGTCCACGAGGGGGTTGGTGAAGAACGACCCGACACTCCAGGTGTCGTGATCGATCGGATCGAGCAGCATCCCCTTGCCCCGACGTAGATCGAGTACGGCGTCGCGCACGTCGGAGGCGGGCGCACGATCACCGAGTGCCACACCGAGTCGGGCGGCGAGTTCGGCGTACCCGATGGGAGCCGACAGCGACCCGAGGGGCAGATGGAAGGTGACGGAAAGGATGACGTGGCGGCCGGGGTCGGCCTTGAAACGCGACCCGCGGTAGGCGAAGCCACAATCCCCTGCAGCGATGATCTCGGTGCGGCGCGCGACGCGGTCGTACGCCGTCACGCGGGCAATGGTGTCGGCGACCTCCTGGCCATAGGCACCCACGTTCTGGATCGGAGTGGCTCCGGTGAGCCCGGGGATGCCGGAGAGCGCCTCGACGCCGGACCACTCCTCCGCCACCGCGCGCGCGACGAAGTCATCCCACGGCTCGCCCGCGGCGACGGTGACCCAGGCACCCGCGCAGGCATCCACCGACACCTCGACACCTCGCGTGCGGACGAGCACGACAGTGCCTGGCACGCCCTCGTCCGCCACGACGACATTGCTGCCCCCGCCGAGAATTGTGAGCGGCTCACCCGCGGCGTCCGCGGCCCTGATGGCCTCGATGAGCTCGCGGTCAGTCTCAGCGACGACCAGCCGCTCGGCGGATCCGCCGGTGCGCAGAGTGGTGAAACCCGACAGGGGTGACTCGGTCGCCCCGC
>JBMOIL010000146.1:0-5936 GCA_049317345.1 Candidatus Nanopelagicales bacterium
GCGATGCGGCGTGCCACCCACACGACCGCGACGCCGACGACGAGGCCGGCGGCGGTGCACAGCAGTGCGGCGATGCCGTCGTCGGTCATGTAGCCCTCAGGCTGATAGCCCTCGGGATAGGGCCTGCCGTCGGAGGCGACGACCAGCGTCACGCGCGGAGCGAGCGCCTCCCAGATGACGCCGAGCAGGGCACCGAGCCCGATCGCACCCACGAGGGCGACAAGGCAGGCGGCAAGACGGCGCATGGCGGGTCAGGAGAGGCAGGCAGGCCCGAGCAGGGCCTTGAGGTCGCCGTAGAGAGCGGGACTCGGTGTGACGCGCAGGCGATCGTCGAGTCGGAGCACGGTGGTGCGCCCCGAAGCGGCCAGGTGCAGGTGGACCTCCGTCGTGCCGGGGTGCGCCGCGAGGATGTCCTTGAGGCGTTCGACGACCGGGGGCACGCAGCGGGCCGCGGGCATGCTGAGACGCACCGGGCCTGCCGGTGCCTCACTCACATCGGGCTGCGTGATCTCCATCGCGACCAAGCGCGCAGCATCCTCGTCGGGTCGATCGATGCGGCCCCGGACGAGGAGCACGGCATCCTCGACCAGGAGGGTGCCCGCGCCGGCGTAGGTCTGGGGGAACACCATGACCTCGACAGCGCCATCGAGATCCTCGAGCGTGACGATCGCCCACAGGGAGCCCTGCTTGGTGGTCTTGCGCTGCACGCCGGTGACGAGCCCACCGACGGTGACGACGGTGCCCTCGGCACGGTCACCCGAATGCACGTGCACGACAGAGCAGTCGGTGGACTGAGCGAGGAACTGCTCGACGCCGTAGAGCGGATGGTCCGAGACATAGAGGCCGAGCATGTCTCGCTCGTGCGCGAGGAGCATGGCCTTGTCCCACTCGCCCAGTGGGATCTCGGGGGTGATGCGCAAACTTCCGGCATCTTCAGCCTCGCCCATGCTGCCGAAGAGGTCGAACTGGCCGATGGCCTCGGCGCGTTTGAGGTCGACCGCAGCGTCGATGACCTGCTCGTGCACCGTGATGAGTCCACGACGGGAGTCGCCGAGTGAATCGAAGGCACCCGCCTTGACCAGGCTCTCCACGACGCGCTTGTTGCAGACAGACACCTCGACCTTGTCGATGAAGTCGTAGAAGTTCGCGAAGCGGCCATGCGCCTTGCGAGTGGCAATGATCGAGTCGACGACGTTCGCACCGACATTGCGCACCGCCGAGAGTCCGAAGCGGATATCGCTGCCGCGCGGCGTGAAGTCGAAGTCGGAGTCGTTGACATCGGGTGGCAGCACCTTGATGCCCATGCGACGGCATTCATTGAGATAGACGGCGCTCTTGTCCTTGTCATCCTTGACGGATGTGAGCAGCGCGGCCATGTACTCCTGCGGGAAGTTGGCCTTGAGGTATGCCGTCCAGAAGGACACCAGCCCGTAGCCGGCGGTGTGGGCCTTGTTGAAGGCATAGTCGGAGAAGGGGACGAGGATGTCCCACAGGGTGGCGATCGCGGAGTCGGAGTAGCCATTGGCCTTCATCCCCTCGCGGAAGGGGACGTACTCCTTGTCGAGGATCTCCTTCTTCTTCTTGCCCATCGCGCGACGCAGGAGATCGGCGTTGCCGAGGGAGTAGCCCGCGAGCTTCTGCGCGATGGCCATGACCTGCTCCTGATAGACGATCAGGCCGTAGGTGTCGCCGAGGATCTCGGCGAGGGGCTCAGCGAGCTCCGGATGAATGGGCACCACCGGTTTGCGACCGTTCTTGCGGTCGGCGTAGTCGTTGTGCGCATTGGCGCCCATCGGCCCGGGTCGGTAGAGGGCGAGGACGGCCGAGATGTCCTCGAAGGAGTCCGGCTGCATCGAGCGCAGGAGCGCGCGCATCGGGCCGCCGTCCAACTGGAAGACCCCCAGGGTCTCGCCGCGCGACAGCAGATCGAAGGTGGGGCCGTCGGCGAGCGCGAGATCCTCGAGGACGACCGTCTCGCCGCGGTTGGCCTGGATGTTGGCGAGGCAATCGTCAAGCACGGTAAGATTGCGCAGCCCCAGGAAGTCCATCTTGAGCAGGCCGAGGGCCTCGCACGCACCCATGTCGAACTGCGTGATAACCGCGCCATCCTGCTCGCGTCGCCACACGGGGATGACGTCCATGAGAGGTTCACGGCACAGGATGACGCCTGCGGCGTGTACGCCGGGCTGGCGCTTCAAGCCCTCCAGGCCCCGCGCGGTGTCGACGACCTTGGCGACGTCGGGGTCCGCGTCGTACAGCGCACGGAACTCTGCGGCCTCGCCGTAGCGCGAGTGCTCCTTGTCGAAGACGCCGGACAGCGGGATGTCTTTGCCCATCACCGAAGGCGGCAGGGCCTTGGTGATCCGGTCGCCGAGGGCGTAGGGATAGCCGAGCACGCGCGCAGCGTCCTTGACCGCGGCCTTGGCCTTGATCGAGCCGAAGGTCACGATCTGCGCGACACGCTCCTCGCCGTACTTCTCGGTGGCGTAGCGGATCATGTCAGCGCGGCGACGCTCATCGAAGTCGATATCGATGTCGGGCATGGAGATGCGCTCGGGGTTGAGGAAGCGCTCGAAGAGGAGCCCGTGCTTGATCGGATCGAGGTCGGTGATGCCCAGGGCGTAGGCGATCATGGCGCCCGCCGCGGAGCCGCGGCCCGGACCCACGCGGATGCCGTTGTCCTTGGCGTGGCGCACGAGGTCGGCGACGACGAGGAAGTAGCCCGGGAAGCCCATCTGGGCGATGACACCGAGCTCGTAGGTGGCCTGACGGCGCACATCGTCGGGTACGCCGTGGGGGTAGCGCCGCGCGAGGCCGCGCTCGACTTCGGCGACGAGCCACGAGTCCTCGCTCTCCCCCGCGGGCACGGGGAACTGCGGCATGAGGTTGGCGCCCTCGTTGAAGGTCACCTCGCAGCGCTCCGCGATGAGCAGGGTGTTGTCGCAGGCCTCGGGCAGCTCGCGCCAGACGTCGCGCATCTCCGCGGACGTCTTGAGGTAGAAGTCGCGCGCATCGAAGCGAAAGCGCTTGGGGTCGTCCATCGTCGTACGCGTGCCGATGCACAGCAGCACATCGTGGGTGTCGGCGTCACCCGCCTGGACGTAGTGCAGGTCATTGGTGGCGACGAGTGGGAGATCGAGCGACCGCGCGATCTTGAGGAGGTCCTCGCGGAAGCGCCGCTCGATGGCCAGGCCGTGATCCATGACCTCGACGAAGTAGTTGTCCCTGCCCAGGATGTCTCGCGTGTCGGCCGCTGCGGCGAGGGCCTTGTCGTAGTTGCCTGCCTGGAGCCAGCGGTTGACCTCCCCGGAGGGGCAGCCCGTGGTGCCGATGAGTCCCTTGCCGTAGGTGTCGAGGAGTTCGCGATCGAATCGCGGCTTGAAGTAGTAGCCCTCGAGGCTGGCGAGCGACGCCATGCGGAAGAGGTTGTGCATGCCGCCGGTGTCCTGCGCCCACAGGGTCATGTGGGTGTAGCTCTGGGTGCCGCGACCGCCGGATCCGTCCTCGCTCGCGCCTTCATCGAAGCCGCCGCCGAAGTCGAAGGCGCGGCGCTCGAACCGACCCTGGGGTGCGTAGTAGCCCTCGAGTCCGATGATCGGCTTGATGCCAGCGGCCTTGGCGGACTTGTAGAAGTCGTAGGCGCCGTAGAGGGTGCCGTGATCGGTCATCGCGATCGCGGGCATGCCCTGCGCAGCAGCAGCGGACATGAGATCGGGCAGTCGGCTCGCACCGTCGAGCATGGAGTACTCGGTGTGCACGTGGAGGTGGACGAAGTCGCCGCCCTGCCCGCCCGTGGTCACCCGCCAACACTAGTCCGCGGGACCGACGTCGCCCTCCCGACGACGCGCCCCGCACGGGTCCCGTCCGGAGGAGGCCACTGGGGCACGCGTGACCCCTGGGACGCACCGACGTCGATTGTGCGGCTGAGAGCGAGTGAGACTGCACGGGAGCCGCACAATCCCGGCCGGGGCGCCGCGACGCCTGCCTAGGCCCCCTCGCCCAGACGACGCAGTGCCTCGGTGAAGTCCGGGGGGTCAGGCGACTCCACCGCGACCAGCACCCCCGTCGACGGATGCTCGATCTCCAGGCGCGCGGCGTGGAGCGCGGGCCGGGTGAGGCCGACCCGCTGCGCGAGGGTCGGGTCGGCGCCGTATGTCGTGTCCCCCACGAGCGGATGGCGCATCGCCGCCAGGTGCACGCGGATCTGGTGCGTGCGACCCGTCTCGAGGTCCACCTCGAGCAGGCTGGCGTGCGGGAAGGCTTCGAGCGTGTCGTAGTGCGTCACGCTCGGGCGCCCACCGCTGACGACTGCCATCTTGTAGTCCGCGCTCGGGTGGCGGGCGATGGGCGCGTCAATGGTGCCGGTCAGTGGATCGAGGTGGCCCTGCGCGATCGCGCGATAGATCTTGGTCGGCGTCCGCTCCTTGAACTGCCTCTTGAGGTCGGTGTACGCCGACTCGCTCTTGGCCACCACCATGAGACCGGTGGTCCCGACATCGAGCCGGTGCACGACCCCCTGGCGCTCCGCCGCGCCCGAGGTGGAGATCCGGTAGCCCGCAGCAGCGAGGCCTCCGACCACGGTGGGGCCATCCCAGCCCGGACTGGGATGTGCGGCGACACCGACGGGCTTGTCGATGATCACGATGTCGTCATCGTCGTAGACGATGCGCATGCCCTCGACCAGCTCGGGCTCACGCGGCGCTGCAACTTCTGGCAACGTCACCTCGAGCCAGGTGTCGGCGACGAGTCGGTCGGACTTCGCTGCGACGTGACCATCGACGCTCACCGCGCCGGCTGCGCACAGGTCAGCCGCTGCTGACCGCGACAGGCCCAGGAGCCTGGACAGCCCGACGTCGATGCGCTCCCCCGCGAGACCCTCGGGCACCGGAAGTCTGCGGACGTCAGGCATCGGCAGCGACGCGCGGCTTGCCGGACATGTCGACTCCGCGCACGGTGAGCACGACCATGAGGATCGCCGAGCCCACGATGGCCATGTCCGCGACGTTGAACACCGGCCAGTAGGGCAACTGGAAGAAGTCGACGACGTAGCCCTGGCCCGGCCCGGCGTATTCCTCGCCGAAGCCCGGTGGACGGGTGAGCCGGTCGATGAGGTTGCCGACCGCGCCGCCCAGTAGGCCACCCAGGGCAATCGCCCACGGCAGACTGCCGAGCCGAGTCGCGGTGCGGATGATGACGACGGCGACGACCGCAGCGATGATCGCGAAAACCCACGTGAAGCCGGACCCGAGGCCGAAGCCGGCGCCGGTGTTCTCGACGAAGGTGAGCCGGAACCACTGACCCACGACCTCGACGGGGCCCTCGCCTGAGGCGATTCGAGGCTGGAGGACCGCCAGGGCCCATGCCTTGGTCACCTGGTCGATGAGGATGACGAAGACGGCCACGGCGAGGGTGACCCAGATGAGCCGCCGACGCGGCCTCTCGGCGGTGTCAGGTGCATCGGTCACCCCGACAGGCTACGCGGATGCGTGCCAGCAGGCGTCGCGGGCTTAGTAGGCCCGGCGCTCCTCGATCTCCTTGCAGGCCAGGCACATGGTCGCCCGCGGGAAGGCCTGGAGCCTGAACTTGCCAACCGGCTTGTCGCACACCTCGCACATGCCGTAGGTGCCGTTGTCGATGCGCGCGAGGGCGTGCTCGGTCTGCTGCAGCATGTCGCGGGAGTTGTTGGCCAGCGACATCTCGTGCTCGCGCTCGAAGGTCTTGCTACCGGCGTCAGCCTGATCATCGCCTGCACCCTCGCCGGAGTCGGCGATGAGATCGGCGATGTCCTGCTCGGTGACCGCGATCTCCTGAAGCAACCGTGTGACATCAGCCTCGAGTGCCTTGCGCACCTCGGCGATCTCCGCAGGGGTCCACGGCGACTCGTCCTCGCGTACGGCGAGCCGCTTCTTGGCCGGGGCGGCCTTCTTCGCGGGTGC
>JBMOIL010000147.1:0-5841 GCA_049317345.1 Candidatus Nanopelagicales bacterium
CAGAGGACAAGAACATCGTTCAAGATCTTGTCGCCGCCGGCAGCTTCACCGTGCTGGTCAAACTGCTGAACGCTGCCGGGCTCGAGGAGACTCTCTCCGGTCCTGGTCCGTTCACCGTGTTCGCCCCCACAGATGCGGCCTTCGAAGTCGTCGCAGCCGATCTGGGCATCAGTCTGGACGACCTGCTGAACGCATTGGCCGCCGAACCCGAGCTGCTGACCGACAGCCTGCTCTATCACGTGGTGTCCGGCAAGATCCCTGCCGCCGACGTAGTGGGGCTCAACGGCACGAAGGTCGAAACCCTGTCGGGTGAGGCATGGACGGTCATCGTCGATGGAGACACCGTCCGCATTGAGGATGGCTACGGGCGAATCGCCAACGTCATCGACGTTGACGTGAAAGCGTCCAACGGAGTGATCCACGTGGTCGACACGGTGCTCGAGGGAGCGGTACCCGGGGAGTAGCGGCGAGCGTCGGGCATCCCAGATGGGGCGAATGTAGCCAGGCCGGACGCTTGTCAACCTGTTTCCCCCACCTGTTGCCGTAGCGGCCCCAGTTCTACTTACCGGCGTGGTCGCTAACGGCGCGAGTTGACGACCCCGCCGTTAAGGACAACAAGAGGCAGCGGTCAGGTGGGCTGACAGTCCGTGTCGATGATCTGCTGGACGTCCTCGGGCGTCACCGACGACGCCCCGATCCAGGTGGCGACGTCGTCGAGCACCTTGTGCTCCTTCTCAGCCCGCGCCTCGGGGCCGACGACAGCCTCTGCCTCCATCCAACGCCGCTTGGCCTCCCAACCGAGCTCACGTCGGCGCAGGGCCTGCTGCATGCCCGCCATCTGCTCCTCGGAGCACTCCAGTCTCCACACCTCGCGCAGCGTCTGCGGCAACTCGAGCCGGTAGTCGTGACCGCCCTCGACGAAGACTCCGGGGGTCGGCGACAGGGCATTGAGCATGTCGATGAACGTCGCAAAGAACGTCGTGACGGGCCACCAGATGGTGTGCTTCGGCGAGCCCGGAGGGCGCTTGCCCCAGGGGCCCAGCCATGCGGGCCTCTTGTAGAGCACCTGGATCCAGAACTTCGGAATGGGATCGTCGCCGTTTTGGAGCAGGAGGTAGCGCACGCGGGCGCGGTCCTCCGCAGACAGGTTGGTCCAGTCGCCCACCCAGCGCGGGAGGTAGATGTCGCCGGGCCCTACGCCCGGCTGAGCGGAGACCGTGCGGTCTCCCCAGATCTGCTGGCGCCACTTGGTCGCCTCCGGCGTGCCGATCCACAGGGCAGCCTCGAGGCCGAGGCTCTCGGGGCCGAAGACGCCCATGCCCTCGAACATCTCCTCGCTCACCTGCGATCCGAGACTTTCGCCGAAGAGAAACATCCGGGGACGCTTCTCCGGTGGCATGGCAGCGAGCCGCTTGGCGATGCCGGCGAAGACCATGCGGGTCTGGTCGGTGCCTCGTTTGACGTCGGTGAGGGACAGCGAGGAGGGCAGCACGGAGTACTGGATCGCAAGGCTCGCGCAGTCGCCGCGTGTGAGGTACTCGAACGTCTCGCAGGCGACATAGTTGACGTATCCGGAGCCCGTGGGCGACCACAGTGCGACATACGGTCGCTCCAGGGCTCGCGTGCGATCGATCTCATCGAGAAGCACCTGCGCGCGCCCCTCATTGGTCGTCGCGCTCGACAGGCTGGCGTAGACCCGGATGGGTTGCTGAGCGGGCTCGCCCATGACAGCGGAGATGGTGTCGGGGCGCAGCACCATGCTCAGCCAGCGACGCCCCTCACGGCTCTGATCCGACCAGGAACGACCCGACACCGGGGATCCGGTGATCTCGGGGATGTCCGGGGGTGTCGCGTGGGCCGGCTCCGTGCCTTCGCCCGCATTGCCAAGCTCGCGGTCGACGAACTTCAGGGCCAGCCCGCCTGCAACCACGGTGGCCACGGCCGTGAGGCCACGTGCCACGGTCGCATGATCCTGCGGGGTGCCCCCGAAGAGCGAAGCGACACCCCGACCCCACAGGTGCGTCACCCGGGACTCCACGGCCGCCAGGCTCAGCAGGGCACCGGTGACCGCGATGCCGATGCCGGATGCAACCAGCGGATTGACGGTGAGGTCCTGGTCCTGGTTGAGGTCCTCCGGCTCGCCGGTCGCGATCTCCTTGATCGCCCGAACCACGCCACCGAGGCCCTCGTCGCGGGACGTGCGGAAGGATTCGAGCTCGGCGGCTCCGATCTGCTGCCCGAAGAGCCGCGTCATGCCGTAGACGCCGCCTCCCATCGCGGCAACACTTCCCGTCGTCGCAGCGATGCGCATCGGCGTGCTCGGGATCTCCTCGATGACGCGCGAGGCCATACCCGTCGCAGCAGCTGCCGCCATTGCTCCGGCGCCGAGCCGCGCCCACGACCGCCATGCAGGCTCATGCTCGCGCCAGGCAAGCAGGCGATTGGCCGCGACGGAGCCAAGGACAACGAGCGCATCTCCGGCCACCTGGCCCCGGCGACCACCGACGCGTGAACCCAGGGCGCTCATCGCGCTGTGCGCCGTCGTACCCCATGTGTAGGCGGCCAGACCCGAGACGCCCGTGATGATGCCCTGGTCCACGCTCTTCCTGGTGAGCAGATTGGGCTGGTAGGACAGGCCGACGCTCACCGCGGCGAGCATGAGGCCCGCACGGGAAGAGGGGTCGAGGTCGCGGGGGACCCGCAGGCGAGGCAGGAGAGGCATGGGGCACATCCTGGCGTATCGGAGGCGCTGGGGGCGCCCCGCCTGCCGGATTGCGCCCGCGAGGCTGAGGGGGCGGACTCCCAGCCCTGCGGGATACTGGTCCTACAGAGAAAGTCCGGCACGACCCTTCGGAGGATCCGTGAGCAGCGCCCCTCGCCAGCCCCTTGAGCTCTTTGCCATCGACGGCTTGCTCACCGAAGAGGAGCGAGCGATCCGCGACGTCGTCCGTGACTTCGTCGAGAGCAGGATCAAGCCCGAGGTTGCCGACTGGTTCGAGGCGGGCACCATCCCCGCGCGCGAGCTCGCGCGCGAGTTCGGAGAGCTCGGCGTGCTCGGCATGCACCTGGAGGGCTACGGCTGCGCCGGCACCAACGCCGTCTCCTACGGACTAGCTGCAATGGAGCTCGAGGCTGGCGACTCCGGCATCCGGTCGCTCGTGAGCGTGCAGGGATCGCTGGCGATGTACGCCATCCACGCCTTCGGCTCGGAGGAGCAGAAGGAGGAGTGGCTGCCGCGCATGGCCAAGGGCGAGGCCATCGGATGCTTCGGGCTCACCGAGGCCGACTTCGGCTCCAATCCCTCCGGCATGCGCACCGCGGCCAAGCGTGACTCAGACGACTGGGTGCTCAACGGCTCCAAGATGTGGATCACCAACGGCACCGTCGCCGACGTCGCGATCGTCTGGGCGCAGACCGACGACGGTATCCGCGGCTTCGTCGTCCCCACGGACACCCCTGGCTTCTCCGCCCGTGAAATCCACAAGAAGATGTCGCTGCGTGCCTCGGTCACGGCCGAGCTCGTCTTCGACAACGTCCGGCTCCCCTCCTCCGCGATGCTGCCCGGCGTACGCGGCCTCAAGGGGCCGCTGGCCTGCCTCAACGAGGCGCGCTTCGGCATCGCCTACGGCACGCTCGGCGCCGCCCGCGACTGCCTCGAGACAGCGCTGAGCTACGCGATCGACCGCGAGCAGTTCGACAAGCCGATCGCTGGCTACCAGATGACGCAACAGAAGTTCGCCGACATGACGCTCGAGCTCGGCAAGGGCATGCTGCTGGCGATTCACCTCGGTCGGCTCAAGGATGATCATGCGATCACGCCCGAGCAGGTGAGCCTCGGCAAGCTCAACAACGCCCGCGAGGCGCTTGCCATCGCGCGCGAGTGCCGATCCATCCTGGGCGGCAACGGCATCACCTTGGAGTATCCGGTGATCCGGCACATGAACAACCTCGAGTCGGTCTTCACCTACGAGGGCACCAACGAGATGCACACGCTCATCATCGGCCAGGCGCTGACGGGTATCCCCGCCTTCCGCTAGTCGGACGGCAGATCGGGCGGACCGCTTCGATACGTCGCGGGGGTCTGGCTCAAGGTGATGGGGTGGGCCACCGTGGGGGTGCCATCGACCTCCACCACGGGCTCCAGGCCGAGCGCGGATGCGAGCTCAAATGCCTGGGCGAGATCGTTGATCGGGCCGCACGGCACCCCCGCCTGCGTGATCTGTCGCTGCCATTCGTCGGCACCGCGGGAGGCCAGCAGCTCCTCAAGACGCGCCTTGAGGTCTTCCCTGTGCGCCACGCGGGCCGGGTTCGTGGCGTAGTCCGGCTGCGCTGCGAGCTCGGGTGCACCGAGTGTGGCCACCAGCGCAGCGAACTGCCCATCGTTGCCAACGGCAATGACCAGGGGACGATCCCCGGTGGCGAACACGTCGTAGGGGGCGATCGAGGGATGGGCATTGCCGAGGATGCCCGGGACCACACCGGCGGCGACATAACCCGATGACTGGTTGACCAGCGCCGAGAGCAGTGACGACAGCAGGTTGACTTCGACGTGTTGACCCTCGCCCGTCGCATCACGGTGACGCAGTGCCGCGAGGATGCCCACCGTCGCGTGGAGACCCGTGATGACATCCACGAGGGCCACGCCTGCCTTGGTGGGCTCGCCCGGCCCGGGACCGGTGATGCTCATGAGCCCGCCCATCGCCTGCACGAGGAGGTCGTAGCCCGGCAGGTCGCGACCGGCACCGGAACCGAATCCGGTGATGGAGCAGTAGACGAGACCGGGGTGCTGGCGGACCAGCTCGGCGTAGCCCAGGCCCATGCGATCCAGTGCACCCGGCTTGAAGTTCTCCACGAGGACGTCGGCAGCCAGGGCGAGATCGCGCGCTTCATCGCGGCCCTCGGGCGAGCCCAGATCGATCACTCGGGTGGACTTGTTGCGGTTGACGCCCGCGAAATAGGTGGACTGGCCCTGCTCGGTGTAGGGCGGCCCCCAGGCGCGGGTGTCGTCACCGTGTCCGGGCCGCTCGACCTTGATGACCTCGGCTCCAAGGTCGGCGAGCAGCATGGTGGCGTAGGGACCGGCGAGCACGCGACTGAAGTCAGCCACGACGATGCCGTCCAGCGGCCCCTTCACGCGTCACCCCGCAGCAGCGGCGCGAGCGTCTCCAGGACGCGCGGGTCCTCGATGGTCGACGGCACCGGCTCGTCGCGACCATCGGCAATCGCCCGCATCGACCTGCGCAGAATCTTGCCCGACCGCGTCTTGGGCAGCCCCGGGACGATGCGTACGTCGCGTAGTGCCGCCACAGGGCCCACGGTGTCGCGCACGAGCGCAATGACCTCGTGCTGCAACTCCTCCGGGTCGGGCTCGACTCCCGCCTTGAGTACGACGAACGCGCGGGGCACCTGGCCCTTGATCTCGTCGTGCACTCCGATGACAGCGCACTCGGCGACCGCGGGGTGCCCAGCGACGGCGGCTTCAAGGGATCCGGTGGTGAGACGGTGGCCGGCGACGTTGATGACGTCGTCGGTGCGGCCCATGACGTAGAGATAGCCGTCGGCATCGACGTGCCCGCCATCACCGGTGGCGTAGAAGCCGGGAAAGGCGGACAGATAGGACGAGAGGTAGCGCTCGTCGTCACCCCACAGAGTGGGGAGCGCACCGGGTGGCAGGGGCAGCCGGATCACGATGTTGCCTTCCGCGAGCGCCTCCACCTCGTGCCCGTGCTCATCGAGGACGCGCACGTCGTAGCCGGGCACCGGCCGCGAGGGCGATCCCACCTTGAGGGGTAAGGGATCCAATCCACGCATGCTCGATGCGATGGGCCAGCCCGTCTCGGT
>JBMOIL010000148.1:0-5749 GCA_049317345.1 Candidatus Nanopelagicales bacterium
TCGCCACTCGATGGGGTCGTTGAGGATCCTCGCCCCAGGAAGTCGAGGGAGCAGCATCGCTATGAGTTCCTCCGTCTCGCGACGCGCCAACGCGGTGCCCGCGCAGAAGTGCTCGCCATGGCCAAAGGTGAGCGGCGCTGGGCCGTCGCGGGTGATGTCCATGCGGTCAGGATCGGGGTAGACATCGGGATCACGGTTGGCCTGGGCCAGGTTGATCGCGACCAACTGGCCGGCACGCAGGCTTACCCCCTGCAGGTCGAGGTCGCGAGCGGCTACGCGGCTGATGATCTGCGACGGGCTCTCCAGGCGTCCTACCTCCGTGACGGCTCCCGGGATCAGTGCGGGGTCCGACAACAGCAGGTGGAGTTGATCGGGATGCTGCAGGAGCAGGACCATCGAGTTTGCCATCAGGCTCGTGGTCGTCTCATGCGCCGCGTTAACAATCCCGATGAGGTTCGCCACAACCTCATCGTCGGTGAGGTCCCCGGCCGCTTCATCGGCAAGGAGTTGGTGCAAGAGCGAACTCTCGGCGTGTGCGCGTGGATTGCGAAGCCGATCTGCAATGTAATCGCGCATGTGCGCCGTGGCATCCATTGCGCGCTTCGTGCGCACCTCAATGGAGTCGGGGCTTGAGGCGAGCCAACTGTAGAAATCGCTCGTCCACTGACGAAGTTGAGTGAAGTCGGCGGGCGGGAAACCGAGCACAAGCAGGATGATCTTGGACGGGATAGGTAGGGCAACGTCCCTGAGGAAATCGACCGGCTCCGACCAGTCGATGGCGTCCAGGTGATCTCCGATGACGTCGCGGATCATCGGCGTATAGGTGCGCACTCGAGCCGCGGTGAAAGCATCACGCATCTTCACCCGCAGCATGCGGTGTCGCGGACCATCCGTCATGACGAGTCGGTCATGGAGAATAGACGCCAGGCACTGAGCAGGGATGCCATCGGGAACCCGGCTGAGTCGATCCTGCACGCGGTTATTGCTGTAGTTGGTGGAGTCCAATAGCACCGACTTCACATCCGTATACCGGGAGACATAGACGTGACCGGTCTCCGGTTGCAGCCAGACAGGCGACTCCTCAGCCATGGCGCGGTACGTCGGATAGGGGTCGGCGACGTAGTTTGGACCGTGAAGGACGTAGTCGACCATGTCGCAAGCGTATGTGCGCTGGATGCATTGCACGCAGACTCTCGCCCACTCCAGAGCCCCGACGTCGGCGCTTGGCGGCGCGACTCAGCAGCCGCGGGGCGCCAGCTTCGCGCGCAGCTTCCCCTCCGCCTGTCGCAGCGACGCGATCCTGTCCTCGATAGACCGCAGCTTCTCTTCGATGAGCGCCTGCTGGCGCAGTGCAGTCAGCGAACCCTCATCTCGCTCCTGCAGACCGCTCCCGATCTCCTGGAGGGTGAATCCCAGCGCCTTGCACTGTTCGATGAAGGTGAATCGCTCGACCTGCATCTCGTCGTACACCGCGTAGACACGCCGGCCCGCCGATCTCTCCCCCGCAGTGAGAAGCCCCAGGCGCGTGTAAAAGCGCACGGTGTCCTTGGTCGAGTCGACAGCCCTGGCGAACTCCCCAATGAGCATCGTCTGATCCTCATCCGATTCCTCGACTTGACTGTGCAGCACTCCCCCGCGTCCTCGTCACTCGTCTCGACGTCACGGACCTGCCCTCCATCGCAGCGGCCGTCGCCGAAGCAACCGCTACCTACGGCGGCATCGACGTGCTCGTCAACAACGCGGGATTCGGTGCCTACGGCGCACTAGAGGTCACCAGTGCAGAGACGATCCGCCGCCAATTCGACACAAACGTCATCGGGCTGCTCGACGTGACGAAGGCTGTGCTCCCGGTCATGCGCGAACAGGAGCACGGCGTCATCGTCAACATCTCCTCGGTTGGCGGCAAGATGACCTTCCCGCTTGGCTCGCTCTACCACGGAAGCAAGTTCGCGGTCGAAGGCATAAGCGAGGCGCTCGTTTACGAACTCTCTCCGCTCGGAATTCGAGTCAAGATCATTGAGCCCGGACTAATCGATACAGATTTTGCGGGTCGCTCGTTTGCCCTGAGCGTCGATCCCGAGGGCGGGCCGTATCACCCGACCGTCAACTCTGTCCTGACGGCATTCGCGGCCCTGCAAAGCCACGCCATGACCCCGGCCTTAACGGTCGCCGACGCGATCCTCGCAGCAGCCACGGATGGCACGGACCAGTTGAGGTACATCGTGGGCGAAGATGCGGTCGCCACGTTGGGGGCACGTCACGGCTTGGATGACGCAGCCTTCATGGACATGATGCGCGGCAGTTTCGGCCTGCGGCCCGACGCTGGCGCTGTCACCTCAACAACCCTCTCTTCTCTGCCTGGGTGACGCACCGCGGACCCGGAGTAACTAGTCCTGCAGACACGGGCCCCGTCAGCCCATGATCAAGCGCGCCATCGACTCGATAAAGGCATCTGCCGCTTCGGGCGGCACCGCACCCTCAACCAGGAGTGTCGCCATCCCGTGGGTCGCTGACCACACGATGAGGTCGAGTCCCTGACGGGTGCCTGGCTTGAGGAGTCCCCATCGATCCAGATCGTCGAGGGCAACCATGAGCTTGCGATGGGGGCCGGTCTCTTCCGGCGGCATTTCCTTGACCGCGCAGATCGGACCGAAGGTAAGTTGGAAGAGATGGGTCTCGTCGATCGCGAAGGCGAGATAAGCGCGCCCCAGCCCCGAGAAGCGCGCACGCGCGGCGTCGGGCGTGTCAGCCAGGTGCGCCGCGAGCACCCGTGACATGCGCTCGTCGAGCGCCGCAAGTCCGCAGGCGCCCACAGCCCGCAGAAGGTCGTCCTTGTCGGCGAAGTGGTTGTAGGCCGCGCTCGGAGAGACATCCACAGCCTGGGCGATGGCCCGGAGCGAGACATCGTCTGCGCCGTGCTCACGGACTGCGATCAGGGCCTGTTCCACCATCGCCTCGGCGAGGGCCCCATGGTGATAACTGCGACTCATGACACTCCCGTATCGACCACGTGCATGTTGACATCGTTCATATTCCGTGCCAAGGTCCGGATATGAACACCGTTAACTCTACCTCAGCTTCAGGCCCTTCCACCGCAAGCAATGCCCTGGTGGTCGGGGCCGGTCCGGTCGGTTCCGAGGTCGCGCGACTGCTGACCGGTAACGGCCAGGACGTCGTCGTCGTGACCCGGACCGGCTCGGGACCACAGATCCCAGGCGTACGCCGTGTCGCCTGCGACGCGAGCGATGTCGACGCCCTGCTGGCGGCGACGCCGGAGGCAGCCGCCATCTACAACTGCGCGAATCCGGCGTACCAGCGCTGGGCGAAGGACTGGCCTCCCCTGGCCGCTGCGATGCTCGGCTACGCCGAGCGCACCGGCGCCGTGCTGGCCATCTGCTCCAATCTCTACGGCTACGGTCCCGTCGACGGGCCCATGTCGGAGGCACTGCCGCTCGCCACGACGGGCACCAAAGGCCGCGTGCGGGCGCAGATGTGGCTCGATGCCAAGGCGGCGCATGACGCAGGGCGCATCCGGGCCACGGAGGTGCGCGGCTCCGACTACATCTTTGCCAGCGAGAGCTCCCTCATCGGATCGAGCAGGGTCGTGCCGCGCATCCTCGCGGGCAAGCCAGTCAGCCTGATCGGATCGGTCGACCAGCCGCACACCTGGACAGCACCGGCCGATGCCGCACGGCTGCTCGTCTCTGCGGCTGCGGACGAACGGGGCTGGGGCCGAGCGTGGCATGTGCCGAGCAATGCGCCGCGCACCCAGCGTCAGGTGGTCGATGACCTCGCCGACACGGCAGGGGTGCCCCACGTGAAGGTCTCGTCCACGTCAGCCGCGATACTCAAGGTGCTCGGGATCTTCTCCCCCACCATCAGGGAGCTTGCCGAGACGTCGTACCAGCGCGACCGCCCCTTCATCGTCGACGACACCGCAGCACGAGTCACCTTCGGACTAGAGCCGACGCCCTGGACAGACATCCTGAGCGAGATCATCGAGGAGTACCGACGTGGCAAGTAGCACCCAGAGCCCGGCTCAGCCTGCACCACAGAAGAGGCCACCGTTCGCTCGACTAGGCGCCTTCGTGGCGCGCTACCGCTGGCCGGTGCTCATCGGCTACCTCATCAGCGCCGTGATCTTCGGCATCTTCGGCGTGCAGGTATTCGCCAACCTGAAGACCGAAGGATTCAGTGATCCCGGCGGCGAGGCCGCGCGCGCGGCCGCCTACGTCCAGGACGAATTCGGCGCCATCAATCCCGCCGTCGTCCTCATCATCCAGACTCCGACCGACGTCGATGCCGATGCGCCAGCGGCCAACGCCCTGCTCGACGACGTCGCAGCCATTCCCGGTGTGAAGAGCGTTGTCTCCTACTGGTCGACCGGCGCACCGGAGCTGCGCAGTGAAAGCGGGCGCACGGCACAGGCTGTCGTCTACGCCGAGCCCGACGCCGACCTCGAGAAGCTCTCCACCGACATCGTCGACACCTACACGGGACAGCAGGGCGACCTCACCGTCTACGCCTTCGGTGGCGAGGTGATCGGCAATGCCTTCACCGAGCAGATCTCCGGTGATCTCGCGCGCGCCGAGAGCGTCGCCGTCCCGCTCACCGTGATCCTGCTCATCTTCGTACTCGGATCCGTCGTTGCGGCAGGACTGCCCTTCCTCGTGGCCCTTGGCACGATCCTCGGCAGCTTCCTTGTCCTGTACGTCATCTCGCTCTTCACCGACGTCTCGGTGTTCTCGCTCAACCTCGTCACGGGCCTCGGCCTGGCGCTCGGCATCGACTACTCACTCCTCATCATCAATCGCTTCCGAGAGGAGCTCGCCGCGGGCAAAGCCGTGCCGGATGCTGTGGCGGCCACGGTCAACTCCGCCGGCAAGACGGTGTTCGTCTCGGGACTCACCGTCGTGGTCGCACTCGCCGCACTGCTCTTCTTCCCTCAGTTCTTCCTGCGCTCCTTCGGGTACGCCGGCATGGCCGTGAGCGTCCTCGCTGTCATCGGCGCCCTCACCGCGATCCCCGCCCTGCTGGCGATCCTGGGTCCGCGCATCAACAAGTTCAAGGTGCGGCGCGGGGACCTTGCTCCGAAGGACGACGGCGGATGGGCGCGACTGGCGCGCTTCGTCATGCGCCGACCCTGGCCGGTCATGATCGCCTCGGTCGCCGTCCTCCTCGTGCTCGCCGCCCCGGCGATCGGGGCCGTCTTCGGCCAGGTCGACGAGCGCGCCCTGCCGGCGGACAGTCCGGTCGCCCAGGCCGGGCAGGTCCTGCGCGATGAGTTCCCCGGCTACGAGAACTCGCCGTTCGAAATCGTGCTCATCGACGCGGGATCGGCGGAAGAGGTCCGCGCCTACGCCGAGCAGGTCTCGCAACTTCCGGAAGTAGAACGCGTGACCACGCCCACCGACGTCATCGTCGACGGCCAGGTCGTGGCCCCCAATCCAGACCCCAGCACGTGGAGCTCGGGCAACAACGTGCGTGTCGCAGCGGTCGGCAGCGTCCCGCCGATCGACCCCGCGGGTGAGCAACTCCTCGCCGACATCCGGGGCATCCCCGCACCGGCATCCGAGGCGCTCGTCGGTGGAGTGGCGGCCGACTGGGCCGATGCGACACAGAGCATCCTCGACCGCTTCTGGTGGGTGATCCTGTGGCTCGCGCTCACCACACTCGTCATCCTCTTCCTCTACACCGGCAGCCTGCTCATCCCGGTCAAGGCCTTCGTGCTCAACCTGCTCAGCCTGTC
>JBMOIL010000149.1:0-5739 GCA_049317345.1 Candidatus Nanopelagicales bacterium
TCGGCGCTCGCGTCGATGACGGTAGGGAGGGCCTTGCGCTGACCGAGCGGTGAGATGCCGCCCGCGACGTAGCCGGTCATGCGCTCCGCTGCAGCCACGTCCATCATGCGCGCGCGCTTGCCGCCGCGGGCTGCGGCCAGTCCCTTGAGGTCGAGCTGTCCGGTCACGGGCACGATCGCCACGGTTGACGCGCCATCGACCTCAGCGAGGAGAGTCTTGAAGACGGTGGCCGGGTCAAGATCGAGCGCCTCTGCCGCCTCCATGCCGAAGCTCTCGGCGGCCGGATCATGCGCGTAGGTGTGAACGCTGAAGTCGATGCCCGAGCGCTGCAGGATCACGAGCGCGGGCGTGCCGCCCGGCTTGTCTCGTGCCATCAGTTGAGGCCGTAGGGCTCGCGCGCAAGGTCGACGGCCGGCAGCGAGGGCACGTGCTCGACGATCGACAGCTCCCTGCGCAGGAAGTCCGACTCTGCACGGAGACGAACCGAGTCGTCGGGTGCGGCGAGGAAGGCCTGTCGGGTCGGGAGATCGGCGACCACAGCAGCAGCGATGAGATAGGACAGCACGCGCGGCTCATCAGGAAGTTCCGCATCGTCGTCATCGTCGCTGAGCAGCGCGCGGTAGGCGCGGAAGCGTTCCAAGGCGGCGGCAGCCAGTGCCACGTCAGCCTCGCCGGGCAGCTCCTCAACGATCTCCACCTCGGCCTGTAAGTAGGGCTTGCCCTCGACCAATCGCAGCACGCGGAATCTTTCGGTGCCGACCGTGACGATGTCCGAGCGTCCGTCCGGGTGCATGGAGACCTCGCGAAGCGAGGCGAAGGTGCCGACGTCGTAGAGGGCCGGGATGCCGTCGACGGAGCCCGGCGGGCCGGCCGAGCCGTCCCTGTCGGGCATGACCTCACCGCCCTCTCGGATCGCGACGATCCCGAAGCCGCGTTCGTCCTCGGGCGCATCGACGATGTCGGCGATGAGCTGGCGGTATCGGGGCTCAAAGATGTGCAGCGGCATCACGAGGCCGGGCACGAGCAGGCTCGAGAGCGGGAAGACGGGGATGACTCGTGATGACGTCACCCCTGCAGGCTAGACCTACAATCGTGGGCGTGATCCAGCGCATCGACCTCCGGGGCTCCGACGCCGACCCCCGCGCCGTGCTGCCGCGAGCGGCCATCGACGTGGAGGAGGCCACCGCCACCGTCCTGCCGATCGTGCGCGATGTCCAGGCGCGTGGGGCTGAGGCCGTGCTCGACTGGACCGAGCGCTTCGATGGCGTGCGCCCGGCGCACCTGCGCGTGCCCGCGGAGGCCATTGCCCGGGCCGTGTCCGAGCTCGACCCGGCTGTCCGCGCCGCGCTCGAGGAGTCGATCCGCCGAGCCCGCATCGTGCACTCCGACCAGGTCCGAGCCGAGACGATCACGACGGTGGTCCAAGGCGGCACCGTCACCGAGCGTTGGGTGCCTGTCGCCCGCGTGGGCCTCTATGTCCCGGGTGGGCGCGCCGTCTACCCCAGCAGTGTGGTGATGAACGTCGTACCCGCGCAGATCGCCGGCGTGGCATCCCTGTGCGTCGTCTCACCGGCCCAGGCAGACCACGATGGCCTGCCCCACCCCACGATCCTTGCCGCGTGCGGCCTGCTCGGCATCGACGAGGTCTACGCCGCCGGCGGCGCGCAGGCCATCGCGATGCTCGCCTACGGCGTCGACCTGCCGGGCGGTGGCCGTTGCGAGCCCGTCGACATGGTGACGGGGCCCGGCAACGTCTGGGTCACCGCGGCGAAGCGCGTGCTCAAGGGTCAGATCGGCATCGACTCCGAGGCCGGGCCCACCGAGGTCGCCGTGCTCGCTGATGACACCGCCGACCCCGTGCACGTGGCGGCCGACCTCATCAGCCAGGCGGAGCACGACACCCTGGCCGCCGCCGTCCTCGTGACCACGTCCCCGGATCTCGCCGATGTCGTGGATCGCGAGATCGACGACCAGCTCGCCCGCACCAAGCACGTGGAGCGCATCACCGAGGCCCTGTCAGGGCCGCAGAGCGGCATCGTCCTCGTCGACGACATCGCCCAGGGGCTCCGCGTCGTCGACGCCTACGCGGCCGAGCACCTGGAGATCCACACGCGCGATGCGCGTGAGGTCGCCCTGCGCGTGCGCAACGCTGGCGCGATCTTCGTGGGCACGCATGCACCCGTGTCGCTCGGCGACTACTGCGCGGGTTCCAATCACGTGCTGCCCACGGGTGGCTCCGCGACACACGCTTCTGGGCTGTCGGTCCAGACCTTCCTCCGTGGGATCCACATCATCGACTACGACCGGGCGGCCCTCGAGGGAGTCGCCGGACACGTCGTCGCACTCGCCCTCGCGGAGGACCTACCCGGTCACGCCGCCGCGATCACCGTCCGCCTGCCGGACTAGGCGACGCCATGACATGGACCCCGCCCGTGCGTGACGACCTGCAGGGCCAGACGCCGTACGGCGCACCCCAGATCGACGTCCCCGTGCGCCTCAACACCAATGAGAATCCCTTCCCGCCTTCGGCTGCGCTCGCCGAGGCGATGGGGCGTGCCGCGTCGGAGGCCGCCTCATCCCTCAATCGCTATCCCGACCGCGAGGCCTGGGCGCTGCGCGAGGCGCTGACCGCCTACCTGCTGCGCGAGTCCGGTGTCCGCGTCGACCCGGCGATGGTGTGGGTGGCCAATGGCTCCAACGAGGTGATGCAGCACATCTTCGCGGCATTCGGCGGCCCCGGCCGACTCGCGATGGGCTTCTCGCCGACCTACTCGATGTACGAGCAGTACGCGCGCGACACCTTCACGCGCTACCGCACCGTGGGCCGACGCGCGGATTTCGGCCTCGACGCCGCCATGGTGGTCGCGGCGATGATCGGGGGCTCACCCGACGTCGTCATCCTCACCTCGCCCAACAACCCCACCGGCACGGCGCTCACCCTCGACGTCGTCTCCGCTGCCTGCGCGATGTCGACCGGTGTGGTCGTGGTCGATGAGGCGTATGCCGAGTTCCGCCGGCCGGGCACGCCCTCGGCGCTCACCCTCCTCGAAGCACATCCCAACCTCATCGTCACGCGCACCATGAGCAAGGCCTTCGCCCTCGCGGGGGCTCGGGTGGGGTACGCCGTTGCGGGTGCGGACGTGATCGACGCCCTGCGCGTGGTCAGGCTGCCCTACCACCTGTCGAGCGTGACTCAGGCGGTGGCGTGCACCGCGCTGGACTTCAGCGATGAGCTCCTCGGTCAGGTCGAGACCCTGCGCACCGAGCGGGACGCTCTCGTCACGTGGCTGCGCTCTAGCGGCGTGCGAGCCGTCGACTCGGACGCCAACTTCATCCTCATGGGGGAGTTCGCTGACCGGCACGTGGCCTGGCAGGCACTGCTTGATCACGGCGTGCTCGTGCGCGAGGTCGGACCCGAGGGCTGGCTGCGCGTCACCGTCGGGACGCCAGAGGACAACCGGGCCTTCCGTGCGGCGCTGACGCAGGTCATGGCCACGGACGGCATGATGGTTCCCGCTGGTGACGAGGAGGCCAGCACGGATGGAGGCACAGCATGAGCCGGACCGGCCGCGTCGAGCGGAAGACAAAGGAGAGCAGCGTCCTCGTCGAGATCGACCTCGACGGCTCGGGGCACGCTGACGTCCAGACGGGCGTGCCCTTCTTCGATCACATGCTGAGCCAGCTGGGCAAGCACGGCGGATTCGACCTCACGGTGCGCACGACAGGTGACCTCGAGGTGGATGCGCATCACACCGTCGAGGACACCTCCCTCGCGCTCGGCTCCGCCTTCCGTGAGGCGCTGGGCGATGCCGCGGGCACACGCCGCTTCGGGGATTCCCTCGTGCCGCTCGACGAGTCGCTGTGCCAGTGCGCGGTCGATCTGTCGGGCCGGCCCTATCTCGTGCACGTCGAGCCGGAGATCGTGGAGCTCATCGGCACCTACGACACCACGCTTACGCGCCACATCTTCGAGTCCTTCGTCGCCACTGCGCAGATCACGCTGCATGTGCGAGTCCTCAATGGCCGCAATGCGCACCACGTCGTGGAGGCTCAGTTCAAGTCGTTCGCACGGGCGCTGCGCGATGCAGTGGCGCTCGATCCGCGCGTGGTGGGGGTGCCTTCCACTAAGGGCACGTTGTCGAGCCACGAGTCCGCGGAGGCGTAGTGGGCTGGACCGCCGTACTCCTTCTGGCTCTCGCCGCTTTTCTCGCGGGAGGTGTCTACTCCTTCGCCAAGCAGGGCAAGCGCAACGCCGCCATCATCCTCGGGATCCTTGCGGTGATGGCGCTTGTCGGTGGCGTGCTCTACGCATGGAGTGCGACCTGATGGCCGTAGTCGTCCTCGACTACGGCTCCGGCAATCTCCGCTCCGCGCAGCGCGCCCTCGAGCGGGCCGGGGCGACGGTGGAGGTCACCGCTGATGCCGACGCGGTCATGGCGGCAGATGGTCTCGTGGTCCCCGGGGTGGGTGCCTTCGCCGCCTGCATGTCTGGGCTGGCCGCCGTCAAGGCACCCCACCTCATCGGGCGCAGGCTCGCGGGTGGGCTGCCGGTGTTGGGGATCTGCGTGGGTATGCAGGTGCTCTTCGACGCCGGCGTGGAGCACGGCGTGGAGACCCCGGGTCTCGGAGAGTGGCCCGGCACGGTGGAGCGACTTCAGGCGGAGGTCCTGCCGCACATGGGCTGGAACACGGTGACGCCTCCCGTGGACTCGCTGATGTTCGAGGGTGTGCGCGACGAGTACTTCTACTTCGTGCACTCCTACGGCGTCCTCGATTGGACGCTGCCCGTGTCCGAGCGCATGTCAGCGCCGCGCGTCACGTGGACCGACTACGGCACGCCCTTTGTCTCGGCCGTCGAGAACGGCCCTCTCTGGGCGACGCAGTTCCATCCCGAGAAGTCCGGTGACGCGGGTGCCCGGGTGCTGCGCAACTGGCTTGCGACCCTGGGTTAGGCATGGCAAAGGAGAGGGCGCGCAAGCGAGCGGAGCGCGAGGCCGCGCAGGAGGCGGAGCGCGAGAAGCGCGCGCGCAAGCGGGTACGCCGCGAGCGCCTCGATCGCGGCAAGCGCGCTGTGGCGTCGCTCGTGCCCGATGCGCCCAAGCGCACGCCGGGACTCCTCGCCCAGAGGCGCCGCCGGCGCCTCTTCGTCTTCGCGCTCGGGATCGTCGCGATCTGTGCGCTGACCTGGCCCTTCCTACCCTCGTGGACGGCGCGGCTCGTCGTGCTGGTGCTCGTGCTGCTCGCAGCCCCGGTGGTCTGGGTGATGTCCTTTGGACGGGTGTAGTTGTCGGTGGAGGCACCGGGTGCCTTCCTCGGATGCCTCGCGGGGGCGCAGCGGTCAGGCCCGGCGGGACGGCCAAGCCGTCCCTGTCGGGCTACCCCGTAGGGTTCAGTCATGGCCCCTGGTACCCGATTCGAACTGCTCCCTGCCGTCGATATTGCTAACGGCACCGCCGTTCGCCTCGTCAAGGGCGAGGCAGGCACCGAGACGTCGTACGGGGATCCGGTCGCGGCCGCGCGGCAGTGGGTGGACCAGGGCGCCTACTGGCTCCACGTCGTGGATCTCGATCGCGCTTTCGGTCGCGGAACCAACGCTGACCAGGTCGCGGCCATCGTCCGCGACGTGCGCGACCGCTGCCACGTCGAGGTGGCGGGCGGTATCCGTGACGACGACTCGCTGGCTGCGGCGCTCGCGACCGGAGCCCATCGCGTCGTCATCGGCACGGCCGCGATGGAGCA
>JBMOIL010000150.1:0-5728 GCA_049317345.1 Candidatus Nanopelagicales bacterium
GCCGCTGTGCGAGCCTCGACGTCAAGTGCATCGAGCCCGCCGCGGTACAGATCCAAAGACTCGCTCAGATCTGCGGCGAACTGACGGTCGAGGTAGTCGCCGACACCGGCGTCCCATCCGCCCGGGAAGTCGTCGGCCGGGATGAGCCGGTCGATGAGCGCGCGCAGCGTGGTCCGCTGAGGCTCCGTCAACATGGTCACGCTCTGTGCATCCCCTCGGGCTCGGCATCCCCGGTGGCTCGCTCGGCCCGGCCACCACGATCAGGCCACCACGACCGTCGCTGAGGGTAGCCCACGCCGTACCGCGGCAGGCCCCTTGCTGGCGCGGGCCGACCCGTTCGACACGTGCTTGCCAAAGCGCTTTTTCTTGACTTAGATGCCGCCATGACCCCGCCTGATTTCCCTCCGCCCAGCGACTTCCCTGAGTTCAACCCCGACGACCTATCCGGCATGGGCGTCTTCACCAAGCGCCCTGACCTCCAGGGAGACCGGCCCCCTGGCCTGATCGATCTCCGCCGCTACATGTTCCAGATGGGCATGTCGGGCTTCCAGACCTTCGTCGGTGCCCCCATTGCCCTCACGCCTGCGGACCTACGCGCAGCGGGAGTCGAGGTGGCAATGATCGGCGCTGGCCTCGACTTCTCGTACGGAATGAGGGGTTCGGCCTACGGACCCAAGATGGTGCGCAACGGCGAGATCTACATGCCGCCTGGCTACGGCACGCCGCATCAGCACACGCGGGTCGATCCCGTCACCGAGCTCGTGCTGGCCGACTACGGCGACGCACCGGTCAACAACATGTCGCTCTACGCCTCCATCGAGCCGATCCGAGCGCTCGTGCGCGAAGTGGCCGAGACTGGCGCGATCCCCTTCATCGTGGGCGGCGATCACTCGCTCATGTATCCGAATGTCGCCGCGATGGCGGACGTATTCGGCAAGGCCAAGGTGGGCGTCATCCATTTCGACGCCCACTACGATGCGACGGACGCCGGGCTTGGCCTCAACCTCACGCACGGCACGCCGGTGCGCCGACTCATCGAGCAGGGGCATGCCTCGGGTCACAACTTCATCCAGGTAGGCACCCGCGGGTGGGCGCCCAACGACAAAGACCTCGGCTGGATGCGCGACCACGGCTTCCGCTACCACAACATGGCGCAGGTCGATAAGTTCGGCTGGGACTGGGTCATGGACCGCGCCATCGAGGAGGCTTCCGACGGCACGGACTACCTCTACATCTCCATCGACATGGACGTGTTCGATCCCGCCTTCGCCCCAGGCACCGGTACGCCCGAACCCAACGGCCTCACCCCGCGTGAGATGTTCCCGATCCTCAGACGACTCGGAGCGGAGAAGAACGTCGTGGGCGTCGAGCTGGTCGAACTCAACCCTTTCGCCGACTCGACGTATGCCACCGGCCTGATCGCCAATCGCGTCATCCGTGAAGTCCTCACCGGAATCGCTATGCGCAAGAAGGGAATCACCGAGCCCTACTACTTCGCCGAGGCGGCCATCGACGGCGGCCAAGGACAGGACTGGCCTCGCCGCTAAGGATCTAGGCGGACTTCGACGCGACGGTGTCGCTGACGACAGCGACCACCTTCCACGCACCGGCATTGCGCACGAGGCTGAAGACGTCGATTGCGGCCACCGCACGGTCGGCGAAGTTCATGGTGAAGGGCTGTCGCACCACGGCGACATCGCCGATGACCTCCGTGGATCCGACTCCCGGCGTCTCCGAGTACCCCTGCTCCCCCAGGTCGTTGCGCATCTGGGACTCCGCGTAGGCGAGTAGTCCCATGACCGAGATGTGGGGATCTTCGGGGAAGACCCGCAGTGCCAGGATCGCCTCCGGCGCGAAAGCGGAGTCGAAGAGCGCCCAGTCAGGCTCCGCCCCAGGCTCGAACTCCAAAGCGGCGTAAGCCCGCTCGACCACGGCCGCGATTGCGTCGTCGTCACTCACCGCCCGAACCGATCGTCGTCACCTCGACACCGACCTGCTCGGCGAGCCCCTCGATATCAGCGACCGCTGCCATCGCTTGCGGATCATCGCGCAGGTGCGCATCAAAGTGGGCCGCGATAATCCCCTGCCAGGCGAGCTTCGCCTCGGCCCCCGGCACGAGCGCCTCCATCGGCTGAACGCACTGCGCAATCAGCGACCAGTTGCCCGGGCCCTCCGGGAAGATCCGACCCACCCGCGCGACGAATTCTCCCATCCACGCCTGACCCAACTCGATGTCGTCGACGAAGTGGTTGTGATCAGCCCGTGCCATGGCGACCACCTGCTTGCGCGTGGCTGGCACCTCCTTGAGCAGCGTCAACTGGCCGTAGAGCGGCAACAGGGAATCGCGGTCGCCGGCAAGTATGAGCGTGGCGGGGTCGGACTTCCACGGAGCCCGGATCCGAGAGTTGTAGACGGAGCCGCCGGACATGACCAAGCCGTCGTCGTTGGCGGGGCACATGGCGGCGATCGCAGCGACTCGGCCATCCGAGGTCGGCGCCACAAGCGAGGAATAGCCCCCGAAGCTCGCCCCTGTCACACCCACCCCTCCATCACGCACTGGCAGCCGCTCGACTGCTGTGGAGATAAGGAAGGCGATGTCTCCGACGCGGGCAATGGCGCTCGCCTCCGCGTGGTCGACGAGGTCCTCACGCCGGCCCACCGGCTCGCATGAGGTGAGCAGGGCATCCACGTCGTCCCAGGTGGTGCCGATGACATCGGGTGACACGACGATGTAGCCACGACTCGCGAGGTGCGTGGCGATGAAGGTCGACTCGCGACGGAAGCCCGCCCAGCCGTGGATGAGCAGCACGAGGGGTGCCGGTGCATCAAGTTCGCATATGGCCGCGTCGCGAACGGCCAACTGGGTGCACATTTCGTCGGGTGAGGCGACGCCGTCCGCGGCCCACACCGGGGGGAAGACATCCCAGGTAGCCGGGTCGAGATCCTGCCCGGCGTATTGATCGGCGGCGGGGTACCAGATCTCGACGGGGAGCGTGCGATCGCGCGCGGCGTCATACCACTCCTCGCTACGCACACCGACCGGGAATGCTCCGCGAGCGAAGGGATCGTAGGAGGTCATGCGGACGCAACCTCACTCCCGGAAGCACGCCCGAGATCCGCGTACACCGCAGGATCACGCTGCTTGAGCCAGAGTGCCCGAACCACACCCGCCAGCAGGGCGACGAAGACCACACCGACGAGCGCTGAGTTCACGAGAGCGCCTCTCGCGGTGAAAATGTCCAGTTGGGTGATGATGAGGTACGTTACGAGCAGCAGTGCGAGGCCCGCAGCCGCCGGAGCCACGATGACCCGCCACACGGACATGCCCCGGCGATCGCGCGCGAAGTAGGCGACGATCGCGGCGGCGGCCAGGCACTCCATCACCGGGATCGCTACCACCGCCGGCGTGGAGCCCAGGACGTACAGATCCAGGTAGGGATCGGCCCCCGCCAGCGCGAAGGCGATCACGACGATGAGCGTGAACGCCGTGTGCGTGAGACTGGCGAACATCGGCGACCCGAATCTCGGCGACAGTGCCCCGAACTTCCGTGGAATCGCCTGATCGCGGCCCAGCGCGAAGAGGTAGCGCGTGGTCGCGTTGTGGAAGGCCAGGATCGAGGCGAACCAGCTCGTGACAACGAGGACGCCCAGGAGGGCCACCGCCCACAGACCGAGGAAGCCATCGGCGGCCGCGAAGAACATGCCCACAGGGTCGGTGGCCGCGATCTCGACGGCTCCGGCATTGCCGAAGGCCTGGATCACGGCCCAGCTGACGAAGGCGTAGAAGGCCACAAGCACGATGATGGCGCCGTATGTGGCACGCGGGATCGAGCGCTCGGGTGAGCGCACCTCCTCCACGTAGAGCACGGTCGCCTCGAAGCCCGCGAAGGCCGAGATGACTACGGCGAGCAGGACGCCCGGATTGACCCCGAAGACCTCTGCTGGGGTGAATGCCGCAAGCGAGAGGCCCTCGGCTCCGCCGGAAATCACGATGACGGCTCCGATGACGAGAAGAATCGCCACCTCGCACACCATGACGACACCGAGGACGCGCGCATTGAGTTCGACGCGCAGAACTCCGAGGAGCCCCATGAGCAGTGTGGCGATGAGAGCCCACAGCACCCAGGGTGTCTCGATGAGGAAGAACTCCAGAAAGACACTCTGAGCGAGGAGCGCGAAGATGCCGACGGCTCCAGTTGCAGCGACCGCGTAGGCCACCGTGGCGACAAATGCCGTACCAAGCCCCATGGTCCGCCCCAGGCCTTCGGAGACGTAGACGTAAAGCCCGCCTGCTCGACGCACATGCTTGGCCATCGCGACGTAGCCCACGGCGAAGACGAGCAGGATGACGCCGACGACGATGAACATGCCGCTGACGCCGATGCCGCCTCGGCCGATGGCCAGGGGGATCGCGCCGACGGCGAAACCGAGCGGCGCGGCCGCGGCCACGACGAAGAAGACGATGTGACGGGCGCCGATGGCATTGCGGCGCAGATGCGTATCCCCCGAGTCGACCTGTGCGGACATCAGCCTGACCCTTCCACGAGGTGCCAAATCGCTTTGGCATTGGTGGCCCGAGTGTGATCCCCGCTCCCCGCGCTGTCAAGCAACTTCGCCAAAGTCGCTAGCCTCAGGCCGTGGTCGCACGAGTGACGGTTGCCGATGTCGCCCAGGCGGCGGGGGTGTCGATCACGACCGTGTCGCACTCACTCAGCGGCAAGGGCCGGGTCGATCCGGCGACGCGCAAGCGGGTCAGGGAGGTCGCGGCCGCGCTCGGGTACGTGCCCAGCCGTGCCGCGCGCAATCTCGCTCTCGGTCGTTCGGACACCATTGGCCTCCTCCTCCCCCAGCTGCCCACCATGCCACTTGAGGAGCTCCTTGGCTTCGACTACTACGGTCGCGTAGCGGTCGCAGCGAGCCAGGCGGCCCTTCACCACGGTCGAGCACTCCTGGTGCTCCCCGGCGTGCAGTCTGCTTCGCACCTGGCGTCCTTCGGACTCGACGGGCTCATCGTGCTCGATCCGATCGTCGACGATCCGCGACTGGCACTGCTCGACGGACTCGCCACGCGCACGGTCCTCATGGGCCAGGATCCGCGAGGTGCCTTCGGTCCTGCCGTGACGATCGACACCGCGGGGAGCACCCGCGCACTGCTGGACCACTGCTGGGAGCGCGGCGCGCGGACAATCGGGATGATCAATTCCGACCTCCCGTGGTCGGCGACGGACACCGCACGTGATGCCTACACAGCGTGGTGCTCAGAGCGCGGGGTCGAGCCCCATCTGGCGATCGCGCCGGCTACCTCGGTGCAGAGCAGGCCCGAACTCGCCCAGGTCGCCAAGCAGACAGCCATAGACATGCTCCGTGGCTCCGATCGACCGGACGCCATCATCGGCATGCTGGAGGACTTCGGTCGCGGGATCGTGCTTGCGGCGCGTGAAGTGGGAATTGACGTGCCGGGAGACCTGCTGGTCGCTCAGGACATCGACGACGCGGTCGCCTCAGCAGGCGGCATCACCGCGCTCGATCTCAATGTCCACACCCAACTCGACATCGCCCTCGAGATGCTCATCTCCGAAGAGCCCCCTCCCGTCGAGGAGACCAGGCTCGTGTCAGCGACGCTGGTGCCGCGCGAGTCCACCCGCGGTCTGGCCCGCTAACTACCCATACTTGCCGCGTGAAGGAGAAGCAGCCCCGTGGCGTGCTCACGCTCGCCATGGTCGAGATG
>JBMOIL010000151.1:0-5662 GCA_049317345.1 Candidatus Nanopelagicales bacterium
CGGACGGGGTTCTCTACCCCACGGACTACCGCGGCCAGGAGGACTACAACCACGTCGGCGCGGTCGCGGACCTCACGCACAATGAGGAGAGCAAGGACTCCAATCGCTGGGCGGGCAAGGACGGCTCCATCTGGCGTGATCTCGCGACCGCGGTGAATTCCTGGGATGGCACCGCGATCATCTCCGCGGAGATGATCGGTGGCCTGCGTCCCGACGCCGCCCGACGCTTGCTCGATGGCTTGTCGGCACCGACGGTCGACGTCATCATCACCATGCGCGACCTCGGCCGCATCCTGCCCTCGTCGTGGCAGCAGCACGTGCGCAACACCCACACCCAGGACTACAAGCCCTACCTGCGCCGACGCAGCCGGGAGCGCGGTGATCTCCCGCCGATCGAGATGCAGGCCGCCTGGGACACCGAGCGCGATCAGACCTTCTGGCGCGGCTACGCATACGGCGCCCTGGTGCGACGCTGGCAGTCCCTCGTCGGTACTGATCGCGTTCAGGTCGTGACCCTGCCCCCGGCTGGATCACCGACCACTCTCCTGTGGGATCGCTTCCGCAATGCTCTTGCCATCGAGGCGCTGCCCGTCCAGGCACCCAAGCTGCCCGCTTTCATAGCCAATGTGGGCTCGACCCGGGCCGAGGCCGTCTTCTTGCACGCGCTCAACGTCGAAGCGAAACGGCGCGACTGGAACCGCAAGACGGCCAACGAGCTCCAGCAGCGCATGCTGTCGGGTGGCTTCCTCGAACGCCCCGATCGCGGCGGCCCACTGCTGCTGCCCGCGGGCTTCCTGCCACGTGTGCAGGAATGGGCCAGCGTGGACATCGACGACATGGCCACGACGGGTGTCCGCGTGTTTGGCGATGTTGGCGACCTCCTGGTGCCGGACTCCGCCGCATCCCGGGGCCGCGTGCGCTCGGACCAGATCGCCGCAGCAGGTGCCTTCGCCACAGCTAATGCCATGGACTACGAGGCCGAACTCATCCGCAGGCGACTCGCCCGCGAGTCTGCCCTTAGCCTTCCCGGACGCCTCGCTCGTCGAATCCGGGGTCGTCTGCGGGGCGGCCAGCACTGATCTTGCGCGCAGCGGCGACCGCGATGACGATGCCGATCAATGCGACAGCACCCCAGAAGAGGTTGAGCGCAAACTGGGGCCAGGCCACCTTGTAGAGCGAGTACGCCGCCAGTCCGATCGCCCCGACCAGATTCAGCACGTGGTACGTCGGGCTGCGCGCATCGAGTTTTTGCGTTGCCACCATGGCGTAGGCACCGACGAGGAGCACCGTGCAGGTCCAGCCGATCACTTCCCAGAGTGTGGACATGGCCTCACCCTAGGACTGCGACGTCTCCTGCGGACTCACGACACAGCGCCCATAGCGCCTCGACGTCCGCGCGCTCGGTGGCCTCGGCACCGATGGAGAGGCGCACCAGCCAGCGGCCCTCCACGAGTGCGGGGGTGACGAACGCACGACCCGTGGCATTGACGCGCTCTGCCCAGTCCTGCTGGTGACGGTCCAGGGCCGCGCCATCCATGCCGTCCGGGATGTGGCGCACGCACACGGTCTGCAGTGGCACGGGGGCGCACACCTCCCAGTCCGGCAGCGCAGCCACCTGCCCGGCCAGCCATTGGGCGTGGGCGAGATCGCGACGCAGTCGATCGCGGATGGAGTCGGCGCCCGCGAGGCGCAGGTGGAACCAGAGTTTGAGTGAGCGGAAGCGGCGCCCCAGGGGAATGCCCCAGTCCTTGAACTGCGTGACCTCGCCATCACTGGCTGACCGGAGGTAGGACGGGTCGGTCGACAGGACACGCACGAGCATCTGCACATCGCGGACGTAGAGCAGCGAGCAGTCGAGGATCGTGCCCATCCACTTGTGCGGGTTCCAGCCAAACGAGTCGGCGCCCTCGACACCGGCGAAGAGCGGGCGGCACTCCGGCAGCATCATCGCCGCGCCCGCCATAGCCGCGTCCACATGGACCCAGGCGCCGTGCTCTGCGGCGATCGGGACAATCACCTCGACCGAGTCGAAGGCCGTGGTGCCGGTGGTGCCCAGCGAGGCTATGACCGCGGCGGGGCGACGTCCCGCCGCTACGTCTTGAGCCATGAGCTGGCGAAGTGCGTCCGTGTCCATCGCGAGCGTGACGGGGTCGACAGGGACAAGCCTTAGGTTGTCGCGGCCGAATCCCGCGAGGAGCACGGCCTTAGACACCGATGAGTGGGCCTGGGTCGATGCATAGACGACCAACGGCGCGGGCTCTGCCTGGAGCCCGCCACGATCCTCGGACATGTCGGTGGCTCGCTCGCGCGCGACGAGCAGCGCCACGAGGCACGCCGTAGATGCCGTGTCATGGATAGCTCCGTGCCAGGCATCCGACAGGCCGCACAGTTCGCGAAGCCAGTCGGTGACAACCTCTTCCATCTCCGTGAGCGCCGGCGCGGATTGCCACGTGATGCCGAGGGCGCCCAGCCCGCTTGCGGCGATATCGCCCAGCACCGACTCCAGTGCGGCATTCGCCGGGAACCACGCGTAGTACCCGGGACTCTGCGTCTGGGTCACTCCAGGCACGACGACGTCGGAAAGATCGCGCATGAGCGCGTCAAGGGACTCAGGAGACTCCGGAGGTGGACCGGCAAGCTCCTCGCGCACCCATCCGGGTACGACCTCGCTACGTACAGGGCGGTCAGCCACGCTGGCGCGATAGTCGGCGATCCAATCGACGAGCTCATGGGCCGCGGTGCGGAACTCCTCGGGTGTCACGGGCACACCCTAGGCACTAGCCGTAGAACACTCGCTCCACGACCCCGCGTGCACGTCTCGTCGTACGGCGATACTCCTCGAGTAGATCGGCCGGTTGCGGGTAGCCGAGCACGTGCGCCACGGCGACGAGCACAGGCCCGGAGGTGGGCACGGAGTCGGAAGGGCGTCCCGACGTCAGCGCAATGGCGTTGCGCACGCGGGTGGCGAGAAGCCACGACGACTCGAGCATGTCGCGATCACCCGCGTCCAGCAGTCCCGCCTCGGTCGCCGCGTCGAGAGCAGCCAATGTCGAGGTCGTCCGCAGCTCGGGCAGGCTCGACAGGGCCGCATGCCGCAGCTGCAGGAGTTGGGCCACCCACTCCACATCCGCGAGGCCGCCTCTGCCCTGCTTGAGATGCATGCTGGGATCCGCGCCACGGGGAAGTCGCTCGGACTCCATGCGTGCCTTCAGTCGTCGCATCTCTCGCGTATCGGCGTCGCTGATGCCCCCCGTGGGCCATCGGAGCGGATCGACCAGGGACGTGAAGGCTGCGCACAGGTCTGCATCGCCCGCGAAGGGACGCGCGCGGATGAGCGCCTGCGCCTCCCACGGGGCAGACCACCGCTCGTAGTAGGCGCGGTAGGAGTCGAGGGATCGCACGAGCGGCCCCTGCCGACCCTCGGGTCGCAGGTCGGCGTCGATCTCCAGAGCAGGATCCGGCGACGGCGTCATCAGCAGTCGCCTGATGTCATTGGCGATCGCGAACGCGGCATCGGATGCGTCCTTCTCATGGGCGTCCGGAAGCGGGTCGTGGACGAAGATGAGATCGGCGTCCGAGGAGTAGCCCAGCTCGCCGCCTCCGAAGCGCCCCATCGCGACTAGCGCCATCCGCGTGGGCAGGCTCCCCCGGTCAGCGATGACGGACCGCTCGGCCACCGCCAGCGTGCCGATGAGCGTGGCGTCCGTGACATCGGTGAGGGCCCTCATCACGTCCTGCTCCTCGATGAGACCGAGGACGTCGCACGCAGCGATCCGGAAGAGCTCACGACGACGGAGCGCGCGCAGCGCCCCCACCGCTGTCTCGGGATCTTCATGACGCGAGACGGCCGCCTGGGCTTCGATCACGAGCGCCTCACGGCTGCGTGGCAAGAGTTCGCGATCATCGGCTAGCAGAGCCACGGCATCGGGTGAGCGCAGGAGCAGGTCGGTGGCGAAGCGACTCGAGGACAGGATGGTCGCCATGCGCTCTGCCGCGAGCGACTCATCCCTCAACAGGCGCAGGTACCACGGCGTCGAGCCGAGATCGTCGCTCATGCGACGGAAGCCAAGGAGCGCCGCATCGGGATCAGGTCCGTCGGCAAACCAGCCCAGCAGCACCGGGAGAAGCGTGCGTTGGATGGCGGCACGGCGGGACACCCCGGACGTGAGCGCCTCGAGATGCCTCAGAGCACCGGTCGGATCGGCGTAGCCCAGCGCAGCCAGGCGTTCCTCGGCAGCTTCGGGGGTGAGCCGGGCATCACCGGGATCCAGGCGTGCGACCGCCTGCAGCAGCGGTCGGTAGAAGAGCTTCTCGTGGATGCGCCGCACCTCGCGGGCGTGACGTCGCCACTCAGCGGTGAGCTCGGCCACCGGATCCGTGCGCAGGCCCAATGACCGGCCGATACGCCGCAGGTCGGCTTCGTCCTCCGGCACGATGTGGGAGCGCCTCAACTCATGCAGTTGGATCCGGTGCTCAAGGGTCCGCAGGAAGCGGTATGCCGCCCCGAGCGTCGCGCCGTCCTCACGACCGACGTATCCCCATGTGGAGAGCGCCTCCAGCGCGACCAGCGTCGAAGGGCTGCGCAGCATGACGTCGCTGCGACCGTGCACGAGCTGGAGCAACTGCACCGAGAACTCGACGTCACGCAGTCCACCGCGACCCAACTTCAGCTCCCGGTCTGCCTCGCGCGCGGGGATGTGGTCCTCGACGCGCTGTCGCATCCTCTGCACGTCCGAGACGAAGTCCGGACCGTCAGCGGCAGACCAGACGAACGGGGATACGGCGTCGACGTACGCCTCCCCCAGCACCCGATCACCGGCGGCGGGGCGGGCCTTGAGCAGTGCCTGGAACTCCCAGGTCTTGGCCCAGCGCTCGTAGTATCCGACATGCGAGGCGAGCGTGCGCACGAGTGCTCCCTGTTTGCCCTCGGGACGCAACGCAGCATCCACCTCCCACAGGGAACCCTCAGCCGTGGCTTCACCACAGGCGCGCAGGACTCCCGAGGCCAGACGGGTGGCGGTGCGCAGGGCCGCCTCCTCGTCGCCGCCCTCGAGTGGCTCCGCGACGAAGATCACGTCGACGTCGCTCACGTAGTTGAGCTCGCGCCCACCGCACTTGCCCATCGCGATGATCGCGAGGCGGCACGGCGCCGAGTCGGTGGGCATCTCGGCTCGCGCGATGGCGAGTCCGGCCTCCAGTGCCGCATCTGCGAGGTCGGCGAGCTCCTCTGCGATGTCATCGACGCGGGCTCCGTGCACGAGATCGCGCACCACGGTGGTGAGCAACTCATCGCGGTAGGCCACCCGCAGGGCGTCAGCAGGGCCGTCGACGCTCGCTGCAGGTGAATCCGCACCCGGGTCGGCGCCGACCGCACGGAGCAGGTGCTCCCGGCGCTCGGCTGGACTCGGCGCACGCAGCGCGACCCCGCGCAGTCGCTCGACCGAGCCCGGGTGCCGAGCGAGATGGTCGGCTAACGCGGATGACATGCCCACGGCCGCCACGAGTGCCGCGAACCACTCGTCATCGGCAGCGACGGCCTGGATGTCCACGCCCGCATCGACCAGCCGGTGGATGGCCCGCAGCGCCTGATCGGGATCCGCAGCAGCAGCGAGGGCGTCGGCGAAGTCCTCAGACTCCAGCATGCCCATGGCATCGAGGACGC
>JBMOIL010000152.1:0-5575 GCA_049317345.1 Candidatus Nanopelagicales bacterium
CGACCCGCTTGCCGAAGGAGATGCCGCCGGTGGAATCGGGCGCAGCGGTGAGGTCAGCCATCCGGGGGTGCTCGGGCCCACTGCGCGCACCTGGTCAGTGACCGGTCGCGCAAGGCGTCCGCCGCGAAGTACTCCCCCCGTGACCGCCACGACCTGCACCGCATGAACCCAAGTCCCCAACGTCGGGGTCCTCAGTGGGAGCACAACTGTTGCGGGGTGGAGTTGTGCGCCTTGGACTACGAGACAGAAGCGAACTGTCGCAGTGAATGACGAACGCTTTCCATTGTGGCTATGCCTTGGTCACCAACACGTACGCGACCGCTCTCGGAACGAAGGATCTGAGCCAGCACGTCTTTCAAGGTCGCGTCGGGCGATACCTCCGAAATGCCACGATCATCGGCAGCAACGGGCTCGAGAGCCAACTCGCCAATGGTTGTTACACCGAGAAGCTTAATCGTGCGATCGGTCCCCACAAAGTCGGCAACAAAGGGCGTCTTCGGGTCGCCCAGGATCTCGACCGGCGTGGCGAACTGCTCGAGGACACCACCTTGGCGCATCACGGCGATCCGGTCCCCTAGGCGCACGGCTTCGTCAACGTCATGGGTGACCAGCACGACAGTCTTCTCTTCTCGAGCCAGGAGGCTCAACATTTCGGACTGTAGCCGCCCGCGCTCTACGGGGTCGACGGCGCCGAAAGGCTCGTCCATCAGGAGAATGGGAGGATCCGCAGCAAGTGCGCGGGCCACGCCTACACGCTGGCGCTGGCCACCTGATAACTGATCGGGGTACCGGTCGCCGTAGGTGTCGGGGGGAAGGCCGACCATATCGAGCAGTTCGTCGACGCGTTGGCGAACGCGGCGCGAGTCCCACCCGGACAACGTCGGAACGGTGCCGACATTGCGTCGAATCGTTTGGTGAGGCAGGAGGCCGACCTGCTGAATGACGTAGCCGATGGATCGCCGCAGATCGACAGCGTTCACCTGGGAGACATCGCGACCGTCGACGTAGACCTGACCGTGGGTGGGCTCAACGAGGCGGTTGATCATGCGCATTGTGGTGGTCTTCCCGCACCCCGAAGGGCCAACTAGAACGCCGACCTCGCCCGCAGTGAAGTGGAGCGACAAATCCGCGACCGCCGTCGTGCCGTCGGGGTAGGTCTTGCCGACACGATCAAGTGTGATCATCGCGCATCAGCAAAGACTGTATTCACACCAGAGAGTGTATAGTATGGGACGCAGTTCTAACTTTGTCCGCTCACACAAGGGGTTATCCGTGTCCCAGTCAACGGTCAGCGTCAGTTCAGTCGGTGACTCCGAGCTCCTGTCGACCCTTATCGATCTCGCGCTTCGCACAGATGCCTGGGAACCGCTCATACGATTCGAGGAAGAGCGGACCTGGATGCGAGTAGATGCCGGCTTCGGGATCGACGCTTGGCTCATCATGTGGGGCCCCGGACACACCACCGGGATGCACGATCACGGCGCGGCGATCGGATACTTCACAGTCCTGCGCGGTTCGATCAGTGAGACGGTGGCCGAATCGCCCACGGAGTTCAGCGACCACACATACTCGACTGGCGACATCCGCTGGCTTGGCCCTGGGCTCATCCATGACATGTTCAACGCCTCCGAGACGGGGACTCTGACCCTGCATGTGTACCGCGGACTCACTTCCATGACCGAATATGAGGTAGTCGGCGGTCGAGTCATCCGCGGGAAGACGCGTCGTGCGGGCAATGACTGGTAACGAGACCGCACCCCCGCCCGTCTCGCGCAGCATTGACGAGCGCCTCACCGAAGCCCGCCAGCGCATCAGGCGTTACAGCCCCGCAGAGGCCCACTCGGCCGCTCAAAGCGGAGCCCTCATCGTCGATATTCGACCTCAGGCGCAGCGGCAGGAGTTCGGAGAGGTCCCAGGCGCGCTAGTGCTCGAGCGCAATGTTCTGGAATGGCGCCTTGATCCACGCTCGGATTCACGTTTGGCGGATGTGGCGCGCTACGACCTGGAGGTCATCGTGCTCTGTCAAGAGGGGTACACCTCAAGTCTCGCTGCTGACTCCCTTCGTGAATTGGGAATCGCACAAACCGGTGATATCGACGGTGGATTCGTGGCGTGGAAGGCCTCGGGACTACCCACTACAGGCAACGCGCACTAGCGGGTGAACTTAGGGACCGTGGACGCTCCCCCCAATCCCTGGTTCAGTTGGGACTACATCGAATCCAACATTGACGACCTGCTCGTGGCGGCACGCGAGCACGTGCTTATCACCATCGGTGCTGTCGTCCTCGCAATGGCGATCACCGTTCCACTCGCCCTAGCGGTCCGGCGGCTCCCGTACCTGAAGGCCCCCGTGCTCGGCCTGAGCGACATCCTCTACACCATCCCCTCACTGGCCCTCATCGCCGGGCTGTGGCCGGTTTTCGGGCTCTCGCCCTGGACCGTCATCGTGGCCCTGGCCCTCTACGCCCTGCTCGTCCTGCTGCGCAATGTCCTGGCTGGGTTGGAGTCGACTCCGCCTGACATCGTCGATGCGGCATCCGGGCTGGGCTACTCCGATCGCCAGTTCTTGTGGCGCGTGCAGCTTCCCCTGGCCGTACCCGCCATCATGGGCGGCCTGCGTATTGCCACGGTATCCACGGTCGGACTCGTAACCATCGGCGCGCTCGTCGGTCACGGTGGTTTCGGCACGATCATCCTTGGTGGTTTCATTAGCAACTTCTACCGTGCCCAGATTTTCGCTGGGACTGTCGCCGTAGTCGCGCTCGCGCTCATCCTCGAAGCGCTGCTTCTGCTCTTGGAGCGCGCCTTGACGCCGTGGGCGAGAAGGGGGGGCAGGTGATGGAGCAGATCGAATTGATTGTCGGGTGGTTCGTTGAATCCTCGCACTGGAGCGGACGCTCCGGGATCCCCGCACGTGTCCTCCAACACGCCGTCATCTGTCTCTGGGCGATGGGGATCGCCCTAGCCTTAGCCCTTCCCCTCGGCGTCTGGCTCGGTCACGTCCGACGGTTCGGAGGGCTTGTCACAAGCCTCGGGAATCTTGGAAGGGCGGTCCCCGTCTTCGCGCTGCTGATCATTTTTGCCACCTGGGAGCGTGTCGGCGTCACCGATCTTGCCGCCATCCTGGCCCTTGCCATCTTTGCGATCCCACCGGTGTTGACGAACTCCTACCTCGGCGTCCGTGACGTGGACCCAACACTCGTCGACGCGGCTCGGGGCATGGGCATGAGGGGCTCACAGGTCGCCTGGCAGGTGGAGCTACCACTTGGCGCACCCATGATTGCCACCGGCATTCGCACCTCGACCGTTCAGGTGGTCGCTACCGCGACACTTGCGGCCTTGGTGGGAGCGGGAGGCCTCGGACGATTCATCGTGGACGGCTTTGGACGTCAGGATCCCACCATGATCTTTGCCGGTATCATCCTCGTTGCCGCCACCTGCATCGGCGTCGATCTGTGCCTCGGCGCGTTGCAGCGCCACCTGACGCGCGGCAGGCCGATGGATAACTCAGTCATTGCGCGACTGTGAGACGCGCAGGTGCACACTTGCACAGTCCGTCTATTCTTGACAATATCTAGCAACTTTGTATAGAATAGCCACTCACGATAAGTGGGAAATGACCCGCCTGGAGAGGAGCCCTGACACCATGTCATCTCGCCTGCGCCGTACGTCGCTGACGTTATCCACGGCATTTGGACTGATGCTGGCCCTCGCTGCCTGCGGCGGCTCGACGACCCCGTCGTCGTCCACCTCTGCCCCAACCTCGGCTGCTCCCACCACCAGCGCCCCGGTGCCGGCTCCTAGCCCCACCGAACCCACGACCCCGGCCGCCGGCCCCATCACCATCGGCGCCTTCGGCTTTGGCGAAAGCAAGATCCTCGCCCATCTCTACGCGGTCGCACTGACGTCCGTGGGTTACGAGCCCACCGTGGTCGAGCTCACCAACCGCGAGGTCGTCGAGCCTGCGCTGGAGGCGGGCGAGGTCCAGGTCGTCCCCGAGTACCTGGGCACGTTCACGGAGTTCTTGAACCTCAAGATCAACGGTCCGGATGCCACCCCGCTCGCGTCCGGCGACGTTGAGGCGACACTGGCAGCCCTCAAGCCCCTAGCGGAGTCCGTCGGCATCACGGTGCTCACGCCGTCCCCTGCCGTCGACCAAAACGCCTTCGCCGTCACCAAGGAGTTCGCCGACGCCAACGGCCTGGTCACCATCTCGGACCTCGCCGAGTACTCGAAGAACAACCCGGTCGTTCTCGGCGGACCGCCGGAGTGCCCTGAGCGCCCCTTCTGCCAGCCGGGCCTTGAGAAGACCTACGGTCTCAACGTTGGTGAGTTCGTCGCCCTGGATGCTGGCGGTCCGCTGACGAAGGCCGCTCTCCAGCAGGGTGAGATCGAGGTCGGGCTGATCTTCTCGTCCGACGGCGCGATCGACGCCAACAAGCTGGTCGTCCTCGTCGACGACAAGGCGCTCCAGACCGCGGACAACGTCATAGCGGCCGTGAACACGGCGGCATACAGTCCTGCTCTCCAGGAGGCTCTCGACGCGTTGGCGGCCGCTCTCACGACAGCAGACCTCATCGCGCTGAACAAGTCCGTGGATATCGACCGAGTGGATCCCGAGGTCGCCGCTCGGGAGTGGCTGGCTGCCAAGGGACTCTTCCAGTAAACGTAGTGTGCCCGAAGTCGCTATCCAAGCTGCCGCGTCGGTCTATGCGGTGCTTGGCGCCTTCCTGGCGGTGCCCCAACTAGTACGTTTGATCCGCACGCGCAGGACAGAAGGTCTTTCTCTGCCTGGCTGGGTAAACGGCTGTCTCAGTTATGGCGCATGGCTCGTCTACTTGGCAAGTGAGGCAGCTTGGCCGCTTTTCCTAGCAACTTTGGTCGCCGCCATCCCATGGGTAGCCGTAACTGTCGTGATTGCCGTGTGGAGTGGCCGCTGGTCATTCCCGGAGTGGGTACCGGTTCTCACCTGGGGTGCCGTGTTGCTATGCATGCTTTCTGCGTCGTTCGCGGGCCACAGGGCCGCGGTAGGTGCCGTGCTGGCGTTCTCCGCCTTGTGGGCCTACGGCCCCTCGCTGGTTCAAGCCTTGAGGTCAGTCGACGTGAGTGGCCTGTCCCCGGTGACGTGGTCCCTAGGAGTGGCAGTGGGAATCGCCTACTCCCTGGCCGGATGGGGGCTGTGGGCGGCAATGGCATACGGGCTCACTGCGACAGCGTTGTGCCTAGGCGTTGTCATGCGTATCTGGTGGGTGCGCGCCCGTACTACGTAGAGGGGGACGGATGCCCATCGGGCTGGGACTCCGGTCGGTCCGTCGCGGCAGTGTCGTGATTGGCCCATGCCGACATCGCGTCTCTGTGGTGAGTCGCGGGACTTGAAGGTGGCTGAGGAAGTCTAGTCGGGCCCACTTCTCGGAGCTACTGCTCCTCGCGATACAGACGATACGCCAATCCGACCTGCGGTGCGCTTAGCTGGGGCTCTCCGTGTAGTCGCGTCCGCGATCCCCTAGGTCTCTCCGCTGGCGCACGGCACGCAGAGCACGGCCCACGGGTGGATCTCGAGTCGCCCCTCGGGGAT
>JBMOIL010000153.1:0-5573 GCA_049317345.1 Candidatus Nanopelagicales bacterium
AGCTCAGTCCTCTCGGTGCTGCAATCGCTCACGGTCGCGCCAGAGCGCACCGCCGGCTACGACCGCGACCTCTTCCCGCATTGGGACTACCTGGGCGATGACTGCGACGTGCGCGACCGGGTGCTCATCATCGAGGCGGTCAGCGGCCCAAGCACGGGCACGTCGTGCCCCGTCGGCACGGGCAGGTGGTTCTCCGCATTCGACGGCGTCACCGTGCGCGATCCCTCGCTGCTGGATGTCGACCACATGGTGCCGCTGGCGGAGGCGTGGGGTTCAGGCGCGCGACGATGGACCACCGAGGTGCGCGAGCGTTTCGCCAACGACCTCGGGTACGCCGGATCCCTCATTGCAGTGACGGCCTCGAGTAACCGCTCCAAGGGTGACCAGGACCCGGCAGAGTGGCTGCCCCCGCGTACGGCGTACCGCTGCACCTACGTCAGTGAGTGGATCGCCGTGAAGTGGCGCTGGCGGCTCACGATCGACAGGACGGAGCACGCCTCCCTGCGAGTGTTGGCCAATGCCTGCGGCAATCCGCGCATCACACTGCCTGCTCGCGCGCGCTAGTCCTGCTGGTCGAACTTCCGGAAGCCGAAGTAGTAGACGTAGACCGCGGCGAGCACCGGCCCGACCGTGATCATGAGGAAGGGCACCACCCCACCCGTCCCCGCGCGGATATAGGCGACGGCCGTGACGACCACCGCGATCCCGATCACGACCGCCAGGACTGCGAAGACGTAGCGCTGCGGAGAGCGAGCAGACCAGGGGACGGGGACCGTCTCGGGCGTTGGTGACTCCGGCATGGGGTGAGCGTGGCACACCTCGATCACGCCAGCCAATTCAGAAGGGCATGTCCGAATCGGTTTCGACGGTCACGGCTTCGGCATAGGCGAGCAGAGACATGCGGGGGCGGTCGCCGTCTGCACCAGGCTCCGCCTCATCGGCAGGCACGGACACATTGCCGGAGTAGGCCACGCACCATCTCGACACCGGGCACCACGAGCAGTGCCGGCCCACGTGCGGCTCGGCGGGCAGGTAGAGGATCGTGTCGACAGCTTCAGCGATTGTGGCCCGCGCAATGAGCACGGCCTCGGCATCTGAGGTGTCGAATCCCCGCACCTCATGGCCATCGGGACGCAGGATCTCGACCTCAACTCGTGCGGGGCGCACAGCGGTGGAGACAGATCCCGTCACCGGGTCGAGTCCATCGGCCAGCAGGCAAAGTGCCACGGCGACCTGCGGATAGCGCTCGAATACCTCTGCGGCTGTCTGCGGCATTTCGTGGTGTGCACCGACACTCTTGGTCTCGCGGACGAGGTAGCCATCCGCAGTCTCCACCACGAGGTCCGTGCGCGTGCTCATGACAACGTCGACGTCGGTATCCCACGCGGTAAGCGACTGCTCGGGGTAGGCGGCAACGACGTCCTCCCGGTGCAGCGGACACGCGGAGATGTGCTGCAGGAGGTAGGGGCGTAGGGCCGCATAGGTCGTCTCATCCCAGCCCAGCAACTCAGCCACCTCCCCCAAGCCCTCGCTGGGCAGGGGGAGGTCGTCGAAAGTGCAAGCGACGAGACGGGCGTGGGCGTGCTCGAGCCAGGCGTGCAGATGCGTGCCGCGCACCATCGCCTCGGTCGTCTCGCGACGCGCGCGTGGCAGGGACAACTCGCGCTCGAGATGAACCTGCCACGTGCAGGTGCGAGCGGTCGTGAGGTCGCCCGGGCTCAGCGCGCGCGTCCAGAGCGCAGGACCGGCTACGCCGAGCACGCCGGGCATGCGCGCCACACCCGGGCATTCGTAGCGCACGGCGCACGATGCACAGCGCGACCCCGGGTTGAAGGCACCTCCGCCCAACACCTGCACGCGCTCGGAGACATGCTCGGGGAAGCGCGCGCGAGCCTCGTCAGCAGTGACGTCAAGCAGCAGTGCATCGCTCGCATCCAGCATGCCGATCTCGCGTACGCGCACGCGCTGCGCGGGGCCAGGCTGAGAGGTAGCCGCCGGCCAGCGCTCGCGCCAGAGGCTGCCCTCCTGCTTCATGAGCGCATCCGCAGCTACACGGGCATAGACGGCGAGGTACGCCGGGTCACGGCGACGTGCGCCGGCCTGCTCCCAGGTGAGGACATGGAATTCCCGGTCCGCACCGTCGCGGCTCACGTGCATCAGGCCCCATGCTGACCATTCGATCCGCACATCGATCTCATCGACGGCGAAGAACTCGCGCACCACTGTCTCGCCAGGCAGCTCGCCCGTGTCGCGCAAGCGTGCGACCGCGATGAGGTAGCCCTGCAGCGCTTCGCGCGCGACCGTGCGAGCGGCGTCGGCGACGTCGCCATTCGATGTCGCGCACACCTGATCGAGCGCCACCTCCGGATCGGTGCCCGAGGACATCACGGCGTAGGCGGCATCACGAGCGAGGCCGAGTGCGAAGGAGTGGAAGGGCGGATATGTGGGACGCACCGAGGGATCGCGGTCCACCTGGAGTGTGGGCCTTGCCTTCACGGCGATCTGGGTGGGGCACTCCCAACGCTCTTCGCCGCGCACGTGGGCTGCACTCACCCGGATGAGCCGGTCACGCACCACCACGCGCCACGGTGGCGTCCACGGCGGAATGTCGACCTGGCTCACCCCAGCACCTCGTCATCGAGAATGTCGAGCAGGTCACCGGTGGGTGGTGTCGGCGCAGCAACCTCCGAGCCCCGCTGCACGAGGCCTCGCTCCCGGAGCGCCGCATCGCTGTCCGCGCTTCCGGGCTTGGGCGCCCCACTGCGCTGCGCGGGGCACACCGGCTGGAAGTCGCAATACCGGCACAGCGGTCCGGGCCTGGCCTCCCACGCACCCCCGGTCGCCATCGCATCGCGCTGCTCGTGCGCGGACTCGAGATCGGCAAGCGCGCGCCGAATCGCGGCGGGATACACCGGCCGGGTCACGGCACGCGGATCCTTGAGATAGAGCAACTCGATCTCGGCGACTGGCTCGCCGGTGCCCTCGAGCGCGGCCGCGTAGAGCAACTGCTGGCGCCAGTAGGACCACCAGAAACGCGGCTTGGGTGCACCCGTCTTGTAGTCGGTCACGCGCAGGCCGGGCTCGGCGACAGCGATGCGGTCGATGTGGCCGAGGAAGGGCAGCCCCACGAGATCGGTGCGCACCTCGCGCTCGAGTCCGTCTCGTGCTACCTCGATGGTGGCCGGCTCCTCCGTCGCCCAGTACGCCGCGAGCGCGCGTGCACTGCCCTCGCGCACCTCGGTCTCATCGATGCCCTGGCCCTCGACCAGGGCGAGTTCTTCCACGAGAGCATCTGCGAGATAGGCATCGGCTCGCTCGGGAAGACGCTCCTCGGGAGGCAGGGCGAGCAGGTGCTCGAGTGCACTGTGGACGGAACGACCGATGACCAGCGCTGCGGTCGAGGGTGTCTCCCAGCGCTCGATGCGCTGCCACCAGTAGCGCAGCGGACAGCCCAGGAACTGCTCGATCGCCGTTGCCGACCACGGGCGGTCCGGTGCCGCGACCTCAGGCACGCGCACGGTCACCGGTGCTCGAGAGCGAGTGCGCGGGCCAGCCATGCCCAGAGCATGTCAGGTGGGTGTGACGACGGCGGCCGATGACACCCGAGGGACGGGTGGCACGCTGTGACTATGGCTGATCTCGTCATGGAGCCGACGCACCTCGCGGTGCGACTCGGTGGATGGGAGCGGTTCGGCAGCTTCCAGGGAAGCTTCGATATCCCGTGGGATCACATCACTCACGCAGAGGCGTCCTCCGACATGTGGCCGCGTGTGCGCGGCTGGCGATGGCCCGGCATCGGTATCCCGCACGTCATCCTCGTCGGTCGTATGCGCTATCGCGGAGGGAGCGACTTCTGCGCTCTCCTCGGCACCAAGCCCGGCATCGTCCTGGAGATGAAGGAAGGGCCCTACGACCGGCTCTTGGCGACGGCCCCCAATGCGGCGCAGATCGTGAGGCGTGTGACCCAGGGTCACTGAGGGTCGGTGCATCGACCCGAGAACGACTCGGCACAATCGGTCCGTGACGCAGACCTCGAACCGCCGACGCATCTCTCTCATCGCGACCGCCCTTGCAGCAGTCGCGCTCACCGCCGGGGTGCCGCTGGCCTCGGCTGCGGACGCACCCGCGCCCACAGGCTGGGTCGCGCAGGTCGGCACCTTCGACTACCTCGTCCAGCCGGACTACGACGGCCTGGCCTCACTGCGCGATGTCGTGGGCAACTCGACGATCGGGCTGGGGACCTTCGATCGGCTCGACGGCGAGCTCATCATGATCGGTGGCACCGTCTATCGCGTCGGCACAGACGGTGTGCCGCAAAAGGCGGCACTGACACGGAGCACGCCATGGTTCGAGGGAGTGCGCTTCACGCCCCAGGCTTCGATACGGCTGGACGAGGGCACCGAGTGCTCCGCACTCGCGCCGCTGATCGACGAACTTGCCGGCACATCGCAGGGGATGGTCGCCGTACGCCTGATCGGCACGTTCTCAGACCTGACCGCACGCAGTGTGCCCGCGCAGTCCCAGCCCTATCCCCCACTCGCCGAGGTCGTCGCCGAGCAGACCGTCTTCCCGTTGCAGGATGTGGCGGCCACGCTCGTGGGCTTCCGCACCGGGGCCGATCTGCTCGGCATCGGTGCGCCAGGCTTGCACCTGCACGGCCTTACTAAGGCCCGCGATGCCGGCGGTCACATTCTGAGCTGCACGACCGGACCGGATGTCCGCCTGACGATTCAGCGCACGCGCGGCGTGCGGGTCCTCGCGGCACCCTGATCCCCGGTTTTCGCCAGTTATCGCGACTTCGGCGTGTAAGGAAGTCGCGCTAACTGGCGAAAAGCGATTGAGTTACTCGAAGCGGGACTGGCTGCGCCAGAGGTCGATACCGGCCTCGACGGCGTACTCGTCGATCGCGGCGATCTCCGCCGGAGTGAAATCGAGATGCTGCGCGGCGGCAGCGGTCTCGCGGAGTTGATCCGCGCTGCTGGCTCCGAGCAGGGTGGAGGTGACCCGCGGGTCACGGAGGGTCCAGGAGATCGCCATCTGCGCGAGCGACTGACCACGCTCGCGGGCCACACCGGCGAGACCGCGGACGCGCGCGAGATTGTCGTCATGGGCCATAGCCGGATCCAGGGACTTGCCCTGCTCGGCTCGTGAGCCGGCCGGGACTCCCTGCGCGTAGCGATCGGTGAGCATGCCCTGCGCGAGCGGGCTGAAGGTGATGATCCCGACGCCCAGATCACCGCACGTCTCGATGAGTCCGTCTCCCTCGATCCAGCGGTTGAACATCGAATACGACGGCTGGTGGATGAGCAGGGGCACACCCATGTCGCCGAGGATGCGGGCCGCCTCGATCGTGCGCGACGGGGAGTACGACGAGATGCCGGCGTAGAGCGCCTTGCCCGAGTGCACCGCGGTCGCGAGCGCGCCCATCGACTCCTCGAGCGGCGTCTCGGGATCGGGGCGATGGTGGTAGAAGATGTCGACGTAGTCGAGTCCCAGACGATCAAGTGACTGGTCGAGTGAGGCGAGGATGTACTTGCGCGAGCCCAGGTCGCCGTAGGGGCCGGGCCACATAT
>JBMOIL010000154.1:0-5553 GCA_049317345.1 Candidatus Nanopelagicales bacterium
CCCGAAATAAACGAAGTCCCGGGACATCCGTTAACGATGTCCCGGGACTTCACAAAGTAGCGGGGGCAGGATTTGAACCTGCGACCTCTGGGTTATGAGCCCAGCGAGCTACCGAGCTGCTCCACCCCGCGCTGGCCTTGCGGCTTCGCTAAGGATACGACGGCCCATGAGCCAGGGTCACCACCGGGGTCGCCCTAGGCTGGCGCCATGCCCTTCAGCGTCGAGGTCCCCGTCACCGTCCGCTGGCGAGACTTCGACGCCCTCGGCCACGTGAATAACGCCGTCTTCCTCACGTTTCTCGAGACCGGTCGCGACCGCTTCTTCCACTCCCTCGTGGGCGACACCTTCCTCGACCTTGTTCTCGTCCGACTGGAGATCGACTTCAAGGCTGAGATTCCCATGGGCACCGAGGAGGTGCTCGTCACCTGTCGGGCGATGGGTATCGGCCGCACGAGCATGCGCACCGAGGAGCAGATCCTGCTGCCCGGCGGTGCGCTCGCGGCACAGTCGGCGACAGTGATCGTGGCGCGTGATGCGACGACCCGCACATCCCGGCCTTGGACCGATGAGGAGCGCGGCATCCTGGAAGGCTCCCTGTGACCCGCAGAGCGATCGGCGCGGTGCTTGGCGTCGTGCTCGTGGGGCTCGCTGGCTGCGCAACTCCCACATCGCAAGAGGCCAACACATCTGCGATGCCCGAGGGCTTCGTCCGGCTCTCCGACGTCTCACCCGACATCGTCCAGGAGATCCGCTACGCCGGGGAGCATAACTTCGTGGGGCGCCCGGTCACCGGCTACGACGCCCCTGAGTGCTGGCTGACGCGCGAGGCGGCGGACGCGCTGGGACAGGTGCAGTCCGCGGTCAAGGCCCAGGGCTACTCGCTCAAGGTGTACGACTGCTTCCGGCCGCAGCGAGCCGTCTCCGACTTCGTTGAGTGGGCCAGGGACCCTGCGGATGACGTCACCCGCGCGGAGTTCTATCCGCGCCTGGCCAAGGACCAGCTCTTCCCGCTCGGGCTGATTGCGGAGAAGAGCGGCCACAGCCGGGGCTCGACGGTGGATGTCACCCTCGTGCCCCTCGGATCCGGCGCGAGCCCGACGTGGCAGGTCGGCGATCTGATCACGGACTGCGCGGCCCCCGTGGGAGTGCGCTTCCCCGACACGTCGATCGACATGGGCACCGGTTTCGATTGCTTCGACCCGCTCGCAGCGACGGCCGACACGCAGATTACGCCGGAGCAGCAGGCGAATCGGCGCATCCTCGTGGCAGCCATGGAGGCAGCAGGCTTCGTCAACCTCCCCGAGGAGTGGTGGCATTACACGCTGAAGGACGAGCCCTTCCCGGACACTTACTTCGACGCCGAGTTGGGGTGAGTCTCAACCGGCGCGCGAAGTCGAGGCAGGACGGGACGAATCGTGAATTCTGAGCACCGGCGGCCGACTAGGCAAACGTGGCGCGGCGCGATCTGAGGTTGTACGTCGCGTACGCCACCCGCAGTTGGCCGCTGTCGATAGCGTCCCGAATGATGCTGCTCCCCTTCAGGGCGCGTGCGGAGTAGCCCGCATTCGCCCAGATGCCCTCGGCCAGCGTCTGGTCTTCGCCCAGGTCCTCGAGGGCCGGGAGGATGGCGTTGACGACGTCGTCGATATCGCCCCCTGGATATTCGCCTGTGCGCAACGTGTTCTGAGAAGCGGAGACGGCACCGCAGCCGCTATGGCCCAGCACCACGATGAGCGCGACCTTCAACACGGCGACGGAATACTCCAGCGATCCGATGCTGATCCCGTCAGAGCCAATGTTGCCCGCGTTGCGCACGTTGAAGAGATTGGCCCGCTGTACGTCGAAGACCCGCTCGGGGTTCACCCTGGAGTCGGCACACGAAAGGACCGACGCGAAGGGCCACTGACCCCTGGTGGTATCGCCATCTGGTGGGGTGTGGTCCACATTCCTAATGTTTCCGTTCACCCAGCGCCTATTGCCCTGCTTGAGCCACTTTAGCGCCTGGTCGGGCGTGTACTTCGCCCCTTCTTTGCTCTCCGCACCCAGTGCCGGGGCAGCGGCACCAATCGCGAGCGCTGCGCCGGCTACTCCGGCCATGCCGACCAGGAATCCTCGACGCGACACTTCATATGCTTTCGCCATCGGGAGCACCTCTCTCATCGAAGACTGAGGCCATCATTGTGACAGGCCTTTGTCGATGCTCCTCGGGATTCGGAAATGTTCAGGTCGGGCAGCCCAGGAATGAGTCGTCGTTGTGCCGGCAGGTATTCGAGATGTCGTCTCCGAAGAGGTTGAAGACTGGTTCCCTGGTCAGCGTGAAGTGCGGCGAGACTGACCAGCCCGATGGCCCGAATGGAGACGAGAGGGGGCTAGCCCGTCGTTATACCCTCCGGCATGCCGTCGACGTAGTAGGCCTGCACCTGAGGCATGACCGGACGCATCATGAACATCGGTCGGCGTAGGCCACCCGGGCCTGGGCCTGGACGTGTCTTGGCCATCCATTCGCGATAGATCTCGCGTGACTTGGCGGTATCGACGACGACGTCGCCGTACTTGTCCTCGTCGTGGGCCCGCTCGATGGTGACCTTTTGATGCCAGCAATGCATGCCGGACCATGTGTCCGGGTGCACGGCGAAGGCAAGGTTTTGGTGCACGCCCGGGTCCTCCCACGTGATGCGCATGGAGTCGGGGTCGCTGCTGACGAAGGGCTTGACCCCCTCCTTGTAGCGCAGGCGCCAGCGACCATCGGGCATCTGACCCACATCGACCTTGCCCGAAACCCAGCGGCTGCCGGCGTCGTCGTTCGTGCGCCAGCGACCCATGTGATGGGACAGTGCTGTTACACCTGGTCTCACGCCTTCGGTCACCCAGACGCGGGCGATGAAGTAGCCGATCTCGGTGGAGACCCTGACCATGTCGCCGGTCTGCAGGCCACCGAGCCGCTCGGCGTCCACGGGGTTCATCCACATCGGATGCTTGTTGCTGATCTCGTTGAGGTACTTGGCGTTGCCCGAGCGCGTGTGGATGAGCGTGGGCAGGCGGAATGTGGGCACGAGCAGGATCTCGTCCGTGTCGGTGTCGATCCCGCTGTGGTGCACGTGCGACTTGATGTACGTCGGAGCGGCGTACTCCGGCCAGCCGAAGTCGGCCATCGCGGGGGAGTAGAGCTCCAGTTTGCGTGACGCAGTGAGCCAACCGGCCACCTGCGACCCATCCTCCATCTCGATGCCGACAGCACCGGCTTCGCCGACCAGCGGCTTTTGCGTCTCGGCGGTGATCGGCTTGCGCAGCACGCCGTGCTCATCGGCGACCGCACCATCCAGCTCAGCGGCCGTGAGCGGACGCTCATCCTGGCGGTAGATGCCGTTGACGATCTCGACCGCGCCGTACTTGCGCATGTACTCCAGCGGTGTGAGCCCCTCGGCCTCAGCCTTCTCCGGCAGGCCCGGGACGTTGTTGTCGAAGACGTAGCCGTAGTAGTCGTCGACGGTCATCTTGTCGCCGGGGCGCCCGGGGGCCTCGAAGTACTTGCGGATGCCGAGCGAGCCGTCGGGGTCGATGCGCCAGGACAGCTCGAACCAGAACTCGACCTCCTCCCAGACCTCACCGGGATTCGTGTCGCGGGTGTCGCTGATCTTCTCGCCCATCTTCTCCAGTGCGACGCGGCGCACGGGCTGGCGGAAGCCGAGCCACTTGCCGGCGTACTGCTCATAGGACTGGGTGTCATGGCGCTCGGTGCTGTGGCCGAAGGGCAGGACGTAGTCGGCCCAGAGGGCGGTCTCATTCCAGGTGGGCGTCATCGCCACGTGGCAGCCCACGAGGTCTTCTCGGGAGAGCGCCTCGATCCAGGTGAAGCCGTCGGGGTTCGTCCACACGGGGTTGTAGACGCGGGTGAAGTAGGTGTCGAGAGTGCCGCGGCCATCCAGCAGGAAGTGCGGCAGCAGGACCGACAGCTCGTTGGTCGACATCGGGAACTCCGGCGGCCAGAGCAGTTCATTCCACGAGTCGTGGCCGCCAGGCATATTGGGGCCGTGAGGGATGAACTTGTTCCAGCCGTTGGGGCTGGTGCCACCCTCCTGTCCGACGCTTCCGGTGAGCACCGTGAGGAAGAAGAGCGCGCGTGCCACGGCCCAGCCACCTAGGTTTCCGGCACTCGCTGCTCGCCAGGTGTGCGCCGCCAGCTTGCCGTTGGCCGTGGCGACGATCTTGGCCACGCGCTCGACCTGCTTGACCGGGATGCGGCACTCCTCCGCGGCGTACTCGAAGGTGTACTGCTGGTAGTTCGCGGTCAGCGCGGCCTTGAAGGCCTCGAAGTCGCTGGGGTCGGCCTCCGGGTGCAGGCGCTCCATGTAGGTGGACCAGTTGACCCAGCGCCGCACGTAGTGCCAGTCGACCGTGTCGGTGCGCAGGAGGTACGCCGCGAAGGAGAGCAGAAGTGCCGCCTCGGTCCCTGGCCAAGGGGAGACCCACTCGTCCGCCTTCGCCGCGGTGTTGGACAGGCGCGGATCGATCGAGATGAGCTTCGCGCCGTGGTGCACCTGCGCCTCGATGATGCGCTGCGCGTGCGGGTTGAAGTAGTGGCCCGACTCCAGATGCGCGGAGACCAGCAGAATGACGTTGGCGTTGGCGTGGTCGGGGGAGGGTCGGTCGTATCCCCCCCAGAGCGAGTAGCCGAAGCGGGCTCCTGCGGAGCAGATGTTGGTGTGGGTGTTGTTGCCGTCGACGCCCCAGGCGAGCAGCAGGCGCTCGATGAAGCCGTCCTCGCCATGGCGGCCGACGTGATACATCACTTCGTTGTTGCGACCCTCCTGGATCGCTTTGCGGATCCGCCCGGCGATGTCGTCGAGGGCGTCATCCCACGAGACGCGCTCGAACTGCGCGGAGCCGCGAGGGCCGGTGCGCTTGAGCGGGTAGAGGATGCGCTCGGGGTCCTCGGTCTGGTTGATCGTCGCCGGCCCCTTGGCGCAGTTGCGCCCACGGGAGCCGGGATGGGCCGGGTTGCCCTCGATCTTGGCAACCTCCTTGGTCTCCTTGTCGACGTAGGCGAGCAGGCCGCAGGCAGACTCGCAGTTGAAGCAGGTCGTGGGCACCAGCATGTAGTGCTTCTCGACCTTCTTGGGGTGAGCCTTAGCGTCGTACATCACGACGTCGTCCCAGGTCTCGACCGGCGGATAGTTCGACAGTGCGCCTCGCGTGCGCATGCCGAATGCTTCGGGCCTGGGTGTTTCGGGGCGGTCCGTGATGGTCATCTCTCTCTCCTCAGGACAGCGGGACGTCTTGGCCGGCCTTGACATAGACCGACTCGTAGATGAGCAGGGACGCTTGCGCGATCACGCCGCCGACGACGGCGAGGAGGCCGAGACGCTCATCGAGCGCACCGACGAGCGCGAGCACCGCGGTGAGCGCGGACAGGCCAATCGCACCACCCCAGAACGCACGCTTGTAGCGGCCGTGCGTGATCATGTGCGCAGCCACAGCGGCATTGCGCGTCGAGTGCTTGCCGCCGTACTCCACCGCGAGGATGAGCAGGTTCGCCACGGTGCCGATGAAGAG
>JBMOIL010000155.1:0-5545 GCA_049317345.1 Candidatus Nanopelagicales bacterium
GCTGCGACCGCCGTCGATGCGCCGGGGGCCTCCCGATGTGCGTCGGGCGGGGTCGACGTAAGCCGCATCGCAGGATTCGAGGATTGAGGGATCGAGCGATCGTGCGTCGCCGAGCAGCACGCGCACCCGTTCGGCGTACACGGCGAGATTGACCTCTGCTGCCTCCGCGCGCCATGCATCGTGCTCGACGGCAAGCACGTGGAAGCCGGCCTCCGCGAGTGCTCGCGCATCGACGCCGAGGCCACAGCCGATGTCCGCGACCGTGAACTCGCCCGCGCCCAGACGCTCGGACAGGCGGGCGCTCCGGTAGCGGGCGACGTCACGGCGGGTGGCCTGCTGGAGCGCCTCCTCCTCGAGGACCATCTCCGTCGCCCAGGGCCCGAGTCGGTCGGCGGCCCTCCGCTGCAGCCGGACCTGGGTGGCGAGGGCCGCCAGGACGGCGGGATCCGCCTCCGGGTGGCGCTCGCGCAGCTTCGTGAGGGCTCGGGGGTCCGCCGTATCCGGCAGGGCGGCTACGGCCGACTGAAGAGCCTGGGCCTGCTCCGTGACGAGGTCGCGGGGCCGGGGCGTGGTCACGGGGGGAGGCTAGCGCCGGGCTAGCCCGACAGGGGTGGCTTGGACCTGGCACTCGGTTTGACGGAGTGCTAACGGCCCCCTACAGTGGTCTTTGGCACTCACGCCCGGAGACTGCTAGACCGGGGGAGCGTCACCGGGTCGAACCGGCACCGCGACGACGGGGCGACCACCTCACACACAACACAACCCGGAGGACATCACCGTGTCGGTCTCCATCAAGCCGCTCGAGGATCGCATCCTCGTCCAGACCCTCGACGCCGAGCAGACGACCGCGTCCGGTCTCGTCATCCCCGACACCGCGAAGGAGAAGCCCCAGGAGGGCAAGGTCCTCGCGGTGGGTCCGGGTCGCTTCGACGAGGACGGCGAAAAGCGCATCCCGCTCGACATCAAGGTGGGCGACGTCGTCATCTACTCGAAGTACGGCGGCACCGAGGTCAAGTACAACAACGAGGAGTACCTCATCCTCTCGGCCCGCGACGTTCTCGCGGTCGTAGAGAAGTAGGTCACCCCCACATCACGTGTGGCGCCGGGTCAGTTGCCAGTCCATAGGGCTGCACCGACCCGGCGCGCGCGTGGACCTGCACTCTTCAATTCCACGCTTTTCAACTCCGCACGCAGCGCATTCCCAAGACTGAAGTGAAGGACCCCTCATGGCCAAGATCCTCGAGTTCGACGAGTCCGCCCGCCGCAGCCTTGAGCGCGGTGTCAACAAGCTCGCCGACACCGTCAAGGTGACCCTCGGCCCGCGTGGCCGCAACGTGGTCATCGACAAGAAGTGGGGCTCGCCCACGATCACCAACGACGGCGTCACGATTGCTCGGGAGATCGAGCTGGAGGACCCCTACGAAAACCTCGGCGCCCAGCTCGTCAAGGAGGTCGCTACCAAGACCAATGACATCGCGGGAGATGGCACCACTACGGCCACGGTCCTCGCCCAGGCGATGGTGAAGGAGGGCCTGCGCCAGGTCGCTGCCGGCGCCAACCCGATGTCCCTGAAGAAGGGCATCGATGCCGCTGTCGCCTCGATGAATGACGCGCTCACGACGGCCGCCCGCGAGGTGCAGGGCCGCGAGGAGATCGCCCAGGTCGCCACCATCTCCTCCCAGGACGCCGAGGTCGGCTCGCTCATTGCCGATGCCTTCGACAAGGTCGGCAAGGACGGTGTGATCTCCGTCGAGGAGTCCAGCGTCGCCGAGATGGGCCTGGAGTTCACCGAGGGCATGCAGTTCGACAAGGGCTACATCTCGCCGTACTTCGTCACGGACGCCGAGCGCATGGAGGCTGTCCTCGAGGATGCCAGCATCCTGCTCGTGCAGGGCAAGGTGTCGAGCGTGTCCGAGCTCCTGCCCGTGCTCGAGAAGGCTTCGCAGACCGGCAAGCCGCTGCTCATCATCGCCGAGGACGTCGATGGCGAGGCACTGTCGACCCTCGTCGTCAATCGCATCCGCGGCACTTTTGCCTCGTGCGCCGTGAAGGCTCCCGCGTTCGGCGATCGCCGCAAGGCGGTCCTGCAGGACATCGCGATCCTCACGGGCGCCCAGGTGGTCGCTCCCGAGGTCGGGCTCAAGCTCGACCAGGTCGGCCTCGAGGTACTTGGCCACGCGCGCCGCATCGTCGTCACGAAGGATGACACCACGATCGTGGACGGCGCGGGCGACAAGCAGGCCGTGACCGATCGCATCTCTCAGATCCGACAGGAGATCGAGCGCACCGACTCGGATTGGGACCGCGAGAAGCTCCAGGAGCGTCTCGCCAAGCTTTCCGGCGGTGTCGTCGTCATCAAGGTCGGCGCTCACACCGAGGTCGAGCTCAAGGAGAAGAAGCACCGCGTTGAGGACGCAGTCTCAGCGACTCGCGCCGCGATCGACGAGGGCATCGTCGCTGGTGGTGGCACCGCGTTGGTGCACGCCAGCAAGGCCCTTGAGGGCGACCTCGGCAAGTCCGGTGACGAGGCGACCGGCGTGTCCGTCGTAGCCAAGGCGGCCGTCGAGCCGATGCGCTGGATTGCCGAGAACGCGGGCGAGCAGGGCTACGTCGTCGTAAGCAAGGTCGCCGAACTTCCTGTGGGGCAGGGGCTCAACGCCGCCACGGGCGTCTACGAGGACCTCATCGCTGCGGGTGTCATTGACCCCGTCAAGGTCACCAAGTCCGCGCTCACGAACGCCGCCTCCATCGCGGGCATGCTGCTCACGACCGAGGCGCTTGTCGTTGAGAAGCCCGAGGTTGAGGAGCCCGCGGCCGGACACAGCCACGGGCACGGCCATCACGGCCACAGCCACTAGCCGCACCCACGCCGAGTGGTCAGTTGTCGACTCCTCCTCCTCTAGGGAGGCACTCGACAACTGACCACTCGCTGCGTGAGGAGCCCGCGACCGGACGCAGCCACGGGCACGGCCATCAGGGCCACAGCCACTAGTCGCACTCACTGCACAGCAAAAAGCCCCTCCCGGATCGCGGGAGGGGCTTTTCGAGTTTGCTCAGACAGCGGTCGCGAGGCGACGGCGCTGCTGCTGGTAGATCTCTTCGCGGTCGTCCTCGCTCATGCCACCCCACACGCCGTAGGGCTCGCGCACCGCCAGGGCATGGGCTGCGCACTGGGCCAGGACCGGGCAGGCGGCGCAGACAGCCTTGGCTGCTCGCTCTCGTGCCTCGCGCGCGGGGCCACGCTCGCCCTCGGGGTGGAAGAACGCATCGGGGTCCTCCCCACGGCACGCGCCGCTGAGCTGCCAGTCCCAGATGTCCGCATTGGGCCCGGGGAGCCGGGAAATGTCCGCCATCGTCGTGCCTCCTGCCCGTAGGTGATTCAGTGACACTAGCAATCGCGCCATAAGTTGGTCAAGAGGGTGAGATGAACAATTTATGAGCCGATTCACGCCTCAGGATGCGTCCTGACCCGTGAGGCGGACAATGGGGCTATGTCCATGGGTCCCGGCGAGTCGATTGCTGCGGCTCCCATGCCGCCTCCGGGGCTCTCCGTGGCTGCTGTCGCCCGCCGACTCGGGGTCGCCCCGGCGACACTGCGCACCTGGGATCGTCGCTACGGCCTCGGGCCGAGCCAGCACTCGGCGGGTGCGCACCGTCGCTACTCGCCCGCGGATGTCGAGCGACTCGAGCGCATGCGGCGACTGGTGCTGTCCGGTGTGCCGCCGGCGGAGGCAGCCCGGGTGAGCCAGGCGGACGGTCCCGATGGCGATGACGCGATCGGTGGCGCGCCGCTTGTCGACGTGACGGCGAGGCAGGGTGGCGGACACGTCGTCGCTATCCCCGGGGGCACGCCTAATGCGCGGGGTCTCGCGCGCGCGGCCATCGCACTTGATGCGGACTCATGTCGCAGCATCGTGGGCGAGACGCTTGACCGCCGCGGAGTCGTCTGGACCTGGGACCACCTCATCGTGCCCGTGCTCATCGGCGTCGGTCAGAAGTGGGAGCAGTCGGGCGGCGGCATCGATGTCGAGCATGTCCTCTCCGAGGCGATTCAGGCGGAATTCAGCGAGCGCGTCAGCCGAGCCCCCGCCACATCGCCGGCCACCGTCCTGCTCGCGGCTGCACCAGGGGAACTGCACGTGCTCCCCATGTGGGCGCTGGCTGCAGGACTAGCGGAGCGTCAGGTCGCGATGCGCATGATGGGCGCGCGCACGCCCGCCGACGCCCTGGGGCAGGCGATGCGACGTATTGGACCCGGCGCCGTGCTCGTGTGGTCCCAAACCCGTGAGTCTGGTGACCCTGCCGAGTTGGTCGTCCTGCCCGAGCTGCGGCCCGAGCCGCTCATCCTCTTGGCAGGACCCGGCTGGTGGCCCGTCGCACCGCCGCGTGGCGAGCGGGTCTCCGACCTCTCCGAGGCCATCACGATGCTGGCGCGCGCCGCTGGCGCCTGATGGTGCCGGCTTTCCCTGCTGCGACGTGGGAACGCGGTGTCGATCTCGGCGCCCGTGGCAGGTACGCCGAGTCGGCCGAGCACTTCGCCGGACTGCTCGGAGTAGATGACAGGTGGAAGTCCCTCGCGCTCTCGTCACTAGCGAGCCATCGGCGCCAGATCGGAGACGCCGCGGGAGCTGCCGATCTCGACGCCGACGCGCTGGTGAGCGCGACCGATGCGGAGTCGCGCGCGGATGCGCTCATCGGGCTCGCCGCCGACGCCGTGGCCTCGGCTGATCCCGCACGCGCGACGGTGTGTCATGTCGAGAGCGCACAGCCGGCCACCTCGGGGTGGCGGACTCTCACGCGGTGGCACTGGGTCGGTGCGGAACTCGCGTTGCTCGCCGGCGACACGGCAACTGCCACCGAGCATGCACGGCAGTCCGTCGACATCTGCCTCGACCACTCTCCTCGGCATTCAGCCAAGTCCCGCATCGTCCTCGCGGCTGTCACCGGCGACGTCGATGACCTGGTCGCCGTTGGCCCCATCCTGGCCTCGGAGGGGTGGGTCACCCTGGAGTGGCCGCTGGCTCTCGTCGCGGCGGACCACGCCCCGCTGGCGCCCCTCCCGTGGCTGGGTGAGGCATGGGAGGCCGGCCGCGGAGCGACGTACACGATCGAGGCGTCCCTGCCTGCGGGACTGCAGCCCGTGTGGCGGGCCCATCCGGGCGTCCGCCGCCTGCGTGAGGATCCGCCCCCGACCGGGGGCGAGTAGCCTGACGCCATGTCGGACGGACCCGCCCTGCCCGAGCCCTTCGCCTACCTCGGGCTGACCTTCGACGATGTGCTGCTGCTGCCCGCAGAGTCCGACGTCGTTCCCAGCGAGGTCGACACCACGAGCCGCCTCACGCGCAATATCAGCGTGAAGGTGCCGCTCCTCTCGAGCGCGATGGACACGGTCACCGAGGCACGCATGGCCATCGCCATGGCCCGCCAGGGCGGCGTCGGAATCCTGCATCGCAATCTGTCTATCGAGGATCAGGCCGCACAGGTCGATATGGTCAAGCGCTCCGAGGCAGGCATGGTGAGCAATCCGGTGACCTGCGGCCCCGAC
>JBMOIL010000156.1:0-5531 GCA_049317345.1 Candidatus Nanopelagicales bacterium
GCGACGTGCGCCAGTGCTCGACCCGCAGCGAGGGGCTCTCCCGGGGCACTCACCTGGACGATGGCGAGGTGGGGTCTCGCGCCGAGATCGTCCAGGGCGACCTGCACCGCCTCCGGCACCGACGTCTCCAGTCCACGACGCAGCGCCGCAGCGCAGCGCGCCTCACTCAGGCCTCCGGGCGCCATGTCCCCCATCCTGACGTACCGTCAGGTCATGACGAGCCTCGCTCCCCCTGCCCCGGCAGACCTGCCCCGCACCCTCGGCGCACTGCGCGCGAGCGGCTACTCACCCCGCACGGTGAAGGAAGAGATCCGGGCCAACCTCGTCGCTCGCCTCGCAGCGGGCGAGCCGACCTTCCCCGGCATCGTCGGCTTCGACGACACCGTCATCCCCCAGGTGGAGCGCGCACTGCTCGCGGGTCACGACATCGTGCTCCTCGGCGAGCGTGGGCAGGGCAAGACGCGTCTGATCCGCACCCTCGTGACACTGCTCGACGAATGGATGCCCATCGTCGAGGGCTCGGAGGTCAACGACGATCCGCTCGCTCCCGTCAGCGCCTTCGGTCGACGGGTCGTCGAGGAGATGGGCGATGCCACTCCCGTCACCTGGCGTCACCGCAGCGAGCGTTACGGCGAGAAGCTCGCCACACCTGACACGTCTGTCGGCGATCTCGTCGGCGACGTCGATCCGGTGAAGGTGGCCGAGGGCCGCACACTCGGCGATCCGGAGACGATCCACTTCGGTCTCGTCCCACGCACCAATCGCGGCATCTTCGCCATCAACGAGTTGCCCGACCTCGCCGAGCGCATTCAGGTGGCCCTGCTCAATGTCCTGGAGGAGCGCGATATCCAGGTGCGCGGCTACACCCTGCGCCTCCCCCTCGATCTGCTCGTCCTGGCGAGCGCCAACCCCGAGGACTACACCAATCGCGGTCGCATCATCACGCCGATGAAGGACCGCTTCGGGGCGGAGATCACCACGCACTACCCGTACGACGTACAGCATGAGATCAGCCTCATCGGCCAGGAGGCCGATCTCGTCGCGATCGTGCCCATGCACCTGCTCGAAGTGATCGCACGCTTCACTCGGCTGGTGCGCGAATCCGGCGCGGTCGACCAGCGCAGCGGTGTCTCCGCACGCTTCGCGATCGCGGCAGCAGAAGCGCTCGCGGGTGCGGCACTGCGCCGTGCCGCCATCACCTCCGACGAGCCGGTGGCACGCGTGGGCGATCTCACCGGCGTCGTGCCCACCCTGCGCGGCAAGGTGGAGTTCGAGGTGAGCGAGGAGGGGCGAGAGGAAGAGGTGCTGCAGCATCTCGCGCGCAAGGCAGTGGCCGAGACCTATCGGCGCCACCTGGGTGGCGTCGACCTCACTCCGCTCGTCACGCTCCTCGACGAGGGCGGCACGATCGAGGCGGGCGATCTCGTGACCGCGACGGGCCTGCTGGATGCCGCGGGTGCCTGGGAGGGCCTCGGTCGTCTCATCGCCGCCACCGAGGGTCCCGACGCCGAGCCCACACCCGGCATCGCTGCTGCGTGCGTGGAGTTCGCGCTCGAGGGTCTGTGGCTGACGCGACGCATCGACAAGGACGAGGCCGACGGCCGCGTGCGCTACGCCACCACGTCGACGGAGGAGTAGGTGCGCTACCGCTACGGCGCCTTCCACGGGGGGCCCGACCCCCTTGCCGATCCCGTCGATGCGGGAGCGGCGGTAGACGCCCTGGCTGACCGCATCCTCGATGGCAGTTCCGTGCGCGATGCCCTGCGCGACCTCCTGCGCCAGGGCATGGAGGGTGCGCGGGGACTCGACGACCTGCGCCGCCGCATCCAGCAGCGGCGTCGCGAGCTCCAGAAGTCCGGGCGGCTCGACGGCCTCCTGGAGAAGGTGCGCGACAGGCTTGACGAGGCCCTCGAGCACGAGCGCAGTGCGCTCTTCCCTGACCCGTCCGATGACGCCCGCTTCCGCGAGTCGATGCTCGACATGCTCCCCGACGACACCTCTCGTGCCGTACGCGAGCTGGCCGACTACGACTGGCGCTCCCCGGAGGCGCAGGCGGCGTACGACGAGATCAAGGACATGCTGCGGCGTGATGTGCTCGACCAGCAGTTCAAGGGGATGTCGCAGGCACTGCAGAATCCCGGATCGCCGGAGCAGCAGCAGGCGATGAAGGACATGCTGTCCGACCTCAATGCGATGCTCGACAAGCATCGGCGCGGCGAGGATGTGAGCGAAGACTTCGAGAAGTTCATGGACAAGCACGGGGAGTTCTTCCCCGACCGGCCGGAGAGCTTCGAGCAGTTGCTCGACGACCTCGCGCGCCGGGCGGCCGCCATGCAGCGCATGCTCGACTCGATGACCCCCGAGCAGCGGGAGGAGCTCGCCGGGCTCATGGAGCAGGCCTGGCAGGACATGGACCTCGCTTCCGAGATGTCGCAGCTGCAGGACCACCTTCGCGCTTTGCGCCCAGACCTCCCCTGGCAGGGGCGACAGCGCATGCAGGGCGAGCGCGGGCTCGGGCTCCCCGATGCCACCGAGGCGCTTGCCGAGATGGCCGATCTGGAGGCCCTCGAGGCGCAGTTGTCGCAGGACTACGCCGGCGCGACGCTCGACGATGTCGACGTCGAAGCCGTGGAGCGGGCACTCGGGCGCCAGGCGGTCGATGACATCCAGCGGCTGCGCGAGATCGAGCGCGAGCTGCGCGAGCAGGGCTACCTCACGGAGCGCTCCGAGCTAAGCCCCAAGGCGGTCCGGCGCATCGGGCGCACCGCCCTACGCAGAGTCTTCGCCGATCTCGACGCGGGGCCACGTGGCGACCATGAGGTGCACGACGCCGGTGCAGCGGGGGAGTTCACCGGTCAGTCGCGGGCGTGGGAGTTTGGCGACGAGCAGCCACTCGATGTCGTGCGCACTGTGGGCAACGCGGTGCGACGAGGTCTCGCGGAGGGGACGCGATCACCGGGTCTGCGCGCCGAGGACTTCGAGGTGCGTGAGACCGAGACGCGCACGCGCGCGGCGGTCGCGCTCCTGGTCGATCAGTCCTTCTCCATGGTGATGAACGACACGTGGCGCGCCGCCAAGACGACCGCTATGGCGCTTCAGGCCCTCGCGGCCTCGGCGTACCCGCTCGATGCCCTGCAGGTGATCACCTTCGCCAACCTCGCGCGGACGGTGAACCCCGAGGAACTCCCCGACCTCGCGGCGAGCGACATCCAGGGCACCAACCTCCATCATGCGCTCATGCTTGCCGGCAGGTTCCTCGACCGGCACCGCGACGCCGAGCCCGTGTGCCTTGTCGTCACCGACGGCGAGCCCACGGCGCACCTGCTCCCCGCGCCCACCGCATCGGGAGGCCCGGACTGGTGGTTCATGTGGCCCCCCGACCGCGAAACGATCGACCTCACCGTGGCCGAGGTCGACCGACTCACACGCCGCGGCGTGCCGATCTCGTGGTTCCGGCTCGGCGATGATCCGCGGCTGGAGCGCTTCCTCGACGCGATGGCAAGGCGCAATGGCGGCAGGGTCTTCGCCTCCGACGGCGACCGCCTCGGCGACTACGTCGTGACCGACTACGTCCGCGCGCGCAAGGGCCGACGCCGATCAGCCTGACGGGGGACGCTCTCCCCCGGGGACGTAGGCTCGCACCTCGTGCGTAGCCGAATACCCCTCCTCAAAGACCTTCCGGTCGAGGTGGCTGTGCTGGCGAGTATCGCCTTCTTCGTCGCACTGGGATTCGGCATCGTCATCCCGTCTATCCCGATCTACGCCGAATCCTTCGGTGTCTCGGCATTTGCCGCATCAGCGGTCATCTCGGCGTTTGCCCTCATGCGCTTCGTCTCATCACCGTTTGCCGGCGCGTGGACCAATCGCTTCGGTGAGCGCAACATCCTCGCGATCGGCCTCGGGATCGTCGCGGTGTCGAGTTTCTTCGCTGGCCTCGCGCAGAGCTATTCGCACTTGATCGTGCTGCGCGGGATCGGCGGCATCGGCTCGGCGATGTTCACCGTTTCGGCGATGGCGCTGCTCCTGCGAGTGGTCGAGGCCGACCAGCGAGGGCGGGCATCGGCCGCCTGGCAGGGCGGCTTCCTCGTCGGCGGCATCGCAGGCCCCGCTATCGGCGGGATCCTGCTCGCTGTCTCCATCCGCGCACCCTTCTTCTTCTACGCAGGGACACTCGCGGTAGCGACAGTCATCGCTCTGGTCTTCCTCTCCCCCGCCCGACTGGCCGCACGGGAGGCCGTCGTCGAAGCCTCGGACACCTCACCTAAGGGGGTTGAACCAGCGGGAGTCGCGACTCCCCGAGCGGGGGGCTGGGCAGAGCTGCGCGGGGCGCTCGGCAATGGCGCCTACCGTGCCGCGCTGGCCGTCAACCTCGCGATCGGGCTGACCGCATTCGGACTGCGCTCAGCACTGATCCCCCTCTTCGTCATCGAGGGGCTTAAGCAGGGGCCGAGCCTGTCGGGGTGGGCCTTCCTCGTCGCCGCAGTGGTGCAGGCCGTCTTCCTACTGCCCGCCGGTCGACTCACCGACCTTCGTGGGCGTCGCCCCGCCATGATCATCGGCAGCGTCGCCACGGTCCTCGGCATGCTCTTGCTCGTGATCGACGACCTGGCGACCGGTTCGCTCTCCGTTGCCCTGGTCGTCTTCTTCGCGAGCATGGTGGTGACATCGATCGGGACGGCGTTCCTCGGCTCCGCACCATCGGCGGTCGTCGGCGACATCATGGGTGGCCGCCAGGGCGGAAGCGTGGTGGCGACGTTCCAGATGGTCTCGGACTTCGGTGCCGTCGTCGGTCCACTCCTGGGCGGACTGCTGCTCGACCTCTATGGCTTCGAGTGGGCCTTCGCCGTGGGTGCGGCTGTGGCCGCAGTCGCCCTGGTCTTCACGCTGCTCATGCCCGAGACCCTGCGCCGGACCTCCACCACGTAGCCCCCTCGCCGAGTGCGCAGTAACGTGCACGAAATCCACCCATTCGCTGCCCGCAACTGCGCACTCGCGCGGATGTGGGCCGCCGCGAAGTCTCGATAACCGAGACGTTCACGCGCTGGATGCTAGGCAGGGAAGCCCGGTGCGGTGCGACGCCAGGGCCTCTCGCGCTGCACCCACGCGGCAATCGACAGCAGCAGCGACTCACGACCGCGTCGGGCGACCACCTGAGCGGCGACCGGAGTGCCGGCCTGAGGGTGCACACCCATGGGGATGACGATGCCCGGCATCCCCGCGACATTCCAGGGAGCGGCGAACGGCGCGTAGCGGATGTTCGCAAGCATGGTCGACGCCCACCCGCCACTGAACCAGCGACGTGCATGGATCGGCGGCTGAGCCAGCGCGGGTGTGACGAGCACGTCGTACTCGCTAAGGAATTCGTCAGCGTGACGGATCCACGACTCGCGCAGTCGCTCATCCATAAGCGGCGTGCGACGCACCCACCGACCCAGCATCGCGTGCCGCCGCACGCGCGGCTCGAGGCGAGTGGTGTCGAGCTCGTCGGCATCAGCTGCCGTGCCCGCGAACCAGCGGGCGAGTCCGGCGAT
>JBMOIL010000157.1:0-5416 GCA_049317345.1 Candidatus Nanopelagicales bacterium
GCCGGCGTGATCTCGCGGCCCACCGCCGCCGAGACGGAGCCGTAGAAGTCGATCTCGGGCCACTCGCCGGAGAGATCGTGCACGCTGCCGTCGGCATGGACGACCTCGAGGGTTCCGGTGGCTGCGAGCGCAGCCTCCTGGACGATCTCCCGTGTGATGCGCGCGACATCGCGATAGTCGGCGTAGGCGGCGTAGAACTCCAGGGCGACGTACTCGGGCGAGTGAGTCGAGTCGATGCCCTCATTGCGGAAGTTGCGATTGATCTCGAAGACTCTCTCCAGGCCGCCGACCAGGGCGCGCTTCAAGAAGAGCTCGGGAGCGATGCGCAGGTAGAGCTCCAGGTCGAGTGCGTGTGAGCGCGTGACGAAGGGTCGCGCAGCAGCACCTCCCTGCTGCGCCTGGAGTATCGGCGTCTCGATCTCGAGGAAGCCACGTTCGGCGAGGCTGCGACGCACGCTCGCCTCAGCGATCACGCGCATGCGCGCCATCTCGCGGGCTTCCGGGCGCACGATGAGATCGACGTAGCGCTGACGGACGCGGTTCTCCTCCGAGAGCGCCTTGTGCGCAACCGGCAGTGGACGCAGTGCCTTGGTGGCCATACGCCACTCATCGGCCATCACCGAGAGCTCACCACGCTTGGAGGTGATGACCTCACCGGAGACGAAGACGTGATCACCGATGTCGACGAGTTGCTTCCACTCCTCCAGCGCGGTCTCGCCCACGGATGCGAGGGAGAGCATGGCCTGGAGCTCGGTGCCGTCACCTGCCCGCAGGGTGGCGAAGCACAGCTTGCCGGTGTTGCGCTGGAAGATCACTCGGCCGGCGACGCCCACGCGATCCCCCGTGGCCACATCGACGTCGAGATCCGGATACGCCGCGCGCACCTGAGCGATGGTGTGCGTCACAGGAAGGCGGACGGCGTAGGGCTCGCGACCACTGGCGAGCAGGCGATCGCGCTTGTCTCGGCGCACGCGCATCTGCTCTGGCAGATCCTCCGCGGGATCCTGCGCGTCGTCGTCGGTCACGTGCGCAAGGGTAGTCAGTCGGTGTTCTTCTCGAACACCAGGCGCAGGCCCACCAGGGTGAGATCCGGGTCGTGGTGGGTGATGGTCTCGGACTCCGGCACCACGATTGGCGCGAGTCCGCCCGTGGCGATCACAGCCTGGACTCCACCTAGCTCGTCGCTGATCCGACGCACGAGTCCATCGACCTGACCGGCGAAGCCGTAGAGGGCACCCGACTGCAGCGCCTCGACCGTGTTCTTGCCGATGGGAGATCGCGGCCGGACGAGCTCCACCTTGCGCAGTTGGGCGGCGCAGGAGGCAAGGGCCTCGATCGAGATCTCGATACCGGGCGCGAGCGCCCCGCCGAGGAACTCGCCCTTGTCGGATACGACATCGAGATTGGTCGACGTGCCGAAGTCAACGACGATCGAGGGCCCGCCGTAGAGGTGGTAAGCCGCCATCGTGTTGACGATGCGATCGGTGCCCACCTCCTTCGGGTTGTCGGTGAGGACGGGCACTCCGGTCTTGGTGCCGGGCTCGACGATGACCGTGGGGATGTCGTCGTGGTAGGTCGTCAGCATGTGGCGCATCTCGCGCAGCACGGCGGGCACGGTCGAGCAGAGCGCAATTCCGGTGACCTCGGGCTCGTCCGCGAGCAGCCCCCGAAAGACCAGGGCCATCTCATCCGCTGTCGAGCGGGCGTCAGTCTTGATGCGCCACGACCGGACGAGCTCCTCGCCGTCGAAGAGCCCGAGCACGGTGTTGGTGTTGCCGACGTCGATGGCGAGCAGGGTCACTGCGCCTCCCGGAGGTCGGCACCGATGTCGAGCACCGGCGCGGAGTGAGTCAAGGCTCCCACGGCGACGTAGTCCACTCCCGTCGAGCCCACAGCGGCAGCGTCCACGAGCGTGAGACCGCCGGAAGCCTCGAGCTGGGCCCGTCCAGCGGTGCGCCGCACGGCTTCGCTCATCTCATCGGGCGTGAAGTTGTCGAGGAGCACGAGATCGGCGCCCGCCTCGAGGACCTCTTCGAGTTGGTCGAGCGAGTCCACCTCGACCTCGACGGGGACTCCGGGAAAAACCTCGCGAACCCGCGCAAAGGCAGCGGCCACACCCCCCGCAGAGATGACGTGGTTGTCCTTGACGAGTGCGGCATCCGACAGCGACATGCGGTGGTTGACGCCGCCGCCGCAGCGCACGGCGTACTTCTCCAGCCTGCGCAGTCCGGGGGTCGTTTTGCGGGTGTCGCGCACGCGAGTCGAGGATGCGCCGAGGGCGTCGACCCACTGCCGCGTGGCCGTGGCGATGCCCGAGAGGTGACACAGCAGGTTGAGCGCCGTGCGCTCGCCCAGGAGCAGGTCACGGGTGGGTCCCGTGGCCGAGACAACCACATCACCCGGGCTCACTCGCGTGCCGTCCTCTATCCATGTGCACGTCACCCGTCCCTGGGCGGCTCGCATCAGTGCCGCGGCAGCGACCGGGGCTCCAGCGATGACACCGGATGCCCGGGCGACGAGGTCCAGCGTGCCGCGTGCCTCGGCGTCGACAGTAGCGACCGACGTCACGTCGACCCCGCCATCGAGATCTTCGGCGAGCGCCCGGTCGACGAGGTTGGCCACGGACACAGGATCCAGGCCCGCGCGGATCAAGCTCTCATCCGGATCCACTCATCTCACCTCCCTGGACGGGCGCACGCTCGGTGACGATGTCGCCATCCGAGGTAAGCCGTGACACGAGTCGCACGCGCCAGTGGTCATCATCGCGATCCGGGAAGTCCTCACGCCAGTGCGACCCGCGGGTCTCTTCACGCAGGCGTGCCTGGTGCACGAGGACCCTTGCAACGACGTGCAGGTTGGTCGACTCCCAGTCGTCCGTGCAGGGCACCCCCGAGGCCATCGATGCGATCTCCTCCAGGGTGCGAGACACGCGCGCGAGGGAGTCCGCGCTGCGCAAGACGCTCGCCTCCTCGCTCATGACCTGCTGCACGCCTCGGCGACCCACACCCGTGATGAGAGGAGCAGAGGAATTCAGCGGCAGCGCAGGGAGGGAGGACCGTGTGTCCCCCTCGAGCGCGCGGCCAATGCGCGCAGCGAAGACAAGGCCCTCAAGCAGGGAATTGGATGCGAGCCGATTCGCCCCGTGTACGCCGGTGCAGGCCACCTCGCCACAAGCGAAGAGCCCGGGAATCGAGGCACGCCCGTCCAGATCGGTCAAGACACCGCCGGAGGCGTAGTGAGATGCGGGCGAGACAGGGATGAGTTCGTTGACCGGGTCGATCCCGTGTGAACGACAGGAGGCGAGGATCGTCGGGAACCTCTCCTCCCACTGACGTGCACCGAACATCCGGCCGTCCAGCCACACGTGCGGCTCGCCCGTATCGATCATCCGTCGCTTGATAGCGCGGGCCACGACATCGCGGGGCGCGAGCTCGGCCATGGGGTGGACGTCGACCATGAATCTCTCGCCTGCTGAGTCGAGGAGATAGGCACCTTCACCACGCACGGCTTCCGAGACCAGGGGCTGCTGGCCACGCGCACGCGGACCGAGCCACATGACGGTGGGATGGAACTGCACGAACTCGAGGTCGGCTACCTCGGCCCCGGCGCGCAGGGCCAGGGCAACACCATCGCCCGTGGCCACCGCCGGGTTCGTCGTCTGGGCGAAGACCTGACCGAAGCCCCCGGTGGCCAGGACGACCACCGGCGCGAGTGCGGCGCCGACACCATCGCGCTGGCCCTGGCCCATGACGTGCAGCGTCACACCCTGGGCTCCCCCGTCTTCGTCGCGCAGCAGATCCAGGACGAGCGCACCCTCGATGAGCTCGATGCCGGGGTCGAGGGCGACCGCAGCCACGAGCGCCCGCGAGATCTCGGCGCCGGTGGCATCGCCACCGGCATGGGCGATGCGATCGCGATGGTGTCCGCCCTCGCGAGTCAAAGCGATGGCCCCGGAGGCATCCAGGTCAAAGTGGGCACCGAGGCCAATGAGATTGCGGACGCAGTCGGGGCCCTCGGTGACGAGCGCCTCCACCGCATCGACATCGCACAGACCGGCGCCCGCGACAAGGGTGTCGTGCAGATGCTCCTCGGGGGTGTCGTCATCCGCGAGCGCCGCGGCGATGCCGCCCTGCGCCCACCGGGTGGATCCCTCCTCGACGCGACCCTTCGTCACAAGCAAGACAGTGCGGCCGGTGCGGCGGGCATGGAGTGCGGCGGTGAGTCCCGCCACTCCCGAGCCCACGATGACCACATCGCCGCGTGCGGTCCACCCGGGGCTGGGTGCGAAGAGGGAACTCATGCACCACCGCCGAGTTCGACGGGTGCGTTGTCGATGAGTCTCGTGCCATCCAGGTATACGGCGACGACCAATCGACCGGCACCCCGATGGGGTGCCTCTCCGAGCTCATGGTCGGTCACGGCGACGTAGTCGACCTGCATCCCACCAGACTCCAGCACCTCGCACGCCGCTGCGATGACCGATGCAGCCCCCTGCCCAGCCGCCTCCTGGCCTGCAGCAAGCGCCCGCGGGATGGCGCCAGCCTGCGCACGCGCGCCATCGGAGAGGTAGCGATTGCGGCTGCTCATCGCCAGCCCATCCGGCTCGCGCACGGTCGGTACGCCGATCACCTCGACACGGAAGTCCAGGGCGCGCACCATGTCGCGGATGAGCACGAGCTGCTGGTAGTCCTTCTCGCCGAACAGCGCGAAATCCGGCCGAGTCATGTGGAGGAGCTTGGCCACCACCGTCAGCACACCGGCGAAGTGTCCGGGTCGACTCGCTCCCTCGAGGATGCTGCCGCGGGGACCCGGGTCGATCGTGATGCCGAGCTCCGCGCCGCCGTACACCTCCGCGACAGCCGGGGCGAAGACGATGTCCACACCGTTGCGCTCGCAGATGGCAATGTCTGCATCGAGTGTGCGCGGATAGCGATCGAAGTCTTCGCCTGCGCCGAACTGCGTGGGATTGACGAAGTCCGTGACGATGACACGGCCATGGGCGGGCAGCCGCCGGCGGGCCTCTCGCATGAGTTCCGCGTGACCGTCATGCAGGGCACCCATCGTCATGACGACAGCGGTCGGAGCGCGATCGGCTGTCGCGGCATCGAGCTCCACCCGCGTGGTGGCGACCAGCGTCATCGCTCCCCCTCCGACAGGACCCCGCGCAGTGCCTCGGCGTCCACGGTGCTGAGCCTGCCTGCCGCCTGGGCGCGCTCCACCGTCGCGAGCGCGAGGGCGCGGTAGATGCGCTCCACATCGCTGTCGGGCATCTGCTCGATGTGGGCCCGCACGGTGGCGTGATCGCCACGGGCCACCGGACCGGTGAGCGCCAGGTCTCCTTCACGAAGGGAATTGTCGAGAGCCGCCGTGAGCAGGGGGCGCGCGATGCGTTCCGGCTCGGCGACTCCCGCTGCCG
>JBMOIL010000158.1:0-5394 GCA_049317345.1 Candidatus Nanopelagicales bacterium
GGCTCCCAGTCGGGTGAGATGTGGCCTACCCACGGCAGAGATGTGAGCTGGGTCGCGCGACCGCCGATCAGATCAGCCAGGGTGCGCCCTGCGAGGTGCGAGGTGCCCACGCCGTCGCCGACGTAGCCCCCCGCCCATGCCATGCGGGTGACGGGGTCGAGCCCGACGGAGGCACACCAATCGCGCGGGATGCCGAGTGGGCCGCCCCAGGAGTGGGTGACGACGTGGCCCGAGACGGCGGGGAAGAGGTCCACGAGCGTGCGCCAGAGATCGGCGAAGACAGCAGGGTCGCGATCGAACTCCGGGCGAATACTCGAGCCGAAGTGGTACGGCGCACCGCGCCCGCCGAAGGCGAAGCGATTATCCGCTGTGCGCTGGCCGTAGATGATGAGGTGGCGACCATCGGAGAATGTCGGTCGCTCGTCCAGACCGATCGTGTCCCACACATCCTGCCCGAGTGGCTCGGTGGCGATCATGAGGGAGTAGACGGGTGCGATCGCGCGCTGGTACCCCGGCAGGCGAGGGGTGTATCCCTCCGTAGCGCGCACCACGTGACGTGCGCGCACGCGACCACGTGGGGTGCGCACCAGCCCAGGACGCATTTCCGTGACGGGGGAGTTCTCGTGGATAACCCCGCCTCGCTCGACGACCGTCTTCGCGAGGTGGCGCACCAGGCGGGCGGGATGGATCGCGGCGCAATGCGGGGTGTACGTCGCGCCGATGACATCGGTGGCCGTGAGGAGGCGACCGGTCTCCTGGGCATCGAGGAGTCGGTAGTCCTCCTCGCCGAATCCCCAGCGACGCCACTCAGCGATCTCCTCCTGGGCGCGCTGCCACTGCAGGGGAGTGCGCGCGGCGACAACGGTGCCGCCCTTGGCCCACTGAATGTCCCAGCCTTCGGACTCCGCGACGCGCCCAATGTCGTCGACGGTGTCGTGCATCGCGCGCTGCAGGCGGATGGCGCTCTCGCGGTCGCTCATGCCTGCGACCTTGGCCACGCTCGCGGGGAAGAGCGCGGAGCACCAGCCGCCATTGCGCCCACTGGCTCCGAATCCCGCGTGCTCCGCCTCCAGCAGGGTCACGCGAATGCCCGGCTCCTGGGTGAGCAGGTAGTAGGCGGTCCACAGGCCGGTGTAGCCCGCGCCCACGATGACGACGTCGGCCTCGGCGTCACCATCGAGGGGCTCACCCAGGGGTGTCGTGAGGTGCTCGGGAAGCGTGTCCCACCACAGCGATGTCATCCGCGACGCCAGGTGCGCACGTAGTCGGGGAGCGGTACGCCGCTGGCGAGGTCGTCCGCAACGGGCTCGCCTAAGGATTCGACGATGGGCACGCACCCGGCCCAGATCTTGGAGTAGACCGGATCGACGAGGTCGGCGTCGGTGTCATCCGGCGGACCGTCACTCACCTTGACGGAGATCTCATCGAGGAGCAGCGCCAGAGTGATCGTCGCCTTGAGCTCTTGCGGGAGGGGATGGCGCGCCTCGGTCGTGCGTCCGGGCATCAGGCTCTCCGACAGGTCGAGCAGTGCGGCGACCTCCTCGTCGCCCTCGAGTCGGCGGCAGGTGCCGAGGGCCATCACGGTGCGGTAGTGCATGGAGGATTCGAAGAGGCTGCGGGACAGCACGAGGCCGTCCAGAAGCGTGACGGTGAGGCACGTGGGGGCGCCGTCGGCGAGTGTGCGGAAGAGGCGGGATGCACTCGAACCATGGAAGATCACCTCGTCACCGCGGCGCGCGTAGCCGACGGGGACGACGTAGGGCTGGCCATCGGTGACGACTGCAACGTGCGCCATGAGCCCGGCGTCGAGGATGGCGTAGGCGATCTCGCGGTTGGTCACGGTCTTCTCAGGCAGGCGCTTGATCTGCGTGCGAGAGGTCGATCCAGGGGCGGGCAGTGCTGTCATAGCTGGTTACCAGCCTCGGTGAGGACAGTGCGCAGGATCTGCTCGATCTCATCGAAGTGAGACTGGTCGCAGATGAGTGGTGGCGACAGCTGGATGACCGGGTCGCCGCGGTCGTCGGCACGGCAGTAGAGGCCGTTGTCGAAGAGCGCCTTGTCGAGGTAGCCGCGCAGCAGTCGCTCGGACTCCTCGTCGCTGAAGGTCTCGCGGGTGTCGCGATCCTTGACGAGCTCGATGCCGTAGAAGAAGCCCGCACCGCGTACGTCGCCGACGATGGGCAGGTCGTAGAGACGCTCCAGGGTGGTGCGGAACGCACCCTCGTTATCGCGCACGTGCTGGAGGAGTCCCTCGCGCTCGAAGAGGTCGAGGTTGGCCAGAGCGACGGCGCTGGCGACGGGGTGGCCGCCCCAGGTGTAGCCGTGGAGGAAGGAGTTGGTGCCGTGACGGAAGGGCTCGAAGAGCCGATCACTGGCGATCATGGCGCCGGCTGCGGCGTAGCCCGATGTCATGCCCTTGGCGCAGGTGATGATGTCGGGCTGCACGCCGAAGCGCTTGATGGCGAACATGTCGCCGATGCGTCCGAACGCCGTGATGGTCTCGTCGGCGACGAAGAGCACGTCGTACTCATCGCAGATCTCTCGCACTCGCTCGAGGTAACCGGGTGGGGGAGGGAAGCACCCGCCTGAGTTCTGCACGGGCTCGAGGAAGACGGCGGCGACGGTCTCGGGACCCTCGAACTCGATGGCCTCGCGGATGCGCTCGGCGGCCCAGAGCCCGAAGGCCTTCTCGTCGTAGCGGTACTCCTCGGGAGCGCGGTAGAAGTTGGTGTTGGGCACCTTGATCCCCGTGGGCACGAGCGGCTCGAAGTACTTCTTCGCACCCGTGAGGCCGGTGATGGACAGTGCTCCGTGGGGAGTGCCGTGGTAGGCGATGTTGCGGCTGATGACCTTGTGCTTCATCGGCTTGCCGGTGAGCTTGAAGTACTGCTTGGCGAGCTTCCACGCGCTCTCGACGGCCTCTCCGCCGCCGGTGGTGAAGAACACCCGGTTGAGGTCGCCCGGCGCATAGTGCGCGAGGCGCTCAGCGAGCTCGATCGCACGCGGGTGGGCGTAGGACCAGATGGGGAAGAAGGCCAGCTCCTCGGCCTGCTTGGCAGCGGCGGCCGCCAACTCCTTGCGGCCGTGGCCCGCCTGCACGACAAAGAGGCCCGCGAGGCCGTCGAGGTAGCGACGCCCCTGGTCGTCCCACACATAGGCGCCTTCACCACGCACCATGACAGGCACGTGCCCCTGTCCGGTCTCGTAGATGGAGTGCCGGGTGAAGTGCATCCATAGGTGACGCTCAGCGGATGCAGCCATGCGATCGTCGCCGGGCTCGGTGACGAATTGCGGAGTGATGGTCATCGTGTTCCCCATGTGTAGATCTGCTTGCGGAGTTGGAGGTAGACGAAGGTCTCGGTGCGCTTGACGCCCGGGATCGGCCGGATGTGGCGATTGAGGATCTCCAGCAGGTGATCGTCATCCTCGGCGACGACCTCGGCCATGAGATCGAACCCGCCCGCGCAGATCACGAGATAGTCGACTTCAGCGAGCGCCTCGACCTCGGCGGCGACGGCTTCGAGATCGCCCTCGACGGTGATGCCGATCATGGCGGCCCGGGGGAATCCCACCTGCAGGGGATTGGTGACGGCGACCACCTGCATCACGCCGGAGTCGATGAGGCGCTGCACGCGATGACGGACCGCTGCTTCCGAGAGGCCCACCGCCTTGCCGATGGTGGCGTAGGGACGCCGACCGTCCTGCTGGAGTTGCTCGATGATCGCCTTCGAGACGTCGTCGAGTGGGGGTGCGGCGCGTTCGCCGTCGCGAGCGAGTCGAAGGCGGGTCATGGGGTCAGACTAGGCAGGGACCACACCACAAAGCAAGGGAATTCGTCGCGTGAGTCCCCTCGCACCATCGGATTTCGTCGTGAATTAGGGGGGCGCGCTACGGGATTGGGCGTCGGCGCTACCGTGAGCCTCCCGATCGGTCGCGGTGACCGGTCCCCTGAGACAAAGGAAGCGCTGTGAGCGACAAGCGGGTGCTGAACAACGTGATCGGGGGCGAGCGCCTGCCCTCCATGAGTGGGCAGACGCAGGACCTCGTCAATCCCTCCACGGGCGAGGTGTTCGCCTCCGCCCCCGTATCCGGGCCGGAGGATGTCGATCGCGCGTATGCGGTCGCGGCCGCGGCGTTCGACGAGTGGCGCGATTCGACGCCGTCGGAGCGGCAGAAGGCCCTCCTCGCGATTGCTGACCTCTTTGAGGAGCATGCCGAGGAGATCGTCGCCCTTGAGAGTGAGAACACCGGCAAGCCGATCGCGGTGACGATGTCGGAGGAGATCCCTCCCATGGTCGACCAGATCCGCTTCTTCGCCGGTGCCGCTCGCGTGCTCGAGGGCCGGGCCGCGGGGGAGTACATGAAGGGCTTCACATCGATCATTCGCCGTGAGCCCATTGGAGTCATCGGCCAGGTGACCCCGTGGAATTACCCCATGATGATGGCGGTCTGGAAGTACGCCCCGGCCATCGCCGCAGGTAACACCGTGGTCCTCAAGCCCTCGGACACCACGCCCGTGTCGACGGTCCGCATGGCGGAGCTCATCACCGATGCCGGGATCCTGCCCCCGGGAGTCCTCAATGTCATCACGGGTGACCGTGACACGGGACGGGCGCTTGTCTCCCACCCCACCCCCCAGATGGTGGCGATCACGGGCTCGGTGCGCGCGGGCATGGAGGTCGCGGGCGAGGCCGCACGCGACGTCAAGCGCGTGCACCTCGAGCTGGGCGGCAAGGCGCCCATCGTGATCTTCGATGACGCCGACGTCGAGGCTGCTGCGGAGTGGCTGGCCGTCGCCGGCTACTTCAACGCCGGGCAGGACTGCACGGCGGCCACGCGCATGATCGTGGCACCCGGCATCTACGACGACTTCGTCTCGGCGCTCGGGCAGCAAGCGGCCGCCACCGCGACCACCTTCGAGGAGGGTCCCGGCGGCGAGGCGCTCGTGCCCCCGGTCAACAACGTCAACCAGCTCGAGCGCGTGCTGGGCTTCATCGAGCGCGCCCCGTCGCATGCGCGGGTCGTGGCCGGTGGCAAGCGTCAGGGTGATCGCGGCTTCTACATCGAGCCGACCGTCATTGCCGATCTGCGCCAAGACGACGAGATGATCCAGAACGAGATGTTCGGCCCCGTCATCACGGTGCAGAAGTTCTCGGATGAGGCGCAGGCGCTGGCCTGGGCCAACGGCGTCAACTACGGCCTGGCTTCGTCGGTCTGGACGAAGGACTTTGGTCGGGCGATGCGCATGGCCAAGAACCTCGACTTCGGCTGCGTGTGGATCAACACTCACATCCCGCTGGTCGCCGAGATGCCGCACGGGGGCTTCAAGCACTCCGGCTACGGCAAGGACCTGTCGATGTACGGATTCGAGGACTACACCCGCATCAAGCACGT
>JBMOIL010000159.1:0-5389 GCA_049317345.1 Candidatus Nanopelagicales bacterium
GGTGTGGTCATGGTGTGCCTCCAGACATGCCGGCAGGACGGCCGGTGCGTGCGACCTGGTGGATCGCCTCGCCACCGTGCGCCGCGCGAAGACGGCACGACAGAGCCCTGACCAACCCTGTGGAGGAGTCATCCGGTGGGTCACTGGGGATGAGGCGCTACGTACTCTGAGGAGGTGATGCGGGAAATCGTGGGGATAGGCCTCGCAGGCGTGATCGGCGCCGCCGTCCTGCTCGCACCCGCTGGCATCGCTCGCGCGGACGTGACGGAGCTGTGTCGATTCGACGGCGAACGCCTTGCCGAGATCAGTGGATTGGCCTACTCCACCCTCCACGAAGGCATCGTGTGGGCACACAATGACTCAGGCGGCGGCGCGCGTCTGTACGCGCTCGATGTCGAGCAATGCAAGATCCGCGCCGTCCTGCGCGTGCGCGGCATCGCCGCGCAGGACCCGGAGGCCATCGCCCTTGGGACAGGACCGACTGGATCACCGGCACTGTGGTGGGCGGACGTGGGTGACAACACCTCTTCACGCCAATACGTCGAGATCCACCAGATCGCAGAGCCCACCCGACTGCGCAGTGGCACGGTGTCGGCCACCACGACACGGGTGCGACTCGAAGACCGGCAGGACTCCGAGGCCCTGCTCGCCGACGGCGACCGCCTGTGGCTCATCGGCAAGGGCCTGATCGACGGCAACGTGTGGGAGTTGCCGCAGCCGTTGCCCCCTAGCAGGGAGGCACGGGCACGCGTGGTCGGCACGGAGGAGGCACTCGTCACCGATGCAGCTATGCGCCCCGGTGGGGGATACGCCGTACGCGACTACTCCGAGGTGCGCATCTATTCGGGCCTACCTCCCGGCACCCTTGTGTCGCGCATGCCGCTTCCGGAGCAGGTGCAGGGCGAGGCCATGACGTGGACACCCGACGGCACGGCGCTCATCATCGCCAGCGAGGGCGACGATCGATTGCTGCAGGTGACCGTCGATGCCCCCATCGAAGAGTCCGACCCAAACCGCGCGGACGTCACGAAGCCGGAGATATCCGCAGCCCCTGAGCCGGCCACTCCCACGAATCCACCGACACCCACGGCTGCGACGACCGCGGCCTCGCCCTCTCCTGTCGCGGCCGCACTCGAGCCCGTTGATCGGGTCGGGAGCCTCGCCGTGCTCGCCCTCGCTATCGGCGCAGGTGTCTTCATCGCTTCGGCTGCTGGAGTCGCCCTCGTCGTACGCACGCGCAATCGCAGCTGAAGCCCGTCACTGGAGGAAGGGCAGGGCAAGGCTGGCGACGACGGGCACGATTCCGATGAGGAGGAATGCGGGCAGGAAGCATGCCGCGAGCGGTGCGACCGAGCGCACCCCCGAGGCGCGGGCCAAAGCCTCGGCGCGCGCACGGGATTCGTCGCGCTGATCGTCGGCTACAGATGCGAGGAGGGCGGCCAGCGGGGCGCCGGTCTCGGCTGATCGCGCGGCTGCTCGAGCGATGGGGCGCAGTGATGCGTCGGCAGCAAGGGATGCCCAGGCACCGGCGGGATCAGCGCCGAGGCTCAGTGCGCCCGTGAGCCGATCGAGGGGACCCGCGATCGGCTCGCCGAGAGCGTGGGACACCGCGCGCACGGAATCCACCGGTGTCGCACCAGCGGCAAGGCACGCGGCCATCAGGTCGGCAGCAGCAGGCGCCTGTCTCTGCAGCATCTCGCGGCGATGCCGTTGCGCCCGCGATTCGAGCCGCGTGAAGACGCCAGGAGCCGCCACGGCCACGACGATGCCGAGGACGATCCCGATGATGCCGCCGATGACGATCGCGACGACGACACCGAAAGCGGCGCCGACCAGGCGTGCGAGCGCGCCACGCGAGAAGCCGCTGCCGGTCCGCCGACGTCGGCGTGCAGGGCGGACCCAGAGCCACACGGCGAATGCAGCAGCGAGCGCCGCGAGGATGGTCACAGCAGGCGCTCCGTGCGCGCGACGATACGTGTCGCCCACGCCAGGCCCGACGCGATGAGGATGAGGCCAAGGGCGAGGCATGCCCAGCCAGGCGTGGTCCCGAGGAGCCAACCGAGAGGGTCGCCTCCGATGGCGACGCCGAGGAGGAGGCCGAGTGCGGGCAGCAGTGCCAGCATGCGCGCCGTCGCGCGGGGCGCGGCGAGATGCGCCTCAAGTTGGCGACGCACCTCCTCCGCCCTGCGGTCTTGCGTGACAATGCGATCGAGTGCGTCGGCTAGCCCGGCGCCCTGCGCCGAAGCCACACTCCAGCATGCGGCTGCGGAGGCGAGAATCGGCTGGCCCGAAGCACGGGAGTCATCGCGCAGGGCGCTGACGACATCGCCACTCCAACGTGTGGCCGCGAGCGTGCGAGGTGCGATCGCCGCATCGCGGTCTGCAAGCGCCCGCGACAGTGCTCGCGCGGGTGGTTGCCCGGCTCGGACATCAGCCACCACTTCGGCCAGAGCCTCGCGCAGCGCGGCACGCGCATGTGCGCGACGTCTCCGCGACATGAGCCGGTGTCGCACGGAGGAGACTGCGCGCCGCGCCAGGGGCACCAAGGACACGGGCTGTGCAAGGGGGCGTAGCGCGCACCATGCCGCCGCCGAAGCAAGAAGGGCAGCGACGATGACGGTCACCGCGGGACCTCTCCGCCGGCGGCCGTGATCAGGGACGCCAGTCGACCAGCACCTTCGGCCGGGACGAGCCGATGACCCTCGCGCACGAGCGCGGGCGCCGTGATCGCAAGGCCATGCGATCGCTCCACCACGTGCACCTCGCTCACGGCTCGGGGTGAGCGCTGGAGATGGATGATGACGTGTACTCCGGCGGAGATGAGGGCATGCACCGCGTCGCGCGGGAGGCCCGCCATGAGGCCGAGGGCCTCCAGCCGTGCGGGTACGTCGGCCGGGGAATTGGCGTGCACCGTGCCGCAGCCACCTTCGTGACCGGTGTTCATCGCGGCCAGTAGGTCCACCACCTCGGCACCGCGCACCTCCCCGACAACGACCCGATCGGGACGCATCCGCAGGGCTTGGCGCACGAGGTCCCTCAGCGTTACCTGTCCGGCACCCTCGAGATTGGCCGGACGAGCTTCGAGACGAACGACGTGCGGATGCCGCGGCCTGAGCTCGGCCGAGTCCTCCACGAGCAGGATGCGCTGCACAGGTTCCACCACCTCGAGAAGCGTCGCGAGGAGAGTGGTCTTGCCCGAGCCTGTGCCTCCACTGACGAGGAAGGCCAACCGCGCGTCGATGATCGCCCGCAACCACAGGGCACCGAGTTCGTCGATGGTTCCGAGGCGCACGAGGTCGGCCAAGTCGAAGCCGCCCCGGTGCGGGATGCGCAGGGAGATCAGTGCGCCGTCGGATGAGATGGGCGGGATGACGGCGTGCAGGCGGGTGCCGTCCGACAGACGGGCATCGACATAGGGCGACGCCTCATCGAGACGGCGACCAGCGAGGGAGGCGAGACGCTGGGCGAGCCTCGTCACCGCATCCTGATCACCGAAGCCCACCGCGGACCGCTCGAGCCCACGGCCGCGATCAACCCAGACATCATTCGGGCCATTGACCAGGACGTCCGTGACATGTGGATCGATGACAAGGGATTGCAGCGGGCCGAGTCCACCTAACTCATCACGCAATGAGCCCACCAGGTGGAGAAGCGACTCATCGCCCAATACGACGCCCTCATCTCGCAGGGCTGCCGCAACGCGAGCGGCGTCGGGCGAACGCGTGACTCCGTCATCGACGAGCCTGCGGCGGACGCGCTCGACCAGTGCCGCGGTCACGGCCGTGCTCCTGGAGCCAAGGAGTCGAGTATTTCGCGGGCGACGCGACGCCCCGCGGAGCGAGGTGCGAGGTAGGGATGGTCACCCTGCGCAAGGGAGCGGTCGTGGCGAAAGGGAGGGAGCACCGGCACCTCCCAATGCGACGCCTCGGCCGCGCACCAGACACCGGAATCGCGGGGACCGGTGCGCGCGACCACGACGACACGCGTGCACACCTCCTGGATCCCATCGATCAGGGCGGGCACCCGCGCCGCGCTGGCCGGATGCGGCCCTATGACGATGACGACAGCGTCGCTGCGCGCCCAGGCAAGTCGACTCGTCTCGCTGTCGCACCGCGGCGAATCCACGATCGTGCACGGGAAGCCGCGAGCACTCGACTCGAGCACCGATGCGAGTGCCTCACCGGGTACGGCGTACCGCGCCTCGGGTGTGCCCGTGAGCACATGCGTCCCGTGGACACTGGGGAGTGCATTGCGCAGGGAGCCTGGTGGGATCCGGCCGCGGGTGTCCGAGAGATCCGGCCAGCGCACCCCGCCATCGACAGGGATCGCGGGACCGTAGGGATCGACATCGACGAGCAGGCCGCGGGCTTCGCGCGCGAGGATCGCCGCGAGGGTGGTCGCGCCCGCGCCACCCACACCCGGCACGCACGAGATCACCGGTCCACCAGACGAAGCCATGTCACCAGACTCGGCGAGACGATCCACCATCCACCTGCCCGCATCAGGCAGCTCGGCCACGTGCTCGGCACCCAGCGCCACGGCTCCCTGCCATGTGGACGCAGGAGTGCGGTCATCGCCCAGTCCACTGCCGCGACGTACGACGATCACGGACTCACGGCGCGGCAGGGCACGCGATGTTGCCGAGGTGAGTGCGTCGTCACCGACGAATACGAGCGGGGCGTGAGACCACGCGGAGGCCGTGGGTTCGGCGTGCACGGTCAGCTCGATGCCAGCCGCGGCCGCAAGCCGCACGACATCGTCGAGGAGGAGGGGATCGGATGTGATGAGCAGAGGTCGGAGCGTCTCGGTCATGCACAGAGGTTCGCCATCCCCGCGCCCGGATGGACCCCTGCCGCAACTGCCTGGGGACAAAGGCCCCGCGAAGCCCCTGTGGACACGGCCCTCCGCGGTAGCGTGCACCTGTGACGCGCGCCGCGGCGTTCTTCGATCTGGACAAGACGATTCTCGCCACCTCCAGCGTATTGGCCTTCGCGCGGCCCTTCTACCGAGGAGGACTAATCGGGCGCAGCGACGTCATACGCAGCACCTACGCCCAGTTCCTCTTCCTCGCGTCCGGCGCCGACCACGACCAGATGGAGACGATGCGCCGCTACATGTCGGACCTGGTGACGGGGTGGGATGTCGCCAAGGTGCGCGAGATCGTGGCGGAGACGATCGACGTCATCATCGATCCGGTGGTCTACGAGGAAGCGATTGCGCTCATGGAGGAGCATCGCGCGGAGGGTCGCGACATCGTGATCATCTCTTCCTCCGGCACCGAGGTGGTGGAGCCGATCGGCGAGCGCCTCGGAGTGGATATCGCCATCGGCACCCAGCTTGTCGTCGAAGAAGGCCGCTACACCGGCGAGATGCTCTTCTACGCCTATGG
>JBMOIL010000160.1:0-5184 GCA_049317345.1 Candidatus Nanopelagicales bacterium
AAGCCCTACAAGAAGCGCAAGAGCTTCCTCGAGGAGCTCTTCGACTGAGGTCAGCGCCTAACATGGCCTGATGCACCGCACCGAGACAGCCCGACAGCGGCGGCTTGGCCGTCGCGTCGGGCTGATGTGCGCGAGTGCGGTTGTCGCGATTCCCCTCCTGGGCACCGCGCCCGCTCTTGCCACATCATCGACGGCGACAGCCCAGTCGGATCCCAGCGGTCCGACGGCGACATCCCTGTCGGGCTTTCCCGCTCCCCGCGCATCGCTCAACTGGGGCTCCTGCGGCGGCGGGCCGGCGCGCTGCGCGACCCTGACCGTGCCGCGCGACTGGGGTGATCGACGGGTCGACGGCACCTACCGCATTCAGGTCGCCCGCATCCCCGCCGAGAAGCCTTCGGAGCGCATCGGCGTACTCACGTTCAATCCCGGCGGTCCCGGCTCCGCCGCTGTCTCCAACATCACCTGGGTGCAGGGCATGCTGCCCCAGCGTGTCCGCGATCGCTTCGACATCGTGGCATGGGATCCGCGGGGAGTGGGCGGCTCGGAGCCGAGCATCTCCGGCTGCAACGTCAAGGACATTGCACCACCCAAGACCGGTGCGGTCGACTGGGCCGCCTGGGTGGAGAAGTACCTGCGCGTCAACGGTGAGGCCGCAGCAGCCTGCTTCGAAGCCAACCGCAGGCACGCGCCCTACGTCGGCACATGGCAGTTGGTGCGCGATCTCGATGCCCTGCGCAAGGCGCTCGGGGAGGAGTCGCTCACCTTCTGGGGCATGAGCTACGGCTCCACGGTTGGCCGCGCCTACGCGCAGTACTTCCCTGAGCATGTGCGCGCGCTTCTCCTCGACGGCGTGATCTCTCCGCTGAGCACGATCGAGCTGTGGTCGCGGGAGCACACCTGGGATGACCCACTGGCCATCGAGACGATGCTCGACGCTCTCGGCCCGGCGTACCAGGCCAAGTACGACCGCGTGATGTCGTCACTGCAGACCCGCACTCTGCGCTCCAGCGATGGAAGCCGCATCACGCGCTGGACCGTGGGCAAGGACATCATCGGCTGGGCCTCCTTCCAGTCCACCTGGAGTTCCGTGGCGGGGCTGCTCGACCGGGTCGACGCCGGCCTCCGCGCGGGCAACGGCCGCGAAGCGCGGGTGCAGATCGACGCAGCCGCCCGAATGCTCTCGACGTCGAGCGGGCCAGAGGCCAAGGGCTGGTTCGACCCGCAGTGGACCTACGTCAACTGCTCCGACATGCCCGATCGACCCACAGCGGCGCGCCTCGCGGAGATCGCCCGAGAAGGTGCGGCTGCCGGAGGAGTGCACATCGGCCAGTCGGCTTTGCGCGAGGGCGCGCAGTGCGCAGGACTGCCACGCTTCGGTAGGGCCATCCCTCGCATCCTCAGCCCCATCCAGCTCCCAACTCCCCCGCTCGTCGCCAATGCGCTTGCCGACAACCGCACGCCGTGGACCGCTGCGGTGGAGATGCAGCGCGCCTTCACCGGTGCGCGCGCGGTGCAGTACGGCGGGACTCACCACATCGTCTACGGCCGCACGACCTCCTGCGTCGACCAACCCATCACGCGCTACCTCGTCAATCTGCGACTGCCCGGGCGCGACATCGTCTGCCCCCTTCGGTACTGACCGCTATGGACGACGCACCCCGCACACTGCCGGAGGCAGTACGCCGAGCCGCCGCTCTGTGGCCGGACCGCACGGCGTGGACCTTCGACCTGCGCGAAGGCCCTGAGGCATCCGCCTCCACCTCACTCACCTTTGCCGAGATCGAGGAGTCGTCCGAGCGGGTCGCCCGGCACCTGCGGGCCCGCGGGATCCGCTCGGGTGATCGCGTCGCGGTCCTGCTGCACAACCGCCCGGAAGCCGCACTCACCTGGCTCGCCCTCGCACGCCTGGGGGCCACCTCGGTGCCACTCAACACGAAGCTGCGCCACGCAGATGCCGGCTGGATCCTCACCAAGTCGCGCGCGGTCGCACTCGTCACCACGCCGCAGCTCGCCGCCGGCATCTCACCGGTGCACGTGCCCGTGATCGATGTGGCCGACTTTGTCGCCGATCCCACCGATGCAGAACCCCTGCCCGACGTACACGATGCAGACGACATCATCAACGTGCAATTCACCTCCGGGACCACCGGCCACCCCAAGGGCTGCCTGCTCTCGCATCGCTATTGGCTGCACCTCGCCACGAGTCTCGTCGATGGCTTTCCCGGCCTGGGCCCCGACGATCGGATGCTCACCGCGCAGGCCATGTCCTACATGGACCCGCAGTGGAACCTCGCCGCATCCCTCACCAGCGGTGCGTCGCTCGTCATCCTCGACGGATTCCACCCGTCCACCTTCTGGGATCGCGTGCGCGAGCACGACGTCACCTACTTCTACTGCCTGGCGGCCATGCCCGTCCTCCTGCTCACGACGCCGGAGGATCCACGCGACCGTGATCATCGCGTGCGCGTCATCCAGTGCTCCGCTATTCCGCCCGCTCGCCATGCCGCGCTGGAGGAGCGCTGGGGTGCCCCGTGGTTCGAGGTCTTCGGCATGACCGAGACCGGCGGCGACATCCATGTCACCGATGTCGAGCACGATGCCCTTGTCGGATCAGGTGCAATCGGCGTAGCCAAACCGGGGCGGGAAGCCCGCATCGTCGATGCTGATGGCACAGAGATTCCCGCCGGTGGCATCGGAGAACTCGTGCTTCGAGGTCCGGGGATGATGTCGGGCTACGACGATGAGCCGGAGGCCACGGCCCAGGTCTTCCGCGGCGGGTGGCTGCACACCGGCGATCTGGCACGGCGTGACGACGCCGGCGTGATCACCCTCGTCGGTCGCCTCAAGGAGGTCGTGCGCCGAGCAGGCGAGAACATCGCCGCACGCGAGGTCGAGGACACCCTGCTCTCTCACCCGGCCGTGCGCATGGCAGCGGTCGTCGGCGTACCCGACGACATCCGCGGCGAGGAGGTCAAGGCCTACGTCGTGCTCACCGATCCGCGTGATGCCGAGCAGGCCGCTGCTGACCTCGGCCCCTACTGCGCTGAGCGGATCGCGCGCTTCAAGGTGCCGCGCTTCTGGGAGGTGCGCGCCGACCTCCCCCGCACCCCTTCCGAGCGCGTCGCCAAGCCGGAGCTCATCGCCGGGCGGACCTGGGATGCCGACACAGGATCGTGGCTGACATGACCGGGGACGACAGGGGCGGGAGTGAGATGGGCGAGATCCTCCTGCGCGATTACACGGCTGCTGACGAAGCGCTCGTACGCGCCCTTTACGAGGAATCTTTCCCAGCCAGCGTGCGCGCACCCTGGTCCGATCTCGTCGAGCATCGCGACGACGAGCGCTTCCTCGTGCTCATCGACGTGGACGCGACGCCGGTGGGCATGGCTCTCATCCGCAGGCTCGGCGACACGGACATGGCTTTCGTGCGCTACCTCGCCGTCACCGCCGACCGTCGCGATCGCGGGCTGGGCACACAACTGCTCGCACACCTGCGTGACGCACTGCGATCCGAGGAGATCAGCGTGCTCCTTCTCGACGTAGAGGATCCGAGAGGGGAGCACGCAGAGCAAGATCGCCGACGCATCGCCTTCTACGAGCGGTGCGGGCTGGATCTGCTCGATGTGCCCGACTACTCACCACCCGAACATGGCGAGACGGGCGAGATCGTCCCGCTGCTGCTCATGGGTGAGGTTCTGGATGGTGGCCCGCCCCTGGCGGGATCGCGCCTCGACGCGGCGGTTGCCGCCGTGATGCTGCACCGCTACGGCGTAGAGGGCTGATCGGCTCAGACGGGCTTGCACGCCACGCCGCGCGCCCGCGGCTTGTCGGTGACCGTCACGATGCACGTGCCGTCAGTGCCCGCGAGCGTGAGTGTCACCCTGTCACCCTTCGATGCCACGCGAGTCGTGAGCTCAGCCGTCGAGGCGAGTTGGCGCATGAGTGGACTCAACGCGATCGTGATGAGCTGGTCGCTGAAGGTATCGGCTGAATCGATCTTGAGTTGCTCGAGCACGGCATCCGCGAATCGATCCGTGGCCATGTCCGCGGCGCTCGGCTTGCTCGGTACGGCCGGTGCCGACGCCTCGGTGGATACCGATGCACTAGGACTGGGCTCAGGTGCGGGTGCGCTTGAGGCAGTGGCCGCTGCGGGCGAATCGCTCGGTGCGGCCGTGGGTGCGTCGGCAGAACCAGCCGAGCAGGCGGCAACGAGAAGTGCGGTGCCCGCGAGGGCCAGGGCGATGACGGGTCGGCGCGACATCCTCCGACGGTAGGGGCCGTGGGACCGGGGTCGCGCGGTGAGCGCATCGTCCGTTCGGTTGAACCTCCCCCCGGGATCCACCCGCTCCCCCACTAGGCTGAACGGTAGGTCAGGGGAGAGGGATCCCCGGCTGGGAGGGAGACGCCATGGGCACGCACGAGGTCGCCAGGCCGCATCTGGTGGCGGGCATCATCGGGGGCTGGGTGCTCGTGGCACTCGTGTGGCTGATCTTCGGCTTCCTCTCCCAGAACTACGCCGGTTACCTCCCGCTCCTCGTCGCGTATGCGATCTGGACGGTGGTCTCGCTCTTCATCTTCGGTCGAGGCCTCGACAAGGAAATGGCCGCTTCAGGCGAGGCCCACTAGCGCGCTAGGTCGCGGCGGCAGCCCGACGCCTGGCCATGCGCTGGCGAATGGCGAAGTAGCCCACGGCCAGCCAGCCGAGCACCATCTGCGGCAGGAAGCAGAAAGCGCGCCAGATCACGTCGGCCGCGACAGCCTGCTCGAAACTCGCACCGAAGGCCACGAGCATTCCAATGAGCGCGGCGTCGACGGTGCCTGCGCCGCCGGGCGCTAGCGGAACGGTGGTGAGCAAGAGCGCCACGGAAAATGCTGCGAAGACCTCGAGCACCGTGACCGATTCCGCCCCCACTCCGCGCAGGGCCGCGAGCACGACGAACATCGGGGTGAGCTGGGCGAGGATGTTGGTGATGGTGATAGGCACCCAGCGGGTCCCCACCATCTCCGCAGCCGTGTCATTGAAGCCGACGACACCCTCGACCACGTTGGGCGGCGTGCGCTTGATGAGGCGGAAGACCTTGCCGAGCACTCCCTGAGCGAATTCCCCGACCCGCTGCGCGTTGGTTCGGCTGCGCAGGACGAAGGCGATGGCGCCCATCGAGACGAGGCAGATGACTCCCGCGA
>JBMOIL010000161.1:0-5177 GCA_049317345.1 Candidatus Nanopelagicales bacterium
CTCGACAAGCTCGAGTCCATCCCCGGGTGGCGCGCCCACCTCACCAACGCCGAGATGCTGTCGATGCTCGACGACGTCGGGGGAGTGATCTGTGCCGCCGGTTCCGGTCTGGCGCCTGCCGACCGCAAGCTCTACGCCCTGCGCGACGTGACGTCGACGGTAGACATCATCCCGCTCATCGCTTCGTCGATCATGAGCAAGAAGATCGCTGAGGGCACATCGGCGCTGGTGCTCGACGTCAAGACCGGGTCGGGCGCCTTCATGTCCGAGACGGCGCGCGCGGTCCAGCTCGCGCGCACCATGGTGGCGCTCGGGCGCGATGAGGGTGTGCGCACGCGTGCCCTCGTCACGGCGATGGACGTGCCCCTGGGAGTGGCCGTCGGCAATGCCCTCGAGGTGGCCGAGTCGGTGGAGGTGCTCGCCGGGGGTGGACCCGACGACGTCGTCGAACTCACGCTCCTGCTGGCACGGCACATGCTCGAACTCGTGGGCATCGATGCCGATCCGGCCGAGGCGATCGCCAGTGGTCGAGCGATGGACCACTGGCGTCGGATGATCCTCGCCCAGGGTGGCGACCCCGATGCGCCGCTGCCGAGAGCACCGATCGTCGAGACGGTCATGGCGGACCGTGACGGGGTGGTCACGCGATGCGATGCCCTCGCCATCGGGCGTGCCGCATGGCGCCTCGGTGCCGGGCGAGCGACCAAGGACGATCCGGTGTCCGCCTCCGCAGGCATCGAGGTCCTCGTCAAGCCCGGAGACACGGTGGTGAGCGGCGCGCCGCTCCTGCGACTGTACGCTGAGGATCCCGAGCGCCTGGAGGCCGCGCTGCCGCTGCTCGCGGATCCCGAGCCGGCAGTTGTGGTGTCGCCGGCAGGCACGGCGTACTCCCGCCTCCCGCTCGTGCTCGACATCATCGACTGAGCTCACTGGATCGCGCATTCTGCGTGATCGATTGCGCGTGTCCCAGCCGTCAATCCCCCCACGATTAGCCGCGGTGAGCTAACGCGCACTGAGGGTGCGCGATGTCATCTGGTTGGGGAGCTTCGACGTTCCTACCTTCGTCCTTGCATGCGGTTGCTGCTCATGGATAGCGATTGCCGAGCGAGGGGAGCGGAAGTGTCGACATCGGTGCAGGACGTCATCGAGGCTGATGTGCGCGATGCGGTACGGCGTGGGGGTCTGGATCCACTACGGGACCGAGATGCGGTGGAGGAGCTGGTGCGCACGGCCGTGCGGCGACTCGTCACACAGGTGGACGACCCGGCCCAGTCGGACGTCGAACTCGCAGCTGTCTCGCGCCGCGTGCTTGACGACGTCGCCGGGTTTGGGCCCCTGCAGCGGTTCTTCGATGATCCGGAGGTCGAAGAAGTCTGGATCAATGCTCCGGGCAAGGTGTTCGTCGCCCGCGGGGGCAGGAGTGAGCTCACGACCGCGGTGCTCACCGATGCTCAGGTCCGCAGCCTCGTCGAGCGGATGCTTCAGTGGTCGGGGCGACGCATCGACATGAGCACGCCCTTCGTGGACGCGATGCTTCCTGATGGGAGCCGCCTCCACGTCGCCATTCCTGACATCACGCGTGAGCACTGGGCCGTCAATATCCGGCGTTTCGTGCATCGCCCCATGGATGTGCACCAGTTGGTGCCGGGAGGCACCCTCTCGCCCGAGTCGGCGGACTTCCTGGAAGCCTGCATGGTGAGTGGCCTCAATGTGGTCGTCGCTGGGGGCACGCAAGCGGGCAAGACCACGCTTCTCAATGCCCTTCTCGGCTGCATCCCCTCGAGTGAGCGGATTGTGAGTTGCGAAGAGGTCTTTGAGATCCACCTGCCGCACCATCCCGATTGGGTGCCCATGCAGACCCGTGATGCGAGCCTTGAAGGCACGGGCGAGATCCCCCTCCGCAGACTCGTCAAGGAGGCCCTGCGCATGAGGCCATCGCGCCTCATCGTCGGGGAGGTGCGCCAAGCGGAGGCGCTGGACCTGCTCATCGCCATGAACAGCGGGCTGCCCGCGGCTGCCACACTGCATGCGAATTCCGCGCGCGAAGCCGTCACCAAGCTGTGCACCCTGCCTCTGCTGGCGGGCAGCAACATCGCAGCCGACTTCGTCGTGCCCACGGTTGCCGGTTGTGTGGACATCGTGGTGCACACCGCGACGGGGCGCGACGGACGGCGTCGGGTTCGCGAGATCGTCGCGCTACCCGGGAGGGTGGAATCTGGCGTCGTCGAAATTGCCGATGTCTTCACTCTCCGGGGCGCGCATCTCGTGCGGGGAACCGGATTTCCTCCGCATGAGGAGCGATTCGAGGCCGCGGGCTATGACCTGGCGCAGCTTCTACGTCCGGCGAGGGCAGCGGCATGACCGGGGCGCTCATCGGCCTGGGGGTTGGTCTCGGCGCGCTGCTGGTCTTCCTTGGCATTCTCGTCCCACAGGCACAGCGCGACGCGCGCATATCGCGTCTGCGTCGCCTCGTCGATCGCGCCGGACTCGAGCGGGTGGGGCCCAGCAGCGTTGTCGGCGCGTGTGTCGGGCTCGGACTCGTCGCCGGACTTCTCGTCGTGGCGATCTCGGGTGTGCTGGTGGTGGGAGTGCTCGCTGCGCTCGTGGCGGGCTGCCTCCCCTTAGTCATCCTGAGACGCCGGGCTCGATCCCGGAGCGTGGCGCTGCGCTCGGCGTGGCCCGACGCGGTGGACATGCTCGGCTCGGCTGTCCGTGCGGGTATGTCGCTGCCCGAGGCGGTCATCGATCTCGGTGTGCGCGGCCCTGAGGCCCTGCGCCCGGCATTTAGGGCATTCGCCGCGGACTATCGAGCATCGGGATCCTTCGCCCTGGCTCTCGACCAGCTCAAGGACTCCCTCTGCGATCCGGTCGCGGATCGCGTGATCGTGTCCCTCGGCATCGCGCGCGAGGTCGGTGGAAGCGACCTCGGTCGCGTGCTCGCGACGCTGAGTGACTTCCTACGCCAGGACGCTCGGGCGCGCGGAGAGATCGAGGCCCGGCAGAGCTGGACGGTCAATGCCGCACGAGTGGCCGTCGCAGCGCCGTGGATCACACTCCTCCTGCTGTGCACGCGCCCCGAAACGGTCTCCGCCTATTCGACGACCATGGGTGCAGTGATCCTGATCGGTTCGGCGATCCTCTCCGTAGTGGCCTACCGGGTCATGACCGCGATTGGGCGACTTCCCGACGAGCCGAGGGTCCTCGCATGAGCGCCGTCGGAGCCCTTGTCGGGCTTGCTGTGGGGGCGGCGATCGCCCTGATCGTCGCTGCCGTCCTCGCCCACCGCCCACTGCGCCTCGCGGATCGCCTCCGTGCTCCGCGCGCGCCTGTCGCTGAGCGAGGCCCCCTCGACGCTCTGCGCCAGATCCTTGGCTCGCCGTTCCTTCGGCTGGTGAGTCGTGATGGCGCCGATCTGTCCACACGATTGCGTCGCGCGGGCCGTGAGGGTGACGCCGACGCCTACCGGCTTGAGCGGCTCGTCTGGTGCGCGGCGGGTTCCGGTGTGGGTGCTGCGGTCGGGGTGCTCCTCGGCGTGCGCAATGGAGCCGTGTCGGGAGGAGCGGTGACCGCGCTCCTCGTTGTGGGTGCGGTGGGCGGCTGGCTGGCGCACGATCGTTCTCTGGCGAAGGCCACCAGGGCCCGGGCAACACGAATGTCGGAGCAGTTGCCCACGGTCGCTGAGCTTGTTGCCTTTGCCGTCGCGGCGGGCGAGGGGCCGCTCGCTGCACTCGATCGCGTTGCCGTGACCGTCCGCGGAGAGCTGGCTGGCGAGTTCGGCCTCGCGGTACGCCGCGTGCGAGGTGGGACCGCCTTCCCCGCGGCCCTGCGCGACATGTCCGACGGCGTACCCAGTCTCGAGGCATCCCGCTTCGCTGATGGCATCGCGGTGGCTACCGAGCGCGGTACGCCCATGGCCGAGGTCCTGCGCGCCCAAGCGGCGGACGCGCGTGCCGCTGGTCGGAGACGTCTCTTGGAGAAGGCCGGGCGCAAGGAAGTGCTCATGCTCGTGCCCGTCGTCTTCTTCATCCTGCCCATCGTCGTCGTCATTGCGCTCTACCCCGGCCTGCATGGGCTCCAACTCACCGTCTCGTAATCCCCATCAGCACATCCCGCAACAACAAGTGATCCCACAACAAGAAGGAGTAGGTCATGTCCCGCATTCGCACCACCCTCACCCGCCTCATCGCGAGGATCACCACCAGTGACAGGGGCGATGTGCCCGGCTGGGTCCTCGTGGCCGTCATGACCGCCGGGCTCGTCACGGCTTTGTGGCTCGTGGCTGACGACGCCCTCACGAGCGTCCTCGACCGCGCGATCAACAGCGTGTCGGGACCGTGAGGCTATTCACCCGCGTCCGGGAGGACCGCGGGAGCGCCGTCGTGGAGTTCGCACTCGTCACTCCGCTTCTCCTGCTCGTCGCGCTCGCGGTCCTCCAGGTCGTCCTCGCGCTGCATGTCCGCTCGACCCTCACTGCTGCGGCTGCGGAGGGTGCTCGGGCCGGTGCGCTCGCGGGGGCCGGCTTGGCCATAGCGGAGTCCCGCACGCGTGATGTGCTCGACGATGCGCTGGGCGGGGACGCGGCACAGGATGTTGTGGCGTCTCGCACGCGACTCGAGGGCGTGGAAGTCGTCCGTGTCCTTGTCACCGCGCGTCTGCCGCTTCTCGGCACCTTCGGGCCGACGGCGCTCACGGTCGAGGGGCACGCGATTGCGGAGCGATCATGAGGCAGCGACTCCTCAGGCGACTGCGGGGCGATGACGGCGCCGCGGTGGTGGAGTTCGTCGTCCTGGTGGTGCTCGTCATCGTGCCCATCGCCTACGCCGTCATCGCGGTGATGAGCGTCCAGTCGGCTGCCTACGCCGTCACGCAGGCGGCACGCGAGTCCGCGCGCGCCTTCACCCAGGCCGACGGCTTGGCCGAGGCGCGATCAGCCGCGCGCATGGCCACGCGCGTGGCTCTCGCCGATCAGGGCGTGCCGTGGAGAGGTGACGAGCTGCGGGTCGACTGCGATGGATCATGCCTGGCTCCGGGCTCCTCCATCCGGGTGAGCGTGAGCACACGTGTGCGGCTGCCCTTCCTTCCCGACTCGCTGGCCGACTCGACCGTGGGCGCGGTGCCTGTCAGTGCTGTGCATCTCGCCGTGATCGATGACTATCGGGATGCCCCATGACGAAGCG
>JBMOIL010000162.1:0-5177 GCA_049317345.1 Candidatus Nanopelagicales bacterium
ACGAGCTCGTCGAAGGACTGCCCCTTCGCCTGTCCCCCGGCGATCCACACCACCGGGTCGTAGGCGCGCAGCGAGGTGGATGCCGCGTGGGTGTTGGTGGCCTTGGAGTCATCGACATAGCGCACACCGTCGACCTCGCACACGACCGCGATGCGATGCGGTGCGGGGGTGAAGGAGCGCAGCCCCTCGCGCACCGCACCCGGGGTCACCCCGAAGGAGCGTGCCAGTGCCGCAGCAGCCAGTGCATTCGCCACATTGGCGGGCGAGGAGTTGGGTACATCCCCCACCGTGCACAGCTCCTGAGCCGCTGAAGCACGCTCCGCGATGAAGGCGCGGTCGACGAGGATGTCGTCGACGAGGCCGAGCATCGACAGGCCGGGGACGCCGAGAGTGAAGCCGACGGCGCGGCATCCCTCGATGACATCGGCATCGCGCACCATCTGCTCGGTCACCGGGTCATCGACGTTGTAGACGGCCGCGACCTGAGAGTGCCGGTAGACGAGCGCCTTGTTGTAGGCGTACTCGTCCATCGTGCCGAAGAAGTCGAGGTGGTCGGGGGCGAGGTTGAGGCACGCGGCTGACAGCGGGGACACCGAGGTGACGTAGGGCATCTGGGTGGCGCTCACCTCGGTGGCGATGACCTGCAGCTCCGGGCGTCGCACCGCGTCGACCAGGGAGGCGCCCACATTGCCGGCGGCGGTCGACTCCAGGCCACCCGCGCGCAGGATGGCATCGAGCATGAGGGTCGAGGTCGTCTTGCCGTTGGTGCCGGTGATGCACAGCCAGGGTGCGGCGCCCTCGGGAGGGCGGATCCGCCAGGCGAGCTCGAGCTCCCCCCACAGCGGGATGCCGCGCTCGATCGCGGATCGGATCACGCCTGCGTGCGGTGGGATGCCCGGCGAGACGACGTAGACATCGGTGTCGTCGGCACAGGAATCGGCGGAGCCCAGCCGCACATCGGCGCCGAGGATCTCCAGGATCGTGGCGCGCTCGCGCTGCTTGTCGCCGTCGCCGGAGTCGATGACCGTCACCTGCGCGCCGAGATCGAGCAAGGCATCGGCCGCGGCAAAGCCCGCGATGCCAATGCCCGCCACGGTGGCCCGCAGCCCACTCCACTCTGACGCCGACGACGTCAGCGCGCTGAGGTCTCGACTCAACCCCGCACCCACTCGGCGTAGAAGATCATCAGGCCGATCGCGACGACGAAGCCCTGGATGATCCAGAAGCGCACGACGATGTTGATCTCCGGCCACCCCTTCATCTCGAAGTGGTGGTGCAGCGGCGCCATGAGCAGCATCCGGCGGTGCAGGAACTTGTAGGAGGCCACCTGGCCGATGACCGAGAGCGAGATGAGGACGAAGAGTCCGCCGAGCAGGGCGAGGAGCAACTCGGTGCGGCTGGTGACCGCGAGGCCCGCGATGATGCCGCCGATCGCGAGCGAGCCGGTGTCGCCCATGAAGATGCGCGCGGGCGCGGCGTTGTACCAGAGGAAGGCGAAGCAGGCGCCCGCCGCGGCTGCGGCGACGACGGCGAGGTCGAGGGGACTCGCGGTGGGATAGCAGGCGGCACTGTCGGTGAAGAAGCACGACTGGCCGTACTGCCACACCCCGATGAGCACGTAGGCGGCGAAGGTCATCGTGGCCGCACCTGTGGCGAGTCCGTCGAGACCGTCGGTGAGGTTGACGCCGTTGGTGGTCGCGGTGACGAGGAACCACACCCACAGCACGTAGAGCGCGGCGGGAAGCACGAGCGGGGTGTCGCGGATGAAGGAGATCGCGGTCGTCGCGGGCGTCTCCCCCACGGCGTTGGGGAACCGCAGGGCCATGATCGCGAAGGTGAGCGCGACGACGGCCTGGCCGATGAGCTTGGTCCGCGCGCGCAGGCCGGTGGCGCGGCGACGGAAGATCTTGAGGTAGTCGTCGGCGACACCCACGGCACCGAGACCGAGACCGAGATAGAGCACGAGCAGTGCCGAGGGTGAGGGCGGTGTCCACCAGATGAGGTGCGTGAGCCCGTAGCCGAGCACGATGCCAGCGAGGATCGCCGCCCCGCCCATCGAGGGAGTGCCGCGCTTGCCCTCATGCTCGGGATAGGGCTCGCCCTCGGTGGAGACGCGGATCGCCTGGGAGTAGCCGTGCTTGAGCAGCAGCTTGATGAGCAGAGGGGTGCCGATGAAGACCGTGAGCACCGAGATGATGCCGGAGAGGACGACGAGCCTCACGACGCGGACTCCGCTCCAGATGCCGGCTCCAGCAGCGCCTCGGCGACCTTCTCCAGGCCGATGGAGCGCGAGGCCTTGACGAGCACGATGTCACCGGGCTGCACCTGGTCGCGGAGCAGCGCGATGGCGGAATCGACGTCGGGCACCCACATCGATTCGTCACCCCAGGAGCCCTCGTGCGCGGCGCCGAGGTGCACCGGGCGCGCACCCTCACCGACGGCGACGAGCTTGGAGACGTCGAGGCGCACGACGAGCCGGCCGATGGCGTCATGCTCCTCGATCGAGAGATCGCCGAGCTCGCGCATCTCACCGATGACGGCCCACGTGCGCCGCTCCTGGTTTCCCATGGCCACGAGTGCCTTGAGGGCGGCGCGCATCGACTCCGGGTTGGCGTTGTAGGCATCGTTGATGACGGTGACGCCGTCAGGGCGCTCGGTGACCTCCATGCGCCACTTGCTCGGTGACTGATAGGTCTCCAGCACGGCGACGATGTCGGCCAGGTCGATCCCCGCGGCGAGGGCGAAGGCCGTGGCGGCGAGCGCGTTGGCGACCTGGTGCTCCCCCGAGAGGGTGAGCTGCACGGGCACGGCGCTGCCCTGCCAGTGGAGGGTGAAGCGGGGCCGGGCCAGGGCGTCGAGGGTGACGTCGCTCGCGCGCACGGCCGCATCGGCCGCCTCGCCGAAGGTCATGATCGGCGCCGCGGTGCGCCCCGCCTGCCCCATGACGAGCGGGTTGTCGGCGTGCATGATCGCGGTGCCATCGGCGGGCAGATCGTCGATGATCTCGGCCTTGGCCTCGGCGATCGCCTCGCGACTGCCCAGCAGCTCGATATGCGCCGAGCCCACGTTGATGACGCCCGCAATGCTCGGGTGAGCGATCTGGCAGAGGTAGGAGATGTGAGTCCGGCCGCGCATGCCCATCTCGAGCACGAGGTATCTCGTGCGCGTGGTGCACGACAGCACAGTGAGCGGCAGGCCCACCTCGGAGTTGAAGGAGCCGCGCGGAGCCACCGTCTCACCGTGCGGGGCGAGGATCGCCGCGAGCAGGTCCTTGGTCGTCGTCTTGCCGCTGGAGCCGGTAAGGCCGAGCACGAGGGTGCCGGGCAGGCGCTGGATGACATAGGACGCGAGCGCACCCAGCGACGCCACGACATCGTCGACCACGATGGCAGGCGACCCCACCGGCCGAGTCGTCAGGGCTGCGACCGCGCCGCGCTCACGTGCGGAGTCGATGTAGTCGTGGCCGTCGACCCGCTCACCGCGGATGGCGGCGAAGAGCGTGCCGGGCACGCAGTCGCGGTCGTCGCTCGCGGCGACGGTGACGACGATGTCGGGCTCGCCGTCGATCAGGCGCCCGCCCACGACGCCGGCGACCTCGGCGAGGGTCATGGGGATCATGCGGGCGCCCCATCCATGCGATCACGAATGGCTGCGCGCAGCTCCTCGCGGTCATCGAAGGGGGTGGTCACTCCGGCGACCTCCTGCCCCGACTCATGTCCCTTGCCGAGGAGTAGCAGCACATCGCCCGGTTGGGCCGCCGCGACCGCGGCGGCGATCGCCTCGCGGCGGTCACCGATCTCCCTGATGTCGCCGCCGATCGCCCGAGCACCGGCGAGCATCGCGGTGCGGATCGCCGCGGGATTCTCCGAGCGAGGATTGTCGTCGGTGACGATGAGGATGTCGGCGCCGGCCGCGGCCACGTCGCCCATGGCGTAGCGCTTCTCGCGGTCGCGGTCTCCCCCGCAGCCGAGCACGACGATGCGCCGGCCCCGAGGGATGACCGCCGAGATCACGCGCTCGACCGCGTCGGGGCTGTGGGCGTAGTCGACGATGGCGGTGAAGTCCTGACCCGCGTCGATGATCTCCATGCGCCCGGGCACGTGGACCCCGGCCATCGCAGTGGCGAGCACCTCGGGCGCGATCCCGGAGGCGCGCAGCGCGGTCCAGGAGCCGAGCGCATTGGCGGCGTTGAAGCGGCCGGGCAGTCCCACCTCGATCTCGAGAGGTGCACCGGCCTCGACCAGGTCGGAGTCGTCGCGGAGGGTGAGGGTCTGGCCCGCGGGGCTGGTGACGACGGACGCGCAGACCACGTTCGCATCATGGTCTAGGGCGTAGGTGATCTCAGGGATCTCGCAGTGGTCGGCGAGGCGGCGCCCCCACATGCCATCGACCCCGATCACGGCCCGGCGCGCGCGGGCCGCGGTGAAGAGGTCCGCCTTGGCGGCGAAGTAGTCCTCCATGGTGCCGTGGAAGTCGAGGTGGTCCTGGCTGAGCTGGGTGAAGATCGCGATGTCGTAGACGACCCCGTTGACGCGACCGAGCACGAGCGCGTGACTGGAGACCTCCATCGCCACAGCGGTGACACCCTCCTCGCGCATGACGGCGAGCAGTGCGTGCAGGTCGGGGGCCTCGGGGGTGGTGCGATCGTTGGGCACATTGCGCTCGCCGATGCGCACGCCGGTGGTGCCGATGATGCCGGTCGTGTGACCGGCGGCGCGCAGGCCGGCCTCGAGCAGGTGCACCGTCGTCGACTTGCCATTCGTGCCCGTGACGCCGATGAGCAGCAGGTCGCGCGCGGGGTGGCGGTAGATCTCCGCCGCCACGGATCCGAGTGCCTCGCGCGGATCCCCGGCGAGCAGCACCGGCAGGTCTCGCACCATCTGCGCGCCCGCATCATCGGTGAGGACGGCGACGGCACCGAGTGACGCAGCCTGCTCCGCAAACGCCGCGCCGTGGGCGTGCGCGCCGGGCAGGGCAGCGAAGAGATCACCCGGCCGCACCGCACGCGAGTCATGGGTGACCCCGGTGACGGTGATGTCTGGGGTGGCGGTGGTGAGCCCGCAGGCAGCGGCGATGGCGCCCAGCGTCAGGGGCGCCGGCGGGGTCGCAGGCCGCAGGTCGATCGACACGTCAGCACGCTACCGGCGTTACCGGGATTTGGGCGTGATCGGCGCGAC
>JBMOIL010000163.1:0-5104 GCA_049317345.1 Candidatus Nanopelagicales bacterium
GGGTCAGTGGGCACGAGCCAAGCGGATCCCCTACACCACATACCGCGACCTGTCCGAGAAGGAAGACGTCCTGCGACTCGTCCAGGGAATCATCGCCAAGGTCAACGAGGCCACAGCCCGAGTGGAGAACATCCGCAAGTTCCGGATGCTCACCAAGGCACTCGACCACGAGGACGGTGAGCTCACGGCGACGCAAAAGGTGAAGCGCTCCGCTCTGACCCAGACCTTCGAGCCCCTCATCGACGACATGTACTCGGGGGCCGACCGGCTCCCGGGCGGCGACCAGAGCGACGTCATCGTCGTCGCGCATGCGGAGGCCTAGGCCATGGAGGACTTGATCTCGTCCGTCGTCCGCGGACTCGGACTCGGCGGTCTCTACGCACTGCTGGGCGTGTCCTTCGTGATCATCTATCGCGCTACGGGGGTCATCAACTTCGCGACGCCGGCACTCATGATCCTTGGCGCCTTCTTCACCGGTTCCTTCGGCAACGCCATCGGCTTGCCCTTCTGGCTCTCGGTGCTGCTGGGCATGGCAGTCATGGCGATCATCGGCATGATCATCGAGCGCATCGCCCTGAGACCCATGGTCGGCAGACCGGCGTTCTCCGCCGCAACCGTCACCGTCGGAATCTTCATCATCCTGCTCATCGTGGCCGGACGCCTCATCGGCTCAGAGCTGCTCACCGTCAACGATCCCTTCGGCCTCAACACCCTCGATGTCTTCGGGGCGCGCCTGTTCACCGTCGATATCGCGCGCCTGGTGATCGCACTCGTCGCCATCGGGATCGTGGGCCTCTTCCTCGCCCGCTCGCGCACCGGCCTGGCCATGCGTGCCACGGCGCTCGATCAGGAGACGAGCCTGGCCCAGGGCATCAATGTCGGACGGATGTTCGGGCTCTCATGGGGCATCGCCGCCGCCATGGCCGCGCTCGCCGGCGCCTTGCTCACGGCCGGAAGCTCCGGTATCGAGACGACCGTGGCGCTGGTCGCGCTCAAGGCGCTGCCGGTGATCATCCTCGGCGGACTCGACTCGATCAAGGGCTCGGTCATCGCCGGTCTCATCATCGGCGTGGCAGAGTCCCTCACGCGCACCTACCAGCCGGTCTACGCACCGTGGCTGGGCGCCAACTTCGACGTGATCGTGCCCTACCTGATCATGATCGTCGTCTTGATGGTCCGACCGTACGGCCTCTTCGGCACCAAGGAGGTGGTGCGGGTATGACGTCCGCAACCAAGGCGTCGCTGCACACCGTCAAGGGGCGGCCCCAACTCTTCACAAGTTACGCGCGCGAGATGTCGATCTTCAACACCCGCGTCAAGCGCAATTGGGTCATCGCCGGGATTATCGCGATGGCGGTCATCCCCTTCTTCCTGCAGCGCGACATGGTGGCACTGCTCACCACGGTGCTCATCTTCGCCATCGGTGGGATCGGGCTCAATGTCCTCACGGGGTACGCCGGCCAGGTGTCCCTCGGTCAGGCGTTCTTCATGGGCGTCGGCGCTTACACCGCGGCAGTCCTCGGCGGGGAGGCGCAGGGGAAGGTCATCGGCCTCGGCCTCGACATGGTGATCTGGCTGCCCCTCGCCGGCCTCGTGCCCGCGCTCGTCGCCTTCGTGCTCGCACCCCTGGCCGCACGCGTGCGCGGCCTCTACCTGGCCATCCTCACTCTGGGCCTCGTCTTCATCGGCGAGCACATCTTCAAGGAGGCCAAGCCCATCACCGGCGGCGCCGGGGTGGGACGTGCGCCCGCCGAACCCGTCTTCCTCGGCTTCGACCTCTTCTCGAACCACACGATCCTCGGCTACCGCATCGACCGCTTCACGGTCTTCTACGTCGCCTGCCTCGTCATCTTCCTCGTCATGGCCTTCGGCGCGCGCAACTTCGTGAGGTCGCGCTTCGGCCGTAACTTCGCGGCCGTGCGCGACCGGGACGTGGCGGCCGAGGTCATGGGCGTCTCCCTGCTGCGCACCAAGACACTCGCCTTCACGGTGTCGTCGTTCTACGCCGGCATCTCGGGGGCCCTGCTCTCCATCGTGATCGGTCGCATCTCGCCGGAGACCTGGAACATCTTCCTGTCGATCGACTTCCTGGCCGTCGTCTTCATCGGTGGCCTTGCCACCATCAGCGGCTCGATCATGGGTGCCGTCTTCGTCGTGATGCTGCCCAAGCTCGTCAACACGATCACCGGATTCATCCCCGGATTCGGAGGCATCGGCGAGGGTGGATTGCTCAATGTCTTCGAGTTGCAGAGCATCATCTTCGGCCTGCTCATCATCCTGTTCCTCATCCTGGAGCCGAGAGGTCTCTACGGACTATGGCTGCGATTACGCAACTACTTCAAGGCGTGGCCGTTCAGTTATTGACACACGCCGCTGCGTCCTGCTTTGCATACTCGTTGAGGAGCTCGATCTCCCCCTGCTTGCCGGGGTAGCGCGTCCACACGAGGACCGCACCGATCACGCTCGCCGCGATGGCGGCTCCGTAGGCCCAGTTGGCGCCGCTGAGGAAGGACTCGCGGGCGGCGGACACGATCTGGCTCGCGTACTGGGGGTACTGCTCCGCCACCGCGGCGGCGCTCACGTAGGAAAGTTGCAGCGTCGCCTGAGTCTGCTCGGTTATCTGCTGAGCATCACCGCTCGAGGCAATGGCGTTCGACATCGCGAGCGCGTAGCCAGCCGCGAGCAACGAGCCAAGCACCGCCTGCATGACGGAGCCACCGAGGTCGCGCTGCAGATCCGAGGTGCCGGATGCCATGCCCACACGAGTGACGGGCACGGAGCTGGTCAGCGCCCTCGAGGCTGGCGTCAGGGCGAGCCCCGTGCCTGCACCCACGCAGATGTAAGCGAGAGCGATCACCCAGTACGCCGTCTGCTCGCGCCAGCCGATGAGCATGATGATGAAGCCGGGAATGATGACGGCGAAACCCAGAAGCAGGGTGTCGCGCGATCCAAACTTCAGGACAAGACGTCCGGAGATGGGCGAGAAGAGCACCATGGCGATTGCCATGGGGACGACGGCCAGCCCCGCATCCAGGGTCGAGTAGGCCAGGACGTTCTGCATGAACTGCTGGCCGACGAAGAGCGACCCCATGAGCGAGCCGAAGACGATCATCCCGCTCAACGCCGCAACCCAGAAGACCCGCCGCCTCGCATAGACGAGGTCGTAGAGCGGATTGGTCGCGCGCCGCTGGCGCATGATGAAGAGTGCCCCAACCACGAGCGACACCCCGATGAGCGCGAGGGACTGCCCCAGCATTCCGGGTGCCGACACGGTACTGATGCCGATGACAAAGGTGCCGATCATGACCACGGAGAGCACGCCGCCGAGATTGTCCACGCTCTCCGTCGACTCATGGACGTGCGCCGGGACGTTGATGAAGACGAGGACGAAGGCCAGCACGGCAGGCGGAACGGCGATGAGGAAGACCGAGCCCCACCAGAACGACTCCAGAAGGGCGCCGGCGATGACCGGGCCGATAATCGCGCCACCGCCGCTCAGGCCCGACCACAGCGCGATGGCGCGCAAGCGTGCCTTACCCGGTCCCCACAGTGCCGTGATGAGTGCGAGCGTGGTCGGGTAGGCGAGACCCGCGGCCACGCCCGTGAGGATGCGCCCAGCGATGAGGACGTCGATCGACGGCGCCCAAGCCGAGATAGCACTCGTCGGCAGCGTCAGCGCCATGCCGAGGAGGAGCATGAGCTTGCGGCCATAGCGATCACCGAGCGCTCCGAGGTAGAGCACCGACATGGCCAGGCCCAGAGTGCAGCCGATGGCGACAAGGTTGATCTGCGTCTGGCCAGCGTCGAACGCCTTGCCGATATCGGGGAGAGCGACATTTGCCACGCTCAGATTGAGATTGGCGACGATCGCCGCGAGGATCAGCGCGGTGAGCGCAAGGCCCGCCCGCGCGGGAGCAGCCGGTGGTGCAGATGCCGCGGACGTACCCGCCATGTGATCCTCCCCTGGACAGCGGCATCCTGCCAGAGCCGGATGTCGAGCAGGGTCAGGAGAGGATGTCCTTGCGATCGAACCGCAGCATGGCGATGCCTGCGAGCACCGCAAAGGTCACCACGGCGTACGACGCTCCGATCGCCATGTCGTCCCAGACGATCTGCTGGCCCAGTGCGTCAGCCCATGCACCGCCGTAGTCAGTGGGCAGGAACCTCCTGAGGTCACCGAGCGCATCGATCGCGTCGATGATGTTGAGGACGATGACGATGACGACCGCGGCACCCACGGCGCCCAGCGGGACATCAGTGAGCACGCTCATGAGGAAGGCGATACCCGCGGGGATCAGGAGTTGGATCCCGATGTAGACGGACACGATGGCCAGCCGCTGCCAGGAGGTCGCCACGTCGAAGGACCCGCCCAGGGGACTGGTGAGCGGGGCGGAACCAAAGACAACAAGGGCAATGAGGAAGGACACCGCGATGAGGATGGCGAGCGTGACCGCGGTGAGGATGAGCCCGACGATCATCTTGGCGCGGAGGAATCGGCGTCGGGGCACGGGTGCGGCGAGCAGGTAGCGCATGGTGGACCACGACGCTTCGCTGGCCACCGTGTCGCCGAGGAACATCGCGGCAATGATCGTGAGCAGGAAGCCGGATGCGAAGAGCAGCATCGTCAGGGTGAAGTTCCACGGCCCTGCAGTCGCGAGGCCCACAAGATCAAGATCGCCATCGCCGAATCCCCGGGACTGCGGCCCGAGCTTGACGGCGGCGACGACGATCAGGGGCAGGGCAACCGCGAGAGCGAAGGCCACGATGGTGCGCCGGCGACGCAACTGCCGGATGAGCTCGACCCGCACGGTGAGGGTGTGGCGCGCGACGTAGGGCGTCTCGATGGTCGTACTCACTGGTCCACCCTGTGCCCTTCGCCCACCATTTCGAGGAAGACGTCCTCAAGCCTCAGGCCGCTGCGACCACCCAGGAGATTCTCGACAGTGCCCGAGTAGATCAGATGGCCGTGGTCCATCACCACGACGCGAGAGCAGGTCTGCTCGACCTCACCGAGCAAGTGCGACGACACGATCACGGTCTTGCCCGAGGCTGCATAGTCGTGCAGCACCTGGCGCATCTCGCGGATCTGTGGCGGGTCGAGGCC
>JBMOIL010000164.1:0-5048 GCA_049317345.1 Candidatus Nanopelagicales bacterium
CGGAGTGGGCCGCGCGCCGCATGATCGCGCGCAAGATGGACCGTGCCCGCCGTTCGATCGCCGCGACACTGGAGAAGTGGGGATCGCCGCAGATCGACGTCGCCGACATCGATCCGGGTGCGCTGCCCGAGCATGAGAGCGCGCTCGAGCGCTTCGGCCGGATCTCCGGCCCTCCAGGGGTTTAGCTCACCTTCCCCGGAAGACCATCCCCAGATCGCCCGGATTCCAGATCTGGTCGCCGGCGTCGAAGTTGCCATCCATGTTGCAGGACATGGTGACCTTGGTATCGAGCACCTCGAATGCCGTGAGGAAGGGCATCAGCGTGCCCGGCGGCCGCGGAGGCAGACTGCCTCCGTATGCCCGGTAAGCCTGTCCACCGGGATGAGGATCCTTCGTCTTCTTGTACTTTCCGCACTCGGGCCTGATGGGTTGATCATGGTTGTAGCCACCCATCGTGTTGGTGCCATTCTCCTGGCCGGTGAACCGAAGGTTGAAGACCTTCTTGTCAGAGAAGCGCATACCTACGACCAGGAAATAGCGACCGGGTTCAACGGACACCCCGCCCTTGAAGGGGAAGGTCACTCGCTGACCGATGGTGATTGTGGACGAGACCATCGACTTGTGCACCTGCGTGAATCCATCCACAAGGTCGATGAGATCTGGGATCTCGCCTGAGCCGTCGTAGCGCCACACCTCGAGGGTCACCCGCGCCTTGACCCTGTAGTCGCTCATGTGGCTGATGAACCACTTCTCGTCATACTTCCCCTCGGCCAGCCACCCATAGACCTTGGGGTCCTTGACGAGCTTGACCTGGAATGTCCCCATCTCGACTGACGTCCACGTCATTGCGCGCTTTACGTGCAGAGACTGGCCGAGCTGGGCGTTGCCGGTACTCGTGATGTCGAAGAAGGCGTTCTCCTGCGACTCCCTTACCGTCTGGTAGACGATCTGCGAGGGCGACGCAATGGCAGGAGCGCCCCCCAGAGCCCCGGCCAGCGCGCCAGTGACAAGAAGCGTTGCGATCCTCATCCCTTCACCTGGGCATTCACATAGGCATTCAACTTTGCAAGAAGCGCATCCGCGCTCATGCCGTAGAGCTCCTGGGACTTTGCGCGCCAGCAGATGCCCTGACCGGGTCGCTCGCAATCGGAGTTCCACTCATCCCACCAGGTGAATGTCGCCTCGGCGCCATAGTGCGCGACCAGCCATTCGTAGGCGAAATAGCCGGCAGGATAGACGAGCTGCGTCTGCCAGTCATTCTCCATCGACTCCAGGTCAATGGAACGCACCTTCTCTTCTCGCATGACCTCACGGAGTTGACGCAATTGGGCGGAGCGAATATCGATCGGTCCTATCGTGAGGCCCGCAGCGAAGTTGCCGAGGTACTGCGCCTGACCCTCACCGAACCAGCGGCCCATGGACTCCTGGCCGTTGGTCGACCCCACTGATCGCTGCATCTGAATGCTGTGTGCGAACTCGTGACTCACGGCGCCCATGAACCAAGCGGGTCCGAGGACATTCGAGTCCGTGAACATCTGCTTGTTCTCCGGCTTGATGAGCGTCCAAGAGAAGTACTCCGTGCCCCCTGGGCCGAGGATCGTGCTCGTCCAGCCACCTGGGGCGTAGTAGGAGCCCTTGCATCCAGAGTTCATCTCGTCCGGCCATGGCCTGTCGAAGGGCAGCGGACGACCCTGGACGATGGACTCACCCTTCGAACACGAGTAGTTGCCGTCACCTGACGCCAAGACCTCGTAGCTACGCACATCGGCAAAGCGACCGAACAGCCGGTGACCCGCTGCGGTCGCCTTCTTGATGCGTGCGACCAAAGATGCGGGGAACTCCTTGGAGGCATACACCTTGATCGCAGGCACAGGCGCCTTCGCTCGCGCACGCCACTCGATCTGCCAGCATGCGGCCGCCACGCGCGCCTCAGGTCCGACGCCATTATTGAGCATCGTCTTGCCCAGGCGACGATCGAACGGATCGCACGCAAGTCCAGCGTACTTCTCCTTGGCCAACGGCGCCTTCACGGTCGGCACAGGGTCAGGCGCGGCGATCGCCACTGGTGGCAGCGCAACCCCCACCGCCAAGAGGCATGCCACCGCTCCCGCAGCGACCAGCCTGCTGGCAGGCACCTACTTCACCTTCCCGTTCCAGCTCTTCACAGGGATGTAGCAGTCGGCGTAAATCCATTCGTTGGACACGTTGACCTTGGATAGCAGCGCCGCCACGGCCTTCGTTCCCGGCTTCGCATATCGCTTTGCCTCGGCCTGGCAGGCCTTGTCGGCCGCAGCCTGCAGGTCCTTGGGGTACTTAGCTGTCACTTTCCCCTTGACCCGCTCGCCCCCGAGCAGGATCCACACCGACTTGGCGCCGCAGGAGGCGGTCGGATTGTCCGCGCCGCTCTTGGGGGCCTTCGTTGTGCAGCTCAGCCACTGAAGGACCGGCGTCGAGGCGAAGAGATCCGGGATGGCGCCCTTGTAGTTCAACGCGTCGTACCTCGGGGTCGGGCGCACCGTCCTACACAGGATGTCGCGGTCGCCTGCCTCCCATGCCTCGTCGCTCGGCACGCTGATGAGCCATGACCAAATCTTGAGGGGAAGCATGACGTCAGCACCGAGCCAGGCATCAAATGCCTCCCAGGAGCACTCGTCGCCCAGGCCACTGAGTTCCTGGTCCGTCAATGTCGAGGGTGCCCCGAGATCATCTGGATACGCGACGACCTCATAGACCTCGCTGTTATGCATTTCGATGCAGTCGACCACGGTGAATCCCGATGTGCCGCTGAAAGCATCGTCCACCTGGAGGCAGTCGCCGATCTCCGGCCTCGGTTCGTCGGCCTGTGCAGTCGAACCGATGAGCGCGGAGGCTACAAGGGCAGCCGCGGCGAAAAGTCCGAAGTGCCGTGTTCGCGTATGTGAAGTCATGCTGTCCAACCGCGTGCCGCGAGCTGATTTGCTGCACGTCGACGGAAACTCGCGACACAAACGAGCGCGTATCGCCCATACTGCTTATTGACTAGGGGGGACATGGCAGTGGACGAGGCGGACTTCGAGTCCTGGGCTCGTGTGCACCACCACCAACTTCTCGGCATTGCCCGGGTCGTGACAGGAGACCCCACCTTGGCGCAGGACGTTCTTCAGGACTGTCTCGTCGACATGTTCCAGCGCTGGGATCGCATCAGCGGCGAGGGTTCTGACCCCCTCGCCTACGCCGCCCGCACCATGGGCTCCAAGGCGGCCAATCACAGACGGACCGCGTGGGGTCGGCGGGTCCATGTGACCGATGAGGCAGGACTCCTAGACGGCCGCGACGCTGACCCATCGGGATCCGTGCACGACCGCGTCGTGATAGGCGCGGCGCTGCGCCAGCTCAGTCCGCGCCAGCGTCAAGTCGTCGCCATGCACTACCTACTGGACATGAGCGTGGCCGAGATCGCGGCGGAACTGCGACGTCCCTCTGGATCCATCACCTCGGACCTGACCCGGGCACGCCAGCGCTTGCGCGCTGATCTATCTCGGGGGGGTGAGCAGCCGCATGGAGGATGACGACCTGATCTCCCGGGCCGTGCGAGACTTCGCTTACTCCGAGCCGTCCCCGGTGGAGTACGCCGCCGCTCACCGGGCTGCCGCACGGACCGAGAGGCACCGCCGCGCGCTGCAATGGGCAACAGCGGCTGTCATCGCCGTGGTCGTTGGGGGAGTAGTGGTGTGGATTGGATTGGCGCGACCGCCTGCGGTGCCACCCGTTGGTCCGACTCCGGCGCCGTCCCCTACCGCGGCACCACAGCCGAGCACGTCATCCCCGTCTCCCGCCCCCATCGATGGCTACCCCGAGCAGACCCGCCAGTCGGGCGGGTTGCCCACCGGCGGCCTCGGCGACACAGTGGCGGGCCTCACGCTGATGGATATCGCGATCACGGACGCCGACTGCCCCGATGCGTCACGCTGCCCCGGAGCTGGGTCGCTCACCGTGCAGAATGCGACATCGGAAGCGGTCTCGGCGTACGTCTACTTCAACGTCTTCCGCAACAACACACCGGCTGTCGGCGATGGCACCCTTGTCGAACTCGCTCCCGGGGAATCGACAACCGTGACGATCGACGTGCAGCCAGCGCTGTCAGAGACAGCTCCCGTGGGGCGGACCGGTTCGCTCTACAGTTGGAACTTCTCAGTGGAGATCGCCTAGCGCACGGGCGTGGTGAATCGGTAGACCGCCAGGGTGCCCTCACCTGCGGAATTCACCGCCCTAACCTGCAGGCGGTAACTCGTGTCCCTGCGCAGCTCCGTCAGTCGAGTCCCCGCACTCGTGAGGTCGCTCCAACTCGACCACCGGCCGCCGGTGCCGATGCGCGCGACGTAGTCGGTCACGGCAGCACCGCCGTCATCAGCGGGAGGCTGCCACCTGACGGTGACCCTGTATTGCGTGCCGAGTTTGGTGAATCTGCCCTTGGTGAAGCCACTCACGGCACCGGGCACCGTCACCACGCTCGTCGGCATGGTGAGGGGTATGCTTGGCGCAGAGAAGGCACCCGTGCCTTCAGCGTTGATCGCGGCGATGCGGTACTGGTACGTCGCGCCCGGCATTAGCCCGGCGACCTCGATCTCGGGCGGTGTCACACTCGGCCTACCGCGCTCGGCGTAGGCACTCCCGTTCACACTCTGCTCGAGGATGTATCCGGTGATCGCTGCACCGCCGTCATCGGCAGGAGCGGTCCACGTGATCGTGGCGGTCGTCGTGCTCGTCGCCGCAGCTGCCAGACCCGTCGGCGCACCGGGAACCGTCGCACTCGCGGCAAGGGGCAGGCGGCCGGCATCGAGGATCCCCGCGCCGCACTGCAGGGTGGTGCAGTCCCACTGGGTGCCACGGACGGCGAAGGGCTGGACGGAGGAGATGAGCGCGCTGCGCACGGAAGCGGACGTGGTGAGACCGGCCGAGTAGAGCAGCGCTGCCGCACCTGCGACGTGCGGTGTGGCCATGGAGGTGCCCTGGAGAGCTTCGTAGACGTACTGACCGGGTAGTTCGGGGTAGATGGGTCCACGCGTTCC
>JBMOIL010000165.1:0-5011 GCA_049317345.1 Candidatus Nanopelagicales bacterium
ATCCGGCGACGCGTGAGGTCACCGCATGGGAGGTGCAGGAGTACCTCCTGCACTATTAGGCCGACCCCGGCACCAAAACCGTAACTGCTGGATACCCTTCGGGCATGAGGCAGGTGGAGGCGCCGCCCGATCCCGCAGCTGTTGTCGATCAGCGGGCGTCGTCCCTGGGGCGTCCGCTCGTGATTGTGCTCATCGGCCTGTTCCTTGTCATGCTCGCCATCGTCGTGTGGGCGTTCTTCGGCCGGGTTCCACAGACAGTGTCGGGATTCGGCTACGTCGTACCCGAACAGGGCTTCACCGAGGTGGGCACAACGGTGAGCGGTCTTGTGGAGGGTGTCGAGGTTCAACCAGGCGATCGCGTGAGCCAGGGCGACGAACTCGTCCGCGTCGACATCGTGGGCGGCGACATGGAGTCGGTTGTGAGCCCGGTGGATGCCGTCATCATCAAGGTGGTTGCCCTCCCCGGTCGGATCACCGAGCCGGGGGACCCCATGGTCTACCTGCAGCCCATCGCTGCACCCCTTGTTGTCAAGGCGTTCATTCTGGCAACGGATGCCTACACGATCCGCGAGGGCATACCGGCCGCCGTGTCGCCTGCTGATGCGCCGCGCGCTGCGCAATACGGCGTGATCCGCGGCACCGTGACTGCACTGTCGCCGACGCCGGTGACGGCTGAGCGGATCAGTTACATCGTCGGCGGCAACGCCTCGCTCGTTGACTACTTCCTCGCGTCGGGACCGGTGATCGAGGTGACTGTCGCGCTCCAGCAAGATCCCTCGACTCCGTCCGGATACGACTGGAGCGTCGGCCAGGGCCCGGACGTGGAGATCAATGCGGGCACTCTCAGCGAGGTCACCGTGGTGGTGCGGGACTCGGCGATCGTCGGCTGGTTCCGTCAGTGAGTCGGGTGGAGCAGTGAGCCAGGTGGAGCGCGTAGTGGCTGCGCTTGCGTCACGGGGCCGTGTCGTGTCAGCCGAGACTGTCGGGCGCCAACTCGGAGGGCTCGAAGGGCTGCCGTCGGACCTCGCCGCGGATGCGCTGCTGCGCACGTACTCTCTGGCACCCGATGGTACGCCGTTGCCGGGCTTCGAGCCGGATCGGACGTCACGCGGGGTGATCGTCAATGTCCTGCGCCAGTCGCGGTCGAGCGTGACGTATGTCTTCGTGGCAGCTCTGATTGGCCTCGTGCCCGCCATCGCGGTGCCGCTGCTGATGCGGCTCTTCGTCGACCGCTACATCGTCGCCCAGGACACCACGTGGGGGTTGGCGGTAGTCCTTGGCCTCCTCACGGCGGCGATCATGGCTGCGGCCGTTATCGCCATGCAGTCCGCCGCCTGCAAGCAGCTCCGAATACGCCTCAACCGCACAGGCAGCACGGCCTTCGCCTGGAGCATGCTCACGATGCGAATCCCGAACCTTCAGCGCTACGGCACGGGTGAGCTGATTGGACGCCTTAATTCCGCACAGCTCTACGCCTTCCAGGCCTATCTGCTCCCGCAAACGCTGGTCAACTCACTGATGGTCGTCGTTTTCCTCGTCGTCATCTCGGTGCTTGATCTCTTCATGGGCCTTGCCGCCCTCGTTATCGTGGTCGTGGTCCAGTTCATCTCCAGATCGCTACTACTGCGCCGCAATCTCCTTATTCGCCACTTCGACGCCGAGCGCATTCGTCTCAGCGGCTATACCTCCGATGTCATCTCCTCGGCTGAGTCGATCAAGGCAGCAGCGTGGGAGCAATTCGCCTTCGCACGCTGGGCGGCTGTGCGCGACCACATGTCGGCCTCGCGCACCCGTCTGGGCATCGCAAGTCAATACACCACTCTCGTGCCGGTCCTCGCTCAGACCGTGGGCCTCGGCGCCTTCCTTGCCATCGGGGTAGCGCAGGTCTTTGCAGGCACAGTGTCACTGGGCACCGTGGTGGCCGCACAGGCTTACATGGTGGCCCTCCTGACCAGTGCCGCGATGATCACCCACCTCGGGGTCTTGATGCAGTCCATCGCCAGTGCCGAATCCCAGTTCGGGCCGGTGATACGCGAGCCACTCGATCCGGAGATGCTCTCCGTATCGGGGCACCGCGGCTCGGGTCGGCTGACGGGTGCGGTCTCGCTGCACGCGGTGGACTTCGGCTATGACGACGCTGCGGCCCCGCTGCTCAACGGACTCTCGATCGAGGTTCATGCCGGTCGTCGCATTGCCATCGTCGGGCCGAGTGGGAGTGGCAAGACCACCATCGCGAAGCTCATTACCGGCGAGTTGCGCCCATGGTCGGGCTATGTCTCTCTCGATGGCGCACCCCGCCTGGCCGTCCCTCGCGATCGACGCACCCGCGACATCGCCTACGTTCCGCAAACGCCCACGCTCTTCCCCGGCACGATTCGTGACAACCTCACGCTGTGGGACGACACCATCACCGACGAGGCTCTGGGCCGGGCGGCGCGCGACGCCTGTATCGAAGACGTGATCCTGGGCCGGCCCGGCGCCTTCTTCCACGAGATCACCTCCACGAATGGTGGCTTCAGCGGAGGCGAGTTGCAGCGCCTGGCTATCGCGCGCGCCCTGGTTGGCGATCCGCGGGTGATCGTGCTGGATGAGGCGACAAGTGCACTCGACCCCGTCATCGAGGCCGATGTGGAGGCCCGCCTCCGCGCACGCGAGGTGACTGTCATCCTGGTCGCGCACCGACTGAGCACGATTCGCGATGCCGACGAGATCCTCGTCGTCAATGCGGGCCGTATCGTCCAGCGTGGCAGTTTCAATGACCTCTCGCGCGAGGGCCTTTTCGCGGAGTTGGTCCATGGCTGAGCAGCACGATTCGTCTCGCGATACGTCATGGGATGACGCCGTCGACACCATGGCGGCCGCCGCCACACCCGACGAGCACATCGCGCGCGCGCCCCGCTTCTCGTCACCGCTACTCGATGCCTACTCCATTGCGCTGGCCACGATTGATGGCAAGGTACGTGCACCGGATCCGCGCGTCGAACGCCAGCTCTCGTCCGTGGATGCCATCGCCGCTGCATCCGGTGTCATGGTCGCGCCGCCACCGCGCGTAGGACGATGGTGGGACTCGCTGCCGGGTCCCGCGGTGACCGTGGCGGGAGGAGCGGCCATGGCCATTCTCCCGCGCGGCTCGGGTGCTGTGGCTGTCGCGGGCGGCACCCGCACACGTACGCGTTTCCGCGGTGCCGAGGACGCAGACGACACCGTCGTGGTGACCGGTCCACTGCCGCCCGGCGCATCGTGGCGCGCACTCATCCGGTGGTCGCTGAACCGCCGTTGGATGCCGTTGGGCACCCTTCTCCTGCTGACAGTCGCCGGAGGCGCCATTGGGCTTCTCCTACCGCTGGCTACGTCGGGGCTGTTTGGCTACGCCGTGCCCGCCGGGGACACGGATGCCGCGGCCGCCATCCTCATCGCATTCGCCCTCGGCAGCGCGGGCGGTGCGCTGTTCATCGTGGCACGCAACATCCTGCTCATCCGACTTCGGGATTCCAGCGATGATCGACTCGCGCCGGGGATTATGGCGCACCTGCTGCAACTACCCGTGCCCTTTTTTCGGCGCATGTCCACCGGCGAAATCCTGAACCGCACCCTCGCGGTGGAGACCGCCCGAGCGACAGTCAACGACAGTGTGATCGCTTTGGTGCTCACGTCTGCCTTCGGCCTGGTCAACCTGGTCTTCCTGCTCTATGTCGACATCGTCCTCGGGATCGCGATGTCCTTCGCTATTGGCATCATCGTCATGCTCGTGGCGATTTTTCAGCGACGTGGACGTCTCATCCTGCAGCAATTACTCGTGGAGAAGAGCGCCACCGATAGCAATCTCATGGCGGTTGCCGAGGCGATCGTGCCCATTCGCGTGAGCGGTGCGGAGTCGCGGGCCCTGGCACGCTGGTCCCGGCTTGCCGCACCCCAACTGACCACGCTGTCGCGTCGAGTGTCCGCGATCATCTCATCGGATCCGGTGCTGGTTGCCGGCCCCATCGTCATGAACGCGGTGCTCGTCGTCGCGGTCGTCGCCGAGCGGGGCTCGTTCACCGCATCGGCGTTCATGGGAGCCTACGTCGCGGTCGCACAACTCACCATTGCGATGGGCCTGCTAGCCCAGAATCTATCGACATTGGGTGAGTTCGGCCCCACGCTCAAGCGCATGGTGCCGATCACGTCCACGGCGGTCGAGCGACCGGGTCCCGCGCGCGCGCCGGGTCCGCTGGAGGGCCGCATCCAGCTCACCGACATTGTCTTCGGCTACGACCCCGACCAGCCTCCACTGCTCAACGGCGTCAACATCACGATCGAGCCGGGGGAGTTCGTGGCGGTCGTCGGTCCGTCGGGATCGGGCAAGTCCACGGTGATGCGCCTTATCCTCGGCTTCGAGACACCATGGAGCGGGGTCGTCTCCTTCGACGGACAAGATCTTGCCGACCTCGATGTCGCGTCCGTGCGTCGGCAGATGGGGACGGTGCTGCAATCCTCCATGCCTTTTGGGACGACCTACCGTGAGTGCATCTGCGGCCCGCTCCAGATTGATGACGAGCGCCTGTGGCAGGTCATCGCCGAGTCCGGGCTCGAGCCCGAGGTGCGCGCCCGCGGTTTGGATGTGCCGATCGGTGACCGGGGCGGTGCGATCTCGGGCGGGCAGCGCCAGCGGCTCATGATCGCGCGAGCCCTTGCCAGTGACCCGCGGGTCATCCTGCTCGACGAGGCGACCAGTGCGCTCGACAACGTGACCCAGACCATTGTCATGCATTCGATCCTGGGTCGGCCGGTCACACGCATCGCGATCGCGCACCGGCTCACCACGGTGGAGCACGCGGACCGCATCCTCGTGGTCTCTGGCGGCCGGATCGTGGAGGAAGGTTCGCCGGCTGACCTGCTGGCGAGCGGCGGACACTTCGCGCGGCTTGCGGCGCGGCAGGAGTTCTAGTACTGACCGAATTCGTCAAGGACGTCGAGCAGGGTGCGCGGGCTTGCGATCCGTAACCCCGGCACGGCATGGCTCAGCAGAGTT
>JBMOIL010000166.1:0-4989 GCA_049317345.1 Candidatus Nanopelagicales bacterium
AGGGCTAGCCGCGCACGTGCCCCTCGCCCAGGACGACGTAGGTCGTCGTGGTGAGTTCGGGCAGACCCATGGGGCCGCGCGCATGCAGCTTCTGGGTGGAGATGCCGATCTCCGCGCCAAAGCCGAATTCCCCGCCATCGGTGAACCGCGTCGAGGCATTGACCATGACGGCCGCCGCATCCACTCCGGCGATGAAGGCTTGGGCCGCGGACTGAGAGTCGGTCACGATGAGCTCGGTGTGTCCGGACGACCAGCGTCGGATGTGCTCCAGGGCCTCGTCCAGGCTGTCCACGATGCCCGCGGCGATATCGAGCGAGTAGTACTCCGCCGCCCAATCCTCGTCGGTCACGGGGGCGCATGCGGTGCCAGCCGCCTGAGCCTGAGCGATCATCCCGTCGTCACCGTGCACCGTGACCCCTGCCTCGCGCAGTGCCGCCATGGCGGCGGGCAGGAAGCGGTCGGCGATGTCTCGATGCACCAGCAGCGTCTCGGCCGCATTGCACACGCTGACGCGCTGGGCCTTGGAGTTGAGCAGCAAACGCACGGCCATGTCCACATCGGCGTGCTCGTCGACGTAGACGTGACAGTTGCCCACGCCGGTCTCGATGACGGGCACGGTGGAGCCCTCGACGACGCTGCGGATGAGACCCTCTCCCCCGCGCGGAATGAGCACGTCGACAAGGCCGCGCGCGGTCATGAGGTGCTTCACGGATTCATGCGATGTGCCCGGCACGAGTTGCACGGCATCGGCAGGCAGACCACTCGCCGCGAGTGCACCGCGCAGGACATCGACAAGCACCTCGTTGGTTGCCTGCGCCGAAGATGAGCCACGCAGCAGAGCAGCGTTGCCGCTCTTCAGGCACAGACCGGCGGCATCCACGGTGACGTTGGGGCGCGCCTCGTAGATGATGCCCACGACGCCCATGGGCACACGGATCTGGCGCACCTGCAGGCCATTGGGCAGGGTGTAGCCGCGCACGACGTCGCCGACGGGATCGGGAAGGTCAGCGACCTCCTCGAGTGCCGTCGCAATGGCGTCGATGCGCGGCGCATCAAGGGTGAGCCGGTCGATGAGAGCCGGGCTCGTGCCCGCCTCGCGCGCCCGGTTGGTGTCACGGGCATTGATCTCCACGATGCGTGGGGTCTCCGCGCGAAGGGCAAGGGCGCAGGCTCGCAGGGCAGCATCCTTGCGCTCGCGCGTGACACCGCGCAGGACGGTGGCGGCCTCACGGGCGCGCTGGGCGCAGGCGAGGATTTCGGCGCGGTCGTCGGACATGGCACTCAGGGTACGCCGCCGTTAGAGGGGAGACACCCCGCCCGCAGCAATGAGCCCTGGGCCCTGGCCCATGTGGCGGCCGCGTCGGTGGAAGGTCTCGCGGTCGATCACCTCGACCCCTACGACCTCCCAGTCGGGCAGGCCCGCGGAGGCGCGGTGCTCGTGCCACAGGCCCACTGCGAGTTCGAGGACGGACCGGGCATCCGGAGCCTCCTCCCAGTAGCGCACCTCCGCGCGGTCGGCGGCGTAGCGCCCCGAGAGGAGGAAGGGATGCTCATGCGAGAGACGTTCAAGTCCGGATCGGATGGCGTGCGCATCGACGACGTCACCCGCGACGGTGACGGTGACAAACCACAGGGACGTCAAGGACTCGGGCTCCGGGGTCGCCATGTGGCCCTCCTCCTTCGCTGCCGACGTCAGTCGCGCGGCACTCCGGAGAGGACAACGATGTCGTCGCGGTGGACGACCTCGCGTTCGTACTCGGGTCCGCGCTCTCGAGCAAGATCCCGAGTGGACCGGCCGAGGAGCCCGGGGAGTTCCGCTGAGTCGTAGTTGACCAGTCCGCGAGCGATCGTGTGGCCGTTTTCGTCGAGAAGGTCCACCGGGTCACCCGCTGTGAACTCACCCTCCACTTGCGTGACACCTGCGGGAAGCAGTGAGGTGCGGCGCACCGTCACCGCACGAGCGGCTCCAGCATCGAGGTGGAGTCGCCCCTGGGGCGTACTGGCATGCCCGAGCCACAGGAGGCGCGTGGGAGTACGGCGTCCCGTGGGGAGGAATACCGTCCCCGTGTCGTGGCCGGCCAGGGCCTCGCGAGCAGATCCCGCGTGTGCGAGGACCACGGGGATCCCCGCTGCCGTCGCGATGCGCGCTGCCTCGACCTTGGTCGCCATGCCGCCGAGGCCCACGCCGGATCCCACGCCGCCGATGGACACATCGGACAGGTCGGCCATGTCGTGGACCTCGGTGATGAGGTGGGCATCACCCTTGCCCGGGGGGCCGTCGTAGAGTCCGTCGACATCCGAGAGCAGCACGAGCGCGTCCGCACGGACCAGGTGAGCGACCAGCGCAGCAAGGCGATCGTTATCGCCGAGGCGAATCTCATCGGTGGCCACCGTGTCGTTTTCGTTGACGATCGGCACCACGCCCATCTCGATGAGCCTGTCCAGGGTGCGCTGAGCATTGCGGTAGTGGGTGCGGCGCGTCATGTCATCTGCTGTAAGGAGGACCTGGCCGACCGTGATGCCACGTGCTGCGAAGGACAGGGAGTACTGGGCAAGCAGCACCCCTTGGCCGACACTTGCCGAAGCCTGCTGCGTCGCCAGGTCACGCGGGCGACGACCCAACCCCAGCATGGGAAACCCGGTCGCGATCGCACCACTGGAGACGAGGATCACCTGGCTGCCGGCGGCAACCCGGTCAGCGACGACATCGACGAGTTGAGTGATGCGTTCGACGTCGACGCCGCCGCCCGACCTCGTGAGCGACGAGGAACCCACCTTGACGACGATGCGGCGCGCATCTCCCACAGCCGAACGCGTCGCGCGGGGACTCACCAGTCCTCCAGGCGCCGATCGGTGCCGCGCGGGCCCGTCCCCGCCGAACCGCCCGCAGTGATCGTCGGTTCCCAGTCGAACACCACGGCACCATCGCCGGGCCCGATGACGACAGTGCTGCCGGGGGCGGCACCCTGCGCCAGGAGTTGCTCCTCGACGCCGAGGCGCGCAAGTCGATCGGCGAGGTAGCCCACGGCCTCTTCGTTGGCGAAGTCCGTCTGCCGCACCCACCGCTCCGGGCGTGTGCCCGTCACGCGGAACATCGGCTCGCCGGTCTCGGGATGAGCCTCGCGACGGACCTCGAAGCCGGTGTCATCGACCGCAGGCGGCGTAATGATGATGCGGGTGGGTGTGACATCGGCGGTCGCGACCCGATGCTCGGCGACCAGGGCGGCCATCGCGAAGGAGAGCTCACGCAGGCCCTCGCGACTCACCGCGGAGACCTCGAAGGCGGGAAGCCCACGCTCCGCCAGGAGCGGGGCCACCATGTCCGCGACGAGCCGACCGTCGGGCAGGTCGATCTTGTTGAGAGCGACGAGACGGGGCCGATCGGCAAGTCCGCCGTACGCCGCCAACTCGGCCTCGATGACGTCAAGGTCGGCGAGGGGCTCACGGTCGGACTCCAGGGACGCTGCGTCAATGACATGGACAATCACGGAGCAGCGCTCGATGTGGCGCAGGAACTCCAGCCCGAGACCCTTGCCCTCACTGGCGCCGGGGATGAGCCCCGGGACATCGGCGATCGTGTAGGTCACATCACCGGCCGTGACGACACCGAGGTTGGGCACCAACGTCGTGAAGGGGTAATCCGCGATCTTGGGCCTCGCCTGCGACAGCGCCGCGATGAGACTGGACTTGCCGGCACTGGGATAGCCGACGAGCGCCACATCGGCCACGGACTTGAGCTCGAGGACGACGTCGTGGTGCTCGCCCGGCTCACCCTTCAGCGCGAAGCCCGGCGCCTTGCGTCGCTGCGATGCGAGGGCGGCGTTGCCGAGACCACCGCGTCCGCCGCGGGCGACGACATAGGTCGTGCCATTGCCCGTGAGGTCCGCGAGGATCTCACCCTGGCCATCGAGGATCACGGTGCCGTCGGGCACGGCGAGGATGACGTCATCCCCATCCGCGCCGTTGCGATTCGATCCCTGGCCCGGCTTGCCACTGGTGGCGCGCTGGTGCGGGCGGTGGTGGAAGCCGATGAGGGTGGTCACGCTGGGGTCTACGACGAGGACGACATTGCCGCCACGCCCGCCATTGCCCCCGTCGGGACCGCCGAGGGGCTTGAACTTCTCACGGTGGACTGAGGCGCAGCCGTGTCCGCCGTCGCCAGCGGAGGCATGCAGGTCGACCCGGTCGACGAAGGTGGTCATCGCGCAGGCCTTTCGATGCGGTCGTAAGGACCGCGAAGCGTCAGGCGTCGACGACGATGTTGACGACGCGGCGTCCGCGGAAGGTACCGAACTCAACGCGGCCGGCGCTGAGGGCGAAAAGGGTGTCGTCCTTGCCACGGCCGACGTTGAAACCGGGATGGAAGTGCGTGCCACGCTGGCGCACGATGATCTCGCCCGCGTTGACGGCCTGGCCACCGAAGCGCTTGACACCGAGCCGCTGGGCGTTGGAGTCGCGGCCGTTCCTGGAGCTGGATGCGCCCTTCTTATGAGCCATGAGTCACGCCTTCGCCTTCGTGATGTCGGTGACCTTGACGCGCGTGAGGTCCTGACGGTGGCCCTGACGGCGACGGTAGCCGGTCTTGTTCTTGTAACGGAGGATGCGGATCTTGGGGCCGCGCTCGTGCCCGACGACCTCGGCCTTGACGGAGATGCCCGCGAGCTTCGCCGGATCGGTGGTCACGGCGCCGTCGTCGACGAGCATGAGGGCGGGAAGAGTCACAGTGGCGCCAGGCTCGGCCGCGACGCGGTCCATGACGACGACGTCGCCGACAGCGACCTTCTCCTGCCGGCCTCCGGCGCGGACAATGGCGTACACGTGGTGCTCCTCGGGGTGATCGGCCCAGATGGGCCGGGGGGCGCCGCAGCGCCGAGGGGAAAGGCTACCCGACAGGCCCCTCCAGGGGCTAATCCGGGTCGGCCCGACAGGGACGGCTTGGCCGACCCGCCGGGCTGGCCCGAGAGGGACGGCTTGGCCGACCCGTCGGGC
>JBMOIL010000167.1:0-4933 GCA_049317345.1 Candidatus Nanopelagicales bacterium
CCTTCTCCTCGGGCGCGGTAAGCCAGGGGGCGTGGTGGTACGTCCTGCCTCCCGGTATCTGCGTCGTACTGGTCGTGCTGTCCTTCACCCTCGTTGGACGCGCCATGGAGCGGATCGTCGATCCTCGGAGCAATGCGGTGGCGGCATGACACTCCTGCAATGGCGTGACGTGACCGTCGACTACACGGTCGGTGCCGAGGCACTGCCCGCGGTGCGCGGAGTGACACTCTCGGTTGACCGCGGGGAGGTCCTCGGCATCGCCGGGGAGTCCGGGTGCGGCAAGTCGACGCTCGCGGCAACCGTGCTACGCCTCCTGCCAGACAGTGCACGAGTGGGCGGTCAGGTGCTGCTCGACGGCGAGGACGTGCTCGGCATGAAGTGGGGGAGGCTGCGTACGGTGCGCTGGAGCGAGGCAGCGATCGTCTTCCAGGGCGCACTGCACTCGCTCAATCCCGTGCAGAGCATCGGGACCCAACTCGCCGAGCCGATCCGGCTGCACCGGTCCGTGCCCGACGGCGAGATCAACGCGCGAGTAAAGGCGCTTCTCGAGCAGGTGGGGCTGCCGGCATCGCGCGCATCGGCGTACCCGCATCAGCTCTCCGGTGGCCAGCGTCAGCGCGTGATGATCGCCATGGCCCTGGCCTGCGCACCCGATCTCATCATCGCCGACGAGCCGACAACTGCACTGGACGTCATGGTGCAGGCGCAGGTCCTCGACCTGCTCACCTCGCTCGTGCGCGATCTCGGCATGGGCATGGTGCTCATCTCTCATGACCTGGGCGTACTCGGCACCACGTGCGATCGCGTCGCGGTGATGTACGCCGGTGAGGTGGTCGAGGAGGGCCCCGCACTCGAGATCTTCGACAGCCCCCAGCACGATCACACGCGCGCGCTCGCGGCGGCGTTCCCACGCATCGGCGATCCCCAAGCGCGCCTCGTGGGTGACGAGGCGGTCGCCTCGACGGCGATCCTGGGGGCTCGCGACCTGCGCGTGGTCTTCAACGGCCGCGTGCGCGCGGTGGACGGCGTGGACCTCGACGTCGCCGCCGGCGAGATCGTCGCGCTCGTCGGGGAGTCCGGCTGCGGCAAGACGACGCTCGCGCGCACCCTGCTCGGCCTGGAGAAGCCCACGAGTGGCGAGGTGATCTTCGAAGGCAGGCCGCTGGACTACCGGCGGCTGAAGGACTACCGCCGCCAGGTCCAACTGGTGCTGCAGGATCCGCTGGGCGCACTGAATCCGCGGCACACCGTCTACGACGCCGTGGCCGAGGGCCTGCGCGTGCACCGGGTGCCCGGCGACGAGGAGGCACTCGTCGCGGATGCGCTGTCGAAGGCGGGCCTGCGCCCACCCGAGAAATTCTTCTTGCGCTACCCGCACGAGTTATCGGGCGGCCAGCGCCAGCGCGTCGTCATCGCCGGAGCGCTCGCGCTCGAGCCGCGCGTGCTCATCGCAGACGAGCCAGTATCCAGCCTGGATGCATCGGTGCGCGGCGAGATCCTTGCGCTGCTACAGCGGCTGCGCGCCGAGCTGGGGCTCACGGTCCTCGTGGTGACACACGATCTAGGTCTGGCGTGGAACATTGCCGACCGCGTGGCGGTGATGTATCTCGGGCGCATCGTCGAGGTAGGACGGACCGCGCAGGTACTGCAGTCGCCCGAGCATCCCTACACGCAGGCGCTGCTGTCGGTCGTACCCGATGTCGGACGCACGGATCAGATCGTGCTCACCGGCGAGCCGCCCGATCCCGCACGCATCCCCTCAGGCTGCCGATTCCATCCGCGGTGCCCGGTGGTGGAGGACCGCTGCCGCACGGTGGACCTGCCGATCCTGGGAGTGGGCGACGGGCACGCCGCTGCGTGCGTGCGGGTGACACCAACTTCATGAGGTCGGGCACCCAGGCTGAGCAGGCGCGGGGATTCGGCCTTGGCCGCGCCTCGTTGCCCCAGGATCGGGCACGATGATCCCCTGACGGTCACCCACAGTGACTTCACATGCACCTGGGCACCGAGGGGACCTACGTGGCGATTCGAGACTGGTGGAAGCCAGCCGCGGTGAGTGGTGGCGTCACGCTGGCGCTGTGCGGGTCGCTCCTCGTCGCGCCGCCGGCGACGGCACAGGTCCTGCCCACCACGGCACAGGAGACGGCGGAGGTCGCTCGCAAGCCCAGGGTGATCGCAGGAAAGCTGGAGGCGCCGCCCGCGCTCTCGCTGTCGGGCCATCTCGTTTCACCGGGACGGCCGGGTGGCCGGGCCATCTTCGACGTCGTGCTGGCGAGCACCACCCCAGGTGGCAAACCGATCAAGGGCCTCGAGGTGCGGCTCGCCGCACCCGAAGGAACGTCGTTCGCGAAGGTAGGCGGCGATGGGTGGCGGTGTTCCCAGGACAAGCGCATCGCGCTCTGTGCACACCCGCGCACTCTGGACCGCGACGAGAACCCGCAGGACCTCCAAGCGGTCCTCGAGATCAGTGATTCCTACAAGGGACGCAGAGCCGAGATCAACGGCTGGGCTCGATGGAGGGGGGAGCAGACTCGCGAAGGATCGTGGGTGGTGAACAAGCGCAGCCAGTTGCCCATCTATCCCCGGGCCACACTGCGCGTGTCACCCAGTGCACCGGTAGTCACGGTCTTCCGCAACGGCTCAGACCAGCAGCGGCAGTTCCAATTGACGGCGGAGGTGGGTCAGCTTGAGGGCCAGCCTGCGTCGCTCACCTGGCACCAGGTGTCAGGGCCAAAGGTGCGCTTCCTGTCACCCAAGACGATCGCCGACGTCGACGCATCGGCCGAGCAATTGGTCCAGGTGACGACGACGCCGAAGAAGCAGCGCTACGTCTTCGCCGCGCGGGTCGTCGCCCAGGGCCAGGTGATCAAGAAGCGCGTCAGCGTGATGACCCGAGGAGGCGTACTCCTCGGAGAGGTCGACGCGGCGGCACCGAGCGAGGCAGCGATCGCCGAATCCACCAACCTGGCACCCCTCGGAGGTGCCGCGCAGGTCGAGAGCAGGCATGACCTGCGGATCTCCGGTCCATCGGTAGGTGTCACGGGCAAGGCGATTGCGCTGCGCGCTGTCGGGAGCGAGGCCGCGCGTGGCCGGCTCCTGTGGACGGTAGACGGCACAGCCGCCGGGACCAGCCGCACCCTCAAGGTGCGCGCGCCCTCGGTCCCCGGTGACACCGCGCTTGTGGAACTTCGGTCGACGTTGCCCTCCGGGGCGGTCGTGGTCGCTGGACACGTCCTTGCAGCGCAGGCCCGGACTGCGCCGCGGCCTCGCAAGGAACTCGTGCCACGCAACGAATCGGCGTTCTGCACGATCGCCAGGGGCATAAACCAGGACGGCACGCGAATCTTGGATCTCGGAGCGAAGAAGGAGCAGCGCTTCACCTTCAACTACAGCAAGACGACCATCGGGGACGGAGTCTTCGACGCCACCGGCGCGTGCACCGGATCGGGAGAGATCACCATCACTGGTGCGAGCCTGGTCCAGTCCAAGGATGTGCGGCTGGCCAATGTCACTGCGACGTTGTCCCCGAGCGGTCTCACGATCACTCGGGCGCGCATGACCGTCAAGTCGACCGCCTCCAACGCACTGACCGACCGGATCGGACTGGACCTCACAGGCACGATCGTGTCGAGCCTGTCCGGTAGGTCCTTCGGCGTGGCCGAGGGGAGTGCGACGTTTGATCCCGTTTCGATCGACGGAGCAGAGCCTGTGAGCCCCTTCGCGCTCTTCCTCGAGGAGCCCGAAGGCTGGGACTTTGCCGGTGACAGCTCTCAGGTGGTCTTCGGCACCGGGCTCCAGGACAGCCTCGCCATCCGGATCACGCAGATGGCCACCTCCCCTCCCAATGCCCAGGGCACGCGCGGCACGGTGTCGCTCTCGGTCGACATGCTGGGCGACGAGCCGGTCGCGGTGACGCTCTCCGTCGCCAACCTCACGCTCGGCGAGACGCCCAGGGGCGGTCTCATCATGGTTGAGTCCGCCAAGGTCGACGTCCTCCCGACCGCCGACAAGAAGGGTGCCGAGTTCAGCGCCTCACTACCGATCACCTGCCAGGGAGGCTGGGAGTCCGAGCAGTGCGAACTCTTCGGCGGCTTCCGCTTCAGCGACATCTCCCTCAACTGGACGAAGAACGAGAAGTCGCTCGCCGCCACCGCGGCTATCGCGTTTGGCGGAAACAAGACGTACGCCCTCAACTTGACCGGTCGGTACCGAGGGGATCGCGACTGGGACATCGCGGTCGTCAATCCCAGTGATTGGGAGCTCGGCAAGGGCATGGTGTTCACGGACATGCGCGGCACGGTCGTGTCGAAGCCACAGGGCGACACCGCCGACATCACCATGTCGATCACGGGCACCTTCAGCGGCCTGACCCTCGGTGGTGCCGTGAAGGTCAGCGAGGTGACACCGCGCCTCACGAACGAGTGCCCAGCTGATGCGCCGGCTGAGTGCAGCCTCGGGGAGATGAAACTCTTCCTCACGGCTTCCCTGCAGGCAACCTTGCCGGGCAAGTCCACTCCGGCGTCGTTCGAGGCCCGCGCCGACGTAAATCTGGCGACCTTGAACTTCACCTTCGAGAGCGGCGTGAGCAACCTCGATATCGGGCCCGAGGAGCTGCGGCTTAAGGACGTCAAGCTCATCATCAGCCGCGGGGCCGCGACCGGATGCACACCGACCGGCACCGACGCGCCGCAGACGGATGGTGTCACCGTGCGCTTCACCGGAACCGCCGAGGTGCTCCAGGTGAACTACTCCATCAACGTGCAAAGCGACACCCGCGGTCTGTGCCTGTGGGGATCGGGCGACACCATCAGCCTCGGGGGTGGTCTCAAGGCAGTTTCGCCGCTCCTCGCCTACACGACGTACGCCGACGGTGCCACTGTCGATGGCGCGCCGTCCACGATCGATGCCAACAGGGTTGTCCTCGCGGGCGGGT
>JBMOIL010000168.1:0-4910 GCA_049317345.1 Candidatus Nanopelagicales bacterium
GTGGTCGGAGGTCGCGGCCGTGCCGCTCGCCCCGCCGCTGGCACCGGAATTCACCGAGCGCCTGGAGTTCCGCCCGATCTCGGGCCTGCCGTATCAGGGGCGGGTCGAGGACGTCGTGTGCTGGGTGCGCCTGCCGGAGGAGGAGCCCATCGATGCCGCGCTCGCCCTCGGCCTCGTGGATGCGCTCTGGCCCGCCACGCTCGTGACCTTCACCGAACCCAGGCCGATAGCCACGCTTACCTTCGCGGCGAGCCTCCTTGTCGACCCCGCGACCATCGATCCCGCTGCGCCGCTCCTGCACCGGGGACGACTTGTCTCACGACGTGAGGGCTATGCCACGGAGACACGTGAACTGTGGACCCCCGACGGGCGACTCGCGGTGTTCAACACCCAGGTCATGGTGGTGATCAAGTGAGCGGACCCCTGACCGGTCTGCGCTTCGTCGAGATGGCCGGCCTCGGACCAGCGCCCTTCGCCGCGATGATGCTCGCCGATCTGGGCGCCGAGGGCATCCGTATCGAGTCACCCCGACCCGGGCTCAAGCTCGCCGAGCCGATGAGCGACATCACGCGTCGTGGTCGTACCGGTGTCGTCGTCGACCTGCGCCAAGACGAGGGTCGTGATCTCGTGCTCGACCTGGTCGCCGAGTCGCAGATTCTCGTCGAGGGCTTCCGGCCCGGCACTATGGAGCGGCTCGGACTGTCCCCTGGGGCCTGTCTGGCACGGCGCCCCTCCCTCGTCTACGGGCGCATGACGGGGTGGGGTCAGGACGGTCCCTGGGCACGCACGGCGGGACATGACATCGACTACATCGCCGTCGCCGGAGTGCTCGCGCACATCGCGAGACGCGGCCAGCCGCCCACGCCGCCGCTCAACCTTGTCGGTGACTACGGCGGCGGGGCGATGTTCCTTGTGTCCGGCATGCTCGCGGCGCTGTGGCACGCCGAGCGCACGGGTGAAGGCCAGGTGGTGGATGCCGCGATGGTCGACGGCGCCGCCCTGCTGATGTCTCTCGTGCATTCGATGTCGGCTATCGGTTGGTGGCGTGAAGAGGCGGGGGTCAACATCCTCGACTCCGGGCTGCCCTTCTACGACGCCTACCTCACAGCAGATGGCAAGTGGCTCGCCATCGGCTGCCTCGAGCCGCAGTTCTACGCCGAGTGGCTTCGCTTGGCCGGGCTGGAGTCGGAGGATCTGCCGGCGCAGCTCGATCCCTCGGGTTGGCGCGTCCTGCGCCAGCGCTTCGCTGAGGTCGTGGCTACGCGCACGCGCGACGAGTGGGCGGCGCTCGCGGACGGCACCGATGCTTGCATCGCGCCGGTGCTCACCATGTCCGAGGCACCGCATCATCCGCACCTGGCCGCACGGCGGACCTTCGTAGAGGTCGACGGCATGATGCAGGCCGCTCCGGCGCCGCGCTTCTCAGTCACACCCGCGGGGGACCCTCGCCCGGTGGTCGCCTCCGACCGAAATGCCCTGCTCAACTGGGGGATTGATCCCTCGCGCATCGCCACGCTCGCGAATGCCGGTGTGCTTCCCGACTGAGCGGGTCACACGCGTGATCGGCGCCGGCTATCGCGCGTCGAGGCGGGCGAGCAGCTGCGCGACCTGCGTATCGATATCGCGTGCGCAGCGAATGAAGTCGTCCACGTCACCGCCGGCAGGGTCGTCGACCTCGATCCACGTGCGCGGGTCCTCTGCGGCCAGGTCGGCGCCCGGCCAGTCGGGCAGCAGCAGTCGGGGCAGGGTCGCCGTGCGGTCGGCCGACTCGGGGGCGAGGCGGCGCACGTGCGTCACATGGTCGGACTCAAAGCCGACGACGAGATCGACAGCGATGAGGTGGTCCCGTGTGAGCGTCGTACTCCGATGACCGGGGGCGCTCACCCCGACGGACTCCAGTGCCGCCAGGGTGCGACGGCTCGAAGGCAGGCCGGGGATCGCCCATGTCCCGGCCGAGTCGATCTGCCAGTCGGGGCGGTCGCGGCGCACCAGTGCGGCAGCAATCACCGAACGCGTGGCATTGCCCGTGCACACGAAGAGAAGTCGGGGTCCCGGCACACCCACGTCCTATCACGCGGACCCGCCATCGCTAGCCTCGCCGTCGAGGAAGAGGAGGACCCATGTCGGGGATCTGCGAAGGCCGAGTCGTCATCATCACCGGCGCTGGACGCGGCATCGGCCGGGAGCATGCCCTGGCGTTCGCGCGCGAGGGCGCGCGGGTCGTCGTCAATGACCTCGGCGGCTCGGTTGACGGAGCGGGAGCCGACGCCAGCCCGGCACAGCAGGTCGTCGAGGAGATCCGTGCACTAGGCGGGGAGGCGATCGCCACCACCGACAGCGTCACCGACTACGCCGGTGCGGGTCGCATCGTCCAGACCGCGATCGACACGTTCGGCGGCCTCGATGTGGTCGTCAACAACGCGGGCATCCTGCGCGACCGGATGTTCGTCAACATGACCGAGGAGGAGTTCGACTCGGTCATTGCGGTCCACCTGCGCGGCACCTTTGCTGTGAGTCGCCACGCCGTCGACTACTGGCGCGCCCGCGCCAAGGCCGGTGAGGTCAATGACGCACGCATCATCTCGACGTCGTCGCCGTCGGGGATCTTCGGCAACATCGGCCAGGCCAACTACGGTGCCGCCAAAGCAGGCATCGCGGCCATGACGATCATCTTCGCCGACGAACTCGCACGACTCGGCGTGACCGCCAACGCCATCGCGCCTGTCGCCCTCACCCGCATGACCGAAGGCCTGCCGCTCTTCGCCGAGATGAGCGGGCTCGAGCCCGACGCCGAGGGCTACCACCCGATGGACCCGGCCAACATCTCCCCGCTCGTCGTCTGGCTCGGCTCGCCGCTGTCCGCGGGAGTCACCGGGCGCATCTTCACGGTGACGGGCAATGAGATCGGTGTTGCCGAGCCCTGGGTCAAGGGGCCGACGGCGGCGAAGGAGCGCGGCCGCTGGTCACCCGCGGAGCTCACCGAGGTCGTCCCGGGTCTCGTCGCCGACGCGCGCGGCAACTCCGACATGTTCGGCAACCCGCGCACCTAAGGCTGCGGGCATGCACTAGTTGAACTCGATGCGCTCCGCGCGCGTGAGCACGCGCTCGACGTACTGCTCCGTCTCGGGGAACGGCGGCACGCCCTCGTAGCGCACGACTTGATTGAAGCCGGCGTTGTACGCCGCAAGGATGTTTCGCAGGCGATTGCCGGGGACATCGGCGACCAGCTCGGCGTTGACGCAATTGAGCTCGGCGGCGGAATGGATCGCGTCGACGGGGTCATAGATATCGCGGTCGCCATCGTTGTCACCATCGACGGCGTACTGCTCCCACACCTCGGGCATGAACTGCGCAAGTCCGGTCGCACCCGCCGGGCTCACCGCACGGGGATCCCAACTGCTCTCCGACGCGAGTTGCGCCGCGAGGACCTTCGCGGGCACGACCGGGCAGCGCTCGGCCGCCTCGATGATGACCGGCCGCAACTGCTCCGGAACGACGATGGCCTGCTGGCTGCGCAGATAGTCGAGGCCACCGAAGGCCACGAACGCACCCGCGGCGGCCACCGCGAGGAGCACGAGCGCGGCACCCGCGATCGCCAGGCCTTTGAGCATCCCTCCACGGTAACCCGGACCCGTGGTCCATGACCGGATCAGGAGGAGGACGTGATGCCCGTGGACACCCTGCCGGCAGGAGTCTGCGCATCGGCGGGTCGCAGGGGCTTACCGTGAATCCATGACCGTCGAGCAGCCCGCGTCCGTTCCCCCTTCTGCCAAGGGAGGCGATCTCGCGCAGCCCGAGCTGGAATCCCTCTTCGCGCAGCGCCTGGCCGAGGCCTTCGCGGCGCTCGGTTGCTTCAACCTCGCTGTCTTTGGCAAGACCGGCGTGGGCAAGTCGACCCTGGTCAACGCCGTCTTCGGCAGCCAGGTGGCGGAGACCGGGCTCGGCAAGCCCGTCACGCGGGGACTCGTCTACTACCGCCACCCGGGGGGACTGCTCGGGTTGTACGACTCGGAGGGTTTCGAGACGGGTACGTCGGGGGACGAGATCCTCGCGGCATTGCGCTCGCGCGTGTCGGACTCACGCGCGCTGCCGGTCGATCAGCAGATCCACGCGGCCTGGTACCTCGTGCGCTGGTCGGATCGCAGGTTCGAGGAGCGCCAGGGCGACTTCGTGCGCGCGCTCGCCGACCTCGGCCTGCCGGTGATCCTGGTGATCACCCAGGTGCCCAGTCGTGACGGCGTGCCGCATCCGGAGGCGGTCGAGCTCGCGCAGTACGTCGAATCCCTGGGCTTGCCGCTCAGGCCCGCGGGTCGCGCCCTGCTCACCAATGCGCTCGAGGATCCGTTCACCTCATCGCCTGTGTTCGGCCTGCAGGACTTGCTCGATGCGACGTACCTTGTCGTGCCCGAGGTGGCCACCGCAGCGCTCACCGCGGTGCAGATCCTCGACTGGGAGCGTAAAAGACAGGCGGCGAAGACGATCATCAATCAATCTGTTGCGCTCGCTGCCGGGGTCGGTGCGGCTCCCATCCCCTTCGCTGATGCGGCCATCCTGGTTCCGACGCAGGTCACGATGATCGCGCGGATCACGGCCGCCTACGGCCTGCCCGCCGATCGCTCACGGGCCCTTGCCGCCGCCGGCGCCGTGGTCCTCACGGGCGGCGCGACGATGGCGGGGCGCTATCTCGCCACGAATCTCTTGAAGTTCATCCCGGGGGGCCAGGTGGCCACGGCGGCGATCTCGGCGACTGTCGCCGGCACGCTCACGCGCGCGGTGGGGGGCGCCTGGGCTCGCGTGTGCGAATACACCCTTTCCCTGCCCCCCTCGGAGCGTGACAGGTTCCTCGCGGGGAGCGGCCCCAAGGAGCTCTTCCTCGCCTATTTCTCCGGCAAGCAGCGCTGACCCTCGGG
>JBMOIL010000169.1:0-4858 GCA_049317345.1 Candidatus Nanopelagicales bacterium
GACGATGACGACGACTAAGCCCCCACGGAAGCCGCCCACGCACCGGACCGGCCAGCGCATTCTCGCTGCAAGCATGGCCTCGGCTGCCTGCGTCGGAATCGTCGGCCTCGTCGGCGTGCGCGTAGCCCAGTCGAGCACGCAGGCCGAACCCGATGACGACTACGCGGCGTCCACGAGCGGCGAAGGCTACACGCGCGCCGACCTCGACGCCTATGCCGCACAGCTCAACGATCAGGCGCAGCAACTCGACAAGTACCAGCGGCAGTTGAAGAAGACGGCCAAGGCACTCAACGCCGAGGTCGCGGCCTACAACGAAGCGCTCGCGGCCGGCGAGACCGTCTACGTCCAGGCACCCGTCGACACCAATTGGGTGCCCGCATCGAACTCCGGCGGGGGTGGCGGCGGTGGCCAGGTGGCACCGCAGCCCGCGCCGCAGCCCCAGCCCAACTCCAACTCACACAGCAGCTGAGGACGACATGTATCTGACCGAGCGACACCAGCGAGCGATGGGCAGCGATGCCCAGGTGCTCGTGTACGCAGCGACGCAGAGGGCGGCCGATGAGCTCGCCCATCTCGCGCTCATGCGCGTGCAGTTGCTCGAGCAGTGCTGGTCGCGCTTCCTCGCTGACAGCGAACTGAATCTGCTGAACGCCCGTGCTGGCCAGGGTCCGGTGAGCGTGTCGCCGGACCTGGAGGCACTCGTGGCCACCATGCTCGAGGCGGCGGCCTGGACCGATGGCGCATACGACCCGACGGTCCTGGGCGCCGTGCGCGCCAACGGTTACGACGCGGACTTCGCCGAAGTAATCGCACGCGACAGCCTGCGCGCGATCGACGACGTGCTGGCCCCGTCCCTCGGGACCGCCGGCATCGTCATCGACCGAGGCCAGCACACGGTGGGCCTACCCAGCGGCATCGGGATCGATCCCGGTGCGATCGGCAAAGGTCTGGCCGCCGACATCGTTGCCGACGAGATCCACGCTGCCGGCGCCGAGGGCATCCTGGTCAATCTCGGCGGTGATGTCAGCGTGCGCGGGAGCGCCGGCGGAAACGACTGGACGGTCGGCATCCAAGACGACCGCTTCGCCGGCTCCCCCGTCATGCTGCAGATGGAGTTGAAGGGCGACTGCCGCGCCGTCGCCACTTCATCGTCACTGCGCCGCCGGTGGAATGGTCGCCACCACGTAATCGATCCGATCACGGGCCAGCCGTCGCAGTCGGACCTGGCCCAGGTCACCGTCGCCGCTCCTCAGGGCTGGCAGGCAGAGGCAGCGACGACGTACGCGCTGGTCCGAGGCTCACGAGCGGCCACCGACTGGCTGGCAGCCAACTCGCTCGAGGCCCTGCTCTTCCCGCACGATCCCGCTGCACCGCCACTACGAGTTTCACAGTCAATACGAGTACAGGAGGCCCACCATGTTTGATGCCCTCGCCAATGTCCCGTGGACATGGCTTCTCATCCGCGCCTCCGGCATCACCGCGTGGGGACTCCTCACCGCTGTGGTCGTGTGGGGAATCCTGCTGCGCACCCGCGTGCTGGGACGCGTCGCATCACCGCAGGGCCTGCTCGTCATGCACCGCTGGCTGAGCGCGCTCGCCCTGGGATTCCTCTTCGTGCACATGGCCCTGCTGCTGATCGACCCGGCCGTGCAGTTCACGCCGACGCAGCTCCTCATCCCCTTCACGTCGACATGGCAGCCCTTCGCCGTAGGCCTCGGGACGATTGCCCTGTGGATGCTCATCCCCGTCTCGGTGATGGGACGCCTGCGCTCGCGCCTCGGCAAGGCGGGCAACGCGTGGTTCCGCCGCACCCACCTCATTGCCTACGCCGCATGGCCGGTCGCGACCGCGCACTACGTGCTTGCCGGCACCGATGCGATCGCCCAGTGGTCAGTCGCCCTGCTCATCGCAGGCACGTCGCTGATCGTTCTCGCACTCCTCGCGCGGGCATTCGTGCCGCCGGCCGCGCCGCGTCGGGCCGCCGCAGTACCGAAGGCACCGGCCAGCGCCGAGGTTGCCGCTGAGCCCGCTGCGGAAGCACCCGCTGAGCCGGCGCTCGTCTAACTAGTAGCGAGGTACCACCGACCTGGGCAGGGCCGCAAGGTCCCCCAGGTCGGTGGTGCTTAGCCGGACGTTCACGGCCGCGGCGTTCTCCTCGAGCCAGCGGCGGCGCTTCGTGCCCGGGATCGGCACCACGTGCTCGCCCTGTGCGAGCACCCAGGCGAGCGACACCTGCGCCGCGGTCACTCCACGTCGCTCCGCGACCATGCGCACGCCATCGACAATCGCGGAGTTGGCCGCCATCGCCTCCGGGGTGAAGCGCGGATTCGCGGAGCGGAAGTCACCCTCGCCGATCGTCTCGGCAGTGAGCGCACCGGTGAGGAATCCCCGCCCGAGCGGACAGTAGGCGAGGAACCCGATACCGCGCTCCTGGGTGAGGGCAAGCACGCCGTTGACGACGTTCTCATCGGTCCATAGCGAGAGCTCACTCTGCACGCTCGACACCGGATGGACTGCATCAGCCGCGAGGATCTCCTCCGCGGTCGCCTCGGATAGGCCCAGGTAGCGGACCTTGCCCACCGCGACCAGCTCAGCCATCGCGCCCCATGTCTCCTCGATCGGGACCTCGGGGTCCACGCGATGCAATTGGTAGAGGTCGATCGTGTCGATACCAAGTCGCGCCAGCGAGGCGTCACACGCGGCCCGAATGTGCTCGGGGCTCCCGTCACGCCCATACGTTGTCGCGTCGATCGGCACGAGGCCCGCCTTGGTCGCGATGACCACCCGATCGCGTAGGCCCGCGCGCACGACGTACTCGCGGATGATCTCCTCGTTAGTGAAGGGCCCGTAGACATCGGCGGTGTCGAGCAGTGTGATGCCGAGATCAACGGCGCGATGCAAGGTGGCCGCCACCTCGGCCGGATCGGCGTCGGCGACGTTGTAGGCCCACGACATGGGCATGCACCCGAGCCCGATGGCGCTCACCTCGAGCTCGCCCAGCATGCGCTGCTCCATGTGCATCCCTTCCTGGGAATGGCAGACCCGGCGGGTCGGCCAATCCGCCCCTGTCGGGCTGCCTGACCCTAGCCCGGTGGCACAGTGGTGCCTCCATCGACGAGGGGAATGCCATGTCCTTGACCGGGTACGCCGGAGCGATGCTCGCCGAACGCGTGGGAGTCGGAGCGGCCGCCGGGCTCGCCCCGGGCGCGCTGCTCAAGGCCTTCGGGATCGACGAATCCGAGGACTCGCCCACGCTGCGCTATTTCGCTCGCCTTTTCGCCGTGCGCAATGCGGTGCTCGGCGTGCTGGTGTGGGAGGCGCGCCACGACCCGAAGCGACTGGAGCGTGTCGCGTGGATCAACGCCGCGACCGAAATCCTCGATGCGGCAGCGGCTGCGGCTCCGCTCACGACCGGGCGCACGAAGCCGGCCGCGGCCGCCGGTGCGATCGGTGCCTCGCTGGCGGTGAGCGCGGGATTCATCGGGCTCGCCCTCAAAGCCCGGCGGGCGCGGGCGGTCTGACAGAGTGTGCGCTCGTCGAGAAGGAGTCCCATGGACATGCGCATCCTGAGCGTCACGCTCACCGAGGTCCACTCTGAGGCGGGGGCCCCCGTCTCACCCCCCACACGCAAGGTCGTGGCGGCGGCTGTCGTCACCAACCCTCTTGCGGGCAAGCATCTGGTCCCCGACCTGGCCGTGCTCGAGGAGATGAGCGCCGAGGTCTCGGGTGTGCTCGTGCAACGCGCACTGGAGGTGCTCGCCAGTGCGGGTGTCACCCCGGATCAGGTGCGTGGCTACGGCAAGGGAGCGATCGTCGGCACTCGCGGCGAGTTGGAGCACACGGCCGCCGTGCTGCACCCTCGTTTCGGCGCGCCGGTGCGCGCGGCGATCGGCGGCGGAGCCGACATCATCCCGGGGACCAAGAAGGTCGGCGTACCCGGAGCCGCAATCACCATGCCCATCGGCAACAAGGACGATCGCTGGGTCTTTGACGACATGGATTCCGCTGAGATCGCACTGTCGGACGCCCCCCGCGACGACGAGATCCTCATCGCGCTGGTGCTCTCCACCGGCGGTCGCCCGCACGCGCGCGTCAAGAAGCCGGGAGCCTGAGATGAAGGTGATGATCGGCCTGGTCCGCCGCGATGACATGAGCCACGACGAGTTCGCGCACTGGTGGACTCAGGAGCACGCTCCGCTTGCGCGCACCCTCCCCGGCGTACGCAGGATCTGCTTCAACCTGCTCGAGGACGGCGCCCCCTTCGATGGCATCGCGGAGTTGTGGTTCGACTCTGCTGATGCAGCGGATGCGGCGTACGCGACCGAGATCGGCAAGGCCGTCGCCGCGGACTCACTCGCGCACGTGTCCTCGCGCGTGCGCATGCCCGTCGAGGAGCACGCAATCCTCGGCTAGTGCTCGCAGTGCTTCTTGAGGCCCTTCGTAGCACCCTTGAGCGTGTCGCCGAGCGCCTTCTTCATGAGGAAGCCCGGCAGCGGCAGCGACGGATCGATCGACAGCGTGAGCGTGGCTTGGGTGCCCGCACCCTTGGACACGAGTGCCCACGACCCGCTCGCGTCCTTCTGCGCCTTGCTCGGCGCGACGAGCTTCCAGGACATGCCTGAGTCCGTGTGGGCGTAATCGACCTCGAACTCGTCCTTGGCCACCTTGACGTCGTTGACCTGGCGTGCGCGGGAGGGCAGGCCGTCGGCATCGGTGGAGAGCACCTGCGCCGAGACGCAGCCCGGGAACCACTCCACCTGGCCGGGGATATTGCGCACGACGGCGAGGACCTCATCGAGCGGTGCGTTGATCGTCACGCTCTCGGATCCGGATACAGCACCCATGGGTTCACGCTAGG
>JBMOIL010000170.1:0-4798 GCA_049317345.1 Candidatus Nanopelagicales bacterium
GTGCAGGTGCTCACCGACCTGTGCGGCATGGGCAGCGATGTCTACGGCGTCGCGCCCCGCGCGGAGTCGACCCTCTGGCGCAGCATCTGCCCCAACCCCAACCTCATGGTCGGCATCCCGCCGGGCACATCGGCGTCCGATGCCCACCCGGGCCTGGGGCGGCAGGGCATCGCGGCCCAGCGGACGGTGCGCCTGTCGCGCAACCTCAGCCTCAATTTCCGCGACCCGCTGCACATCGTCCGCGGCGAGGGCGCCTATCTCTTCGACGCTGAGGGCAACGCCTACCTCGACCTGGTCAACAACGTCGCCCACGTCGGCCACGCGAATCCATTGGTGGTCGCGGCAGGAGCGCGGCAGATGGCGACCCTCAACACCAACACGCGCTTCCTCCACGATGCGATCATCGAGTACGCGCGCAGCCTGGTGGCGACGCTTCCGGATCCGCTATCGGTCGCCTTCTTCGTCAACTCCGGCAGCGAGGCCAATGACCTGGCCGTCCGCCTGGCTCAGACGCACACGCGCGCGCGAGGCTGGATGACGCTCGGCCACGCGTACCACGGGCACACCAATAGCGTGGTCGACATCAGCCCCTACAAGTTCCTCGGCGGCGGTGGCGAGGGCCTGCCGGATCACGTGCGCGTCGCCGAGCTGCCCGATGCCTATCGCGGTGCACACACCGGCGCCGGTGCCGGGGCGGCGTACGCCGCGGACTTCGCCCGCGCGCTGGGTGACCTCGACCAGCCGCTCGCGGCGTTCATCGCCGAAGGCATCGTGAGCTCGGGAGGGCAGGTCACCCTGGCCGAGGGCTTCCTCGCCGACGTCTACGCGCAGGTCCGGGCGGCCGGCGGAGTCTGCATCGCTGATGAGGTGCAGATCGGCCTCGGGCGCGTGGGCGAGCGCTTCTGGGGCTTCGAGCTCCACGGTGTCGTGCCGGACATCGTGACGATGGGCAAGCCCCTGGGTAATGGGCACCCGCTCGCGGCTGTCGTCACGACTCCGGAGATCGCCGAGTCCTTCCACAATGGGATGGAGTACTTCAACACCTTCGGTGGCAATCCGGTGAGCGCGGTGGTGGGTCAGGCGGTGCTGGACTATGTGCTTGACATGCGGCTGCAGGCTCACGCCCGCGACCTAGGCGCCTACGTCCAGGAGCAGGTGCGGGGCATGCGCGCAGACCATCCGCTCATCGGCGACGTGCGCGGCCACGGGCTCTTCCTCGGTGTGGAGTTCATGCGCGACGGTGAGCCGGCCACGCAGGAGGTCGAGGACATCATCGAGTTCGCCCTGCAGCGCGGCATCATGCTCTCCAGCGATGGGCCCGATAACAACGTCTTCAAGATCAAGCCGCCCATGGTGGTCCAGCGCGAGGACATGGATCGCTTCCTCGAGGTCCTCGACGACGCCCTGCGAGCGATCCGGTAGCGAGTCACGATGAAGCACGTCCCCGCCAGGACGGCGCCTCACGCGCACGGGCTAGCCCGCGTGGGCGTCCATGAAGGCCAAGCGGTCTGTGGATCGCTCGATGCGCTGCTGCAGTGACGAGCCTGCGCCGTGCCCGGCCTGGGTCTCGATGCGGATGAGCATCGGCTCCCCGTCGGGGTTGGCGTGCTGCAGGGTGGCGGCAAACTTGAAGCTGTGCGCGGGCACGACCCGATCGTCCCGAGCGGCGGTCATGACGAGCGTCGCCGGATAGTCCACGCCCGTGCGCACGGTGTGCAGGGGTGAGTATCCGAGTAGGTACTCGAACATCTCCTTACTGTCATCACTGCGACCGTAGTCCGCCGCCCAGAGATAGCCGATGGTGAACTCGTGGTACCGCAACATGTCGAGTACGCCGACCTCGGGGATGACAGCGGCGAAGAGATCGGGGCGCTGGGTGAGCACCGCGCCGGCCAGCAGACCACCGTTGCTGATCCCGTTAGCCACCAGGTGCGCGGGCGACGTCCGACCTTCCGCGATAAGCCACTCGGCGACTCCGATGAAGTCGTCGAAGGTGTTCTGCTTGCGCAGCAGAGTGCCCGCGCGGTGCCACTCCTGGCCGAACTCACCGCCACCGCGGATGTTTGCGACGACGTAGACACCGCCTTCTTGCATCCACGCGATCGCGTCGGGTGAGTATGCCGGGGTTTCGGAGCTGTAGAAACCTCCGTATCCGTAGAGCCACGTCGGCGTCGTCGGTCCCGGAGTCACGCTGCGCAGTCGGCTGACGAATGCGGGCACGCGCGTGCCGTCCTTGCTCGTCGTCCAGACCTGCTCGGTGATGTAGTCGGCGGGGGTGAAGGGCACGGGCGCGGAGTACCACTCGCGCGTGCGCCGGTCCCTTGGAGTGAATGTAAGCACCTGTCGGGGTTGAGTGAAGCTCGTGTAGGAGAGGAAGCCGCCGGGGCCCTCCCGATCGGAGAGTCGCAGCACCTGGCCGATGCCGGGCAGGGGCAGCGTGCCGAGAGTGCGACCCCGCTGCGAGAAGACGCGCACCCGGCTTGAGGCGTCGGAGAGATAGACCACGACGAGTCGGCCATCGACCATCGTCACTGTGTCCATCGCGTCGGCCCGCTCGGGCACTATCTCCTGCCAGTGCTGCGGCGCCGGCCTGTCCAGCCGGATGCGCACGATCCTCGACAGAGGAGCTCCGTGGTCGGTCTGCACGATGATGTGGTTGCGTCCCTGAGAGATGACCGAGTACGACGATGGGTCCTGAGGTAACGGCAGGATCCGGACGCGGGGCTGTGCAGGGGAGCCGGCCATGTAGGCGAGGCCGTTGCTGCTACCCCCAGAGGACAACCTGATCCAGTGGCGATCGAAGCCGGGGGCCGCGTAGGCCTGGACGAATGTGTCGGGTTGGTCCTCATCGGTGTAGACGAGCGTCGATCCCGGCGTACCCAGACGGTGGTAGTGGACCTGCATGCCGACGTTGACCGACTCCAGTAGGTCCTTCGGCTTGGCGTAGCGCGAGTAGTAGAACCCGGCGGAGTCTGCCGTCCACGAGGCGAGGGAGAATTTCGACCATCGCAGGACCTCGGGTAGGTCCTTGCCCGTGCGGACGTCGCGGATGCGCCAGGTCTGCCAGTCCGATCCGCCCTCAGAGGTGGACCAGGCGACGTAGCGCCCGTCGGGGCTGGGCTGCCAGTACGACAGCGAGACAGTGCCGTCGGGGGAGAGCGTGAGGGGGTCGATCAGGACCTTCCCCTCCTTGATGCCGCCCGACGAGTGGTACATCACCGGCTGCGGCTGCACGCCGTCGTTCGCGAGCCAGAAGAGTCTTCCCCCTGCGCTGACGGGCTGCCCCACCATGGGCTGCTCGAGCAGCTTGGCCATCTGCTCGGCGCGTGCGTCTCGGGTGGGCAGATCCTGCAGGTACGTCGAGGCGAGCCTCGCCTGCGCGTCGACCCAACCTTGCGTCCGCGAGTCCTCGGGGTCCTCCAGCCAGCGATAGGGGTCGGCTACATCGACGTCGAAGTACGTGTCGATGTGCGATAACCGCTCGGCGGGCGGGTAGGCCAGCCGGGGGGAGGGAGTGGCCGCCGAAGCCGTGGAGAGCCCGACCGTGCCGATGGACAGGATCGCAACGATGGCGAAGGGCAGCGTGCGGGTCGGGTGCATGGTCCCGAGCCTAGGGATGGATGCAAGCGGGTGTCTGGCCCGGCCGTGCATTGTCCACGGATCACTTGTCGGCGTCCCACGCGCGTAGGGCGCCTCCGTCCACAATCGAATTCCGACGGCTGGATCGAATGGGGCTGGTGTCGGAGGGTGGCCATCGCAGCCGACCCGGAGGAGAAGTGATGTATGGCACCATGCATGGCGTGACCGTGAAGACCACCGTCTATCTGCCCGACAACCTCAAGCGCGCACTCGAGATAGAGGCGGCCGCCTCGGGACGCTCGGAGGCCGAGATCATCCGCGAGGCGATCGCCGCACGCGTGGGATCGGCTCGCCCCGCTGCGGGCTTCCTCGACGGTGAGCCGATGGCCGAGCACGTCGACGAGCTGCTCGCGGGCTTCGGCGAGGCCCGGTGATCCTCGCCGATACGTCGGGGCTGCTGAGTCTGTTCAACGTGCGCGAGCCGACGCATGCCGCCGTGATCGAGGCCGTCGCGCAGGAGCCGGGGCCCTTCGTCGTGTCTCACTACGTCATCGCCGAACTCGACTACCTCATTTCCACGCGACTCGGCGCCGATGCCGAGCAGCGTTCCTTGGCAGAGCTGGCCTCTCCCGCCTACGTTCTGGCCACTGTGGATCGCGACGACCTGCGTGCCTGCACTGAGCTCATCTCGCGGTACGCCGGTATCGGCGTGACGGATGCGTCGATGTTGGTGCTGGCGGATCGCCTGGGGATCGACCGTGTGCTGACGCTGGACCGTCGTCACTTCGAGGCGGCGCGCACTCCCTCAGGACGGGCCCTGACGATCGTCCCTTGACGCCCCTGTGCCGACTCGGAGGCGACGGGGCTCCAAAGCCAGTCTGCTAATCTGCACAGATGCGCACGACCCTCGTCATCCCCGACGACGTCTATAGAGAGGTGAAGGTGACGGCAGCCCGTGAGGGCATCACCGTCACCTCCTTCATCGAGCAGTCGCTTCGCGATGCCCTCGATCGCTCCCGGGGTCGCGCTGAGGTGCGGCTTCCGGTGCTGCCGCAGACGGGGGGCACCCGAGCGGACGTCGACCTGCGCGACAACGCCGCCGTCCGCGATCTTCTCGAGGCGGGGGAGTGAGGCATCTCCTCGACGTCAATGTGATCGTCGGGGTGCTCCGCGCAGACTCCGAGTTGCACGCGGCGGCACGCGCCTGGCTCCTCGGCAC
>JBMOIL010000171.1:0-4775 GCA_049317345.1 Candidatus Nanopelagicales bacterium
CTCACCCTGCCGATCCTCGTCACGCGACGGGCCGAAGGCGATGAAGCCGACCACGCCCCCGTGAACCTCGGCAACCCATAGCTCACCGCGGCCCTCATCGAGGAAAGTCGTCCAGTGCTCGGTCCGCTGCTCGCGCGTGCGCCGAGTCGGCAGGTCCAGCCCCTCCTTGGCCGCATCCCAGGAGTCCAGGTGCACCTGCACTACCGCGGGTACGTCGTCGGCGGTCGCCTCGCGGATGAGCACGACACGATTCTTGCAGAACTAGGCGGATCCGCCCGCGTCGTCGTGGGGCTTCGGCTTCGTGATGGTGCCGGCGTGGGCTGTCGCCGACGGGTCTTTGCGCACCTTGATCCACGACGCCAGGGTGACGATGATGAGAATGGCCGCGATGACGCCCAGGGAGAAGACCGTGGGGATCTTGGGGATGTCGTTGTTGACCTCGTGGGCGAAGGTGAGGATCAACTTGAAGCCGATGAAGACGAGGATGATCGCCAGTCCCATGGACAGGTAGATCAGTTTGCTCAGCAGCCCCTTGAGCAGGAAGTAGAGCGCTCGCAGGCCGAGGAGGGCCGCGGCGTTGGCCGTGAAGACGAGATAGGGCTCCTGGGTGACGCCGAAGGTCGCGGGAATCGAGTCCAGAGCGAAGAGCAGGTCCGTGGAGGCGATGGCCACCATGACGAGAAGCAGCGGCGTTGCCATGCGCTTCCCGTCAATCTTCACGAAGAGCTTGGTGTCGTGGTAATCGGGAGTGATGGGGTACCAGCGACGCACCGTGCGCACAACGAGGTTGTCCTTGGGCTCGGGGTCAGCATTGCGGTGCCGGAAGAGCTGGACCCCGGTCCAGATGAGGATTGCACCGAAGATCACGAACGTGAAGGAGAAGGCTGCCAGCGCCGCAGCGCCGATGGCGATGAAGATCGCCCGCAGGACGAGGGCGAGGACGACGCCCACGAGCAAGACGCGCTGGTGGTAGATGCTCGGGACGGCGAACTGCCCGAGGATGATGACAAAGACGAAGAGGTTGTCGACCGACAGGGACTTCTCCACCAGGTAGGCGGCGAAGTACTGCGTGCCGAAGTCACTCCCCTGCCACGTCCAGATGAACACCCCGAAGGCCACCGCCACCGCGATATAGAAGACCGACCAGAGGGCCGCTTCCTTGAAGGCCACCTCATGGGGCTTGCGGCTGACCGTGAGGAAGTCCATCACGACGAGCACCAGGATGGCTCCGATGGTGATGAGCCACATGGTGAGCGAGACGCTCAAGAGTTCCTCCCTGGGTGAAGTGGTCAGTCCACGCTATCGGGAGGCTTCCGGGCCCGCCTCTCGATCCTCCTGCTGCTCGACCTCGAGGTCCTCCAGGGCCAGGCCCTGGTCGGCTGCCGCGATCACCTCGGCCTCCGATTCCGGGGACTCAGCCACGAGCGAAGGATTGCGCCTCACGGCGATGAGGCTTACGACGGTGGTCGCCGCCAGGACACCCACGATGACGCCGAGTGACACCAGGATCGAGATGTGAGGAACCGGCAGGTCGGTGGTCTCCCCCAGGGCTTCGAGGACAAGTTTGATGCCGATGAAACCCAGGATGATCGCAAGACCACGGTTGAGGTAAATGATCTTGGAGAAGAGCCCGTCCAGGAGGAAGAAGAGCTGCCGCAGGCCCATCAGGGCGAAGGCGTTCGCCGTAAAGACGAGGTAGGCCTCCTTGGTCAAACCGAAGACAGCCGGAATCGAGTCGATGGCGAAGAGCAGGTCGGTCGTCCCGATAGCCAGCATGACCAGGAGCATCGGTGTCACGTGTCGACGGCCGTCGAGACGGACGGTGAGCTTCGTGCCGTGATACTCCCGGGTCGTCGGCACCCGCTTCTCGAGCCAGCGAATCAGGGCGTTGCCCTCAGGATCGGGCTCCTCGCCATGGCTGCGCCACACCTTCACGGCCGTGTAGAGCAGCAGCGCCCCGAAGACGAAGAACGTGCCTGCGAATCGGGCGATGGCCTCGGCGCCGATGAGGATGAGGATGCCTCGGAGCACCAGGGCGATCACGATGCCGACGAGGAGCACGCGGTGGCGATACTCGGCGGGCACGGCGAAGGCCGAGAGGATGACCATGAAGACGAAGAGGTTGTCGACGCTGAGGGAATACTCGGTGATGTAGCCGGCAAGGAATTGACCGGCGTACGTCGCGCCGAAATACCAGAAGATGAAGCCAGCGAACGCGAGGGCGAGCGCGATGTAGAAGATCACCCAGCGAGTGGCCTCTCGTGGTCCAAAAACATGCGGGCGACTATCGACAAGGATGAGGTCGAGGACGATGACGCCCACGAGGGCACCGATTGTCGCAATCCACATCCACGTGGGGACGTTCACGCCTGACCCGCCTCCTGCATTCCCCGCAGCTCCCGCTTGAGCTCCCCGACCTCATCGCGGTAGCGCGCCGCCAACTCGAATTGCAGCTCCCCGGCTGCCTGGTGCATCTGCTCGGTGAGTTCCTCGATAAGCGCAACGAGATCGCGACCCGCGAGGGATCGCGCACGCACCACGCCACCCGAGTCCTTGAGCAACTCCGTGGTGTCCGCGTCCTCGCGGGCGAGCAGGTCGGTGATGTCGCCGATCTTCTTGCGCAGGGGTGCCGGATCGATTCCGTGCTCGGTGTTGTAGGCCACCTGCCTCTCACGGCGTCGATTGGTCTCGTCGATTGCTCGGGCCATGGAAGCCGTGACGGTGTCGGCGTACATGTGCACCTCGCCGCTGACGTTTCGTGCCGCGCGACCGATGGTCTGGATAAGCGAGGTCTCCGATCGCAGGAAGCCCTCCTTGTCGGCGTCGAGGATGCTCACGAGGGACACCTCGGGCAGGTCGAGGCCCTCGCGGAGGAGATTGATGCCGACGAGGACGTCGTACTCCCCCAGTCGGAGCTCTCGAAGCAGCTCCACGCGACGAAGCGTGTCGACCTCACTGTGGAGGTAGCGCACGCGTACGCCGTTCTCCTCCAGGTAGGCGGTCAGATCCTCGGCCATGCGTTTGGTGAGGGTGGTCACGAGGACGCGTTCGGATCGTGCGGCGCGTATGCGGATCTGCTCCATGAGGTCATCGATCTGCCCCTGGGTGGGTTTGACCACCACGAGCGGATCAATGAGGCCCGTGGGCCGGATGACTTGCTCCACGAACTCCCCACCTGACTGGGTCAGCTCAAAGGGTCCGGGTGTCGCGGACAGGTAGACCGTCTGTCCCACCCGCTCGCGGAACTCCTCCCAGCGCAGCGGCCGATTGTCCATGGCACTCGGGAGCCGGAAGCCGTGCTCGACGAGGGTGCGCTTGCGGCTCATGTCACCCTCATACATTCCCCCGGTCTGCGGCACGGTGACATGCGACTCGTCGACGATGAGCAGGAAGTCCTCGGGGAAGTAGTCAAGTAGGCAGTTCGGGGGTGACCCCTGCTCGCGGCCGTCGATGTGACGCGAATAGTTCTCGATGCCCGAGCAGCTGCCCATCTGACGCATCATCTCGAGGTCGTATGTAGTGCGCATCCGCAGGCGCTGCGCCTCGAGTAACTTGCCCTGCCCCTCGAGTTCGGCAAGGCGATCCGCGAGTTCTGCCTCGATATCTGCGATGGCTCGCGCCATGCGCTCAGGTCCGGCGACATAGTGCGTGGCTGGGAAGACGTAGATCTCCTCATCCTCCGTGACAATCTCGCCCGTCACAGGATGCAGCGTCATCAGTCGCTCGATCTGATCACCGAACATCTCGATCCGCACCGGGTGCGTCTCGTATACCGGGAAGACCTCGAGCGTATCCCCGCGAACCCGGAAGGTGCCACGCTCAAAACTCGTGTCGTTGCGGGCGTATTGGATGTCAACGAGCCGGCGCAAGAGCGAGTCGCGGTCGTACTCCTCACCCACTCGGAGTCGGAGCATGCGGTCGACGTACTCCTGCGGGGTCCCGAGACCGTAGATCGCCGATACCGTGGCCACCACGACGACATCCCGCCGAGTGAGCAGCGAATTGGTCGCGGAGTGGCGCAGACGCTCGACCTCCTCGTTGATGGAGGAGTCCTTCTCGATATAGGTGTCCGTCTGAGGGACATATGCCTCTGGTTGGTAGTAGTCGTAGTAGGACACGAAGTACTCGACCGCATTGTTGGGCAGCAACTCGCGGAACTCGTTGGCGAGTTGGGCCGCGAGCGTCTTGTTGGGCGCCATGATCAGTGTCGGCCGTTGCACCCGCTCGATGAGCCAGGCTGCCGTGGCGCTCTTGCCGGTGCCGGTGGCTCCCAGGAGCACGATGTCGCGCTCCCCTGCCTCGATGCGCTGCACCAGGTCCTCGATGGCCTGAGGCTGATCTCCGGAAGGCGAGTAGTCCGCGATCACCTCGATGGGTGCCACGGTGCGCACGAGATCGGTGACGGGGCGCATCGGGTCAGCCTAGGCGTCCGATGCCGTCCACTCCTCCCAGAGGCGGTCCACCTGGATTTCCAAGGTGGGAAGGTCGCCCGAGTTGTCGATGACGATATCCGCAACCGCGAGGCGCTCCTCACGCGTCGCCTGGGCCGCTATGCGGCGCCCCGCGTCGTCCACGTCCAGGCCCCGCTCCACGAGGCGCTGCAGGCGCGTATCGTCCGGGCAGTCTACGACGATGATCCGATCCCACCCCGTGAGCGCCGCCGGGCCCTGCTCCGCGAGGAGCGGCATGTCATAAACGACGACGGAGTCGGCCGGTGCCCGTGCAAGGAGCTCTGCACTGCGCTCGGCAATCCGAGGATGCGTGATGGAGTTGAG
>JBMOIL010000172.1:0-4756 GCA_049317345.1 Candidatus Nanopelagicales bacterium
GGGCCACGGACGCACCCGTGCTCACGGGCAGTCGCATCGACCTGCCGGATGGCAGTCTGTCGGTCGGGCAGACCGCCATCGGTGGTGTCGCGTGGGCGATGGATGGCGACGGCATCAGTCGCGTCGAGGTGAGCATCGACGATGGGCCATGGCAGGACGCCCAGTTGGCTGATCAGCCCAATCCGCGCACGTGGCGGCAGTGGTGGCTGGACTGGGAGGCCACGCCCGGGCGCCACTCCATCGCCGTGCGTGCGACCAACGGTCTCGGCGAGACCCAGACGAGCGAGGTGGCCGATGTCGTCCCCTCAGGGGCGACGGGATATGACATCGAAATCGTCGATGTTGCGTGACCTTCGCGGGCATAATCGACCCGATGTCAGAGATCACTGCCACGGACACGGAGCGGACCGGCCTGAGTCTGGGCCAGGCCGTCGCGGTCGGCATCAACACAACCAGCCCGGCGTACTCCCTCGCTGCGATCCTCGCTCCCATGGCCGCCCTGGTGGGCTACGCGACGCCCATCGTGCTCATCGTCTCCTTCATCCCGATGGCGCTCACGTCGCTGGCCTTCCTCTACCTCAATCGGCGCGACCCCGACTGCGGCACAACCTTTAGTTGGGTGACGCGCGCGATCGGTCCGATGCCCGGCTTCATGGCGGGGTGGGCGATCACCGCCGCAGGCGTACTCGTGATCGGCAGCCTCGCAGAGACAGCGATGACCTACGGCCTCCTGCTCATCGGGCAGGACACCCTTGCGGCCAACCGCATGGTGATCATCGCGGGTGCGGTGGTGATCATCATGATCATGGTGGTCCTCGCCATCGTCGGCTCGGATTCATCGATCCACCTGCAGAGCGTGCTCACGTATCTGCAAATCGGCATCCTGCTGGCCTTCGGCGGCTTCGCGCTCTACACCGCGAGGGATCTCGGCCTGCCGTCCTTCACTGCTGAGTGGGTCAATCCCCTGGAGTACGGCGTTCAGCCACTGGTCGCGGCCATGCTGCTGGGCGTCTTCGCCTTCTGGGGCTGGGAGGCGGCGACCAACCTCTCGGAGGAATGCCGCAAGCCCTCGGACGCCGGGAAGGCGGGCCTGCTCTCGACGGTGATCCTGCTGGTCACCTACGTCCTCGTGGCGGTATCCGTCGTTCTCTACCTCGGCCAGTCAGGCTTCTTCCCCGTCGGGGAGTCGGGCCTGATCCTCGTCGACATGTCCCCGGCTGTTTTCGGACCCTTTGCCTTCCTCGTGCTGCTGGCGGTGGCCACCAGTGCGCTCGCGTCGACGCAGTCGACGATGGTGCCGGGCTCGCGCGCGGTGCTGTCGATGGCGCGGCGCGGTGCCCTGCCCGCAAAGCTCGGCCTGGTGAGCCCACGCTTCAAGACGCCGTACGTGTCACTGTTGGTGCTCGCCGTGATCGCAGCAGGCTGGTACGTCTTCGTGAGCTCGATCTCTGATACCGCGATGCTCGACACGCTCTCGTCACTCGGCATTCTCATCGCCTTCTACTACTCCCTCACCGGTATCGCGTGCGTCGTCTACTACCGCCGCCACGTGCGCCAGTCCGTGAAGGGCTTCCTCATGGTCGGCGTCGGGCCGATCCTTGGCTCCGCCGGGCTCGTCTTCATGCTCGTGGCCGCGGTCCATTCACTGTGGGACCCGGCTAACTCTGCCGGCGGCGCTGCGTGGGTGGGGCTGTCGCCTCCTCTCGTCATCGCCGCCGCGATGTTCGGCCTCGGCGTGATCGTGCTCGTCATCCGCCGTTTCACGGCGCCAGCATTCTTCACGTCCACGCCTCCGGAACGGGCCGACATCCTCAAGCCACCCTTCGTGCTCGACGCGGAGAAGCCGCCCCCTCATGGCGGTATCGCGGTGGACTGCAATGACGCGACACACGTCATCACGCGCATGCTCGACGAGCGCATCACTCCCGAGCTTGATCGTGCGACGCCGCTCTATCTCGTGTTCGGTATCGAGCCGAGTGACATCTCCGGCGAGGAGTACGCCGCGACGCGCGAGGCACTGGAGGACGACGGCGCGAAGATCCTCGGCGAGGTGCGCCGCCATGCGCGAACCCTCGGCATGACGGAGGTCTTCAAGATGTACGATGCCTCCCATGCGCGGCAGTCCGTGGAGCATGTGGCAGGGCTTATGGACGCATCAGTGATTTGGTCCTCGCACCGCATGACCGCCCTGGACTGACGTCACACGCGGGCGATAGCGCGGTCGACAAGTGCGGCCATCTGCGCGCCCATGTCGATGCCCGCAGCGGCGAGCGCCTGCGGCACCAGCGATGTCTCGGTCATGCCGGGGGCGACGTTGACCTCCAGGAACCAGGGCGTGCCCTCGGCATCAATGATGAGGTCCGAACGCGACCAGTCGCGCAGGCCGAGCGTCTCGTGGGCCGTGAGTGCCGCCTCTGCCGCTGCCTTCGCGACAGCGTCGTCCAGTCGCGCCGGCACGTGAAACTCCGTCGTGCCCGCGGTGTAGCGCGCGGCGTAGTCGTAGAAGCCGCCGTCCGCCGCGATCTCCACGGCGGGAAGTGCGACCGGGCCGTCGGGAGTCTCCACCACACCCACGGCGACCTCCGTGCCGTCGATGAATCGCTCGAGCACGGCGACATCGCCGTAGGCGAAGGCACCGACCATCGCGGACGGCAGCTCCGCGGCCGCGCGCACGATGCTGACGCCCAGTGCAGAGCCACCGCGTGCGGGCTTGACCACGAGCGGCAGGCCGATGCCACGCTCGAGCGCCGCCATCACTCCAGGTGCGCCCAGCTCACGGAAGGTCGCGTGCGGCAGGGCGACGGCCTCGGGCGTGGCGACACCGGCGCGGCGCACAAGAGTCTTGGCGACGGGCTTGTCGAATGCCAGGCGTGATGCCGCCGCGCGGGATCCGACGTAGGGCAGCCCGAGGCACTCGAGCACATCGCGCACGGCACCGTCCTCGCCCGCGCTGCCGTGGAGCAGGGGCACGACACAGTCGGGGGCATCGGCAGCGAGTTCGGCGAGCAGAGTGGCATCGACATCGCGCTCAAGGACCTGCCAATCGGGGCGCGCGGTGCGCAACGCCTCCGCGACGCGGCGACCGGAGCGCAACGAGACATCACGCTCGGCCGAGAGGCCGCCGGCGAGGACGAGCACCTGCATGAAGTGACCCTTCGACTAGAGCAGATCGGGAGCGGGATTGGCCGGGCCCTCGGAGTTGCGGAGGGTGTGACCCGTGCCGAAGGTCTGCGCAATCTCGAGCTCGGACTCGATGACGCCCGAGAGGCGGCGCACTCCCTCACGAATCCGATCAGCGTCGGGGTAGCAGTAGGACAGGCGCAGACTCTGCGAGCCCTGGCCGTCGACGAAGAAGCCCGTGCCCGGCACATAGGCGACGAGCGCGGAGATCGCGCGCGGCAGCATCGCCTTGGCGTCGAGACCGTCGGGCAGAGTCACCCAGGAGTAGAAGCCACCCTGCGGCCGCGTCCACGTCGTGCCCGCGGGCATGAGTTGATCCAGCGAGTCGAGCAGCGCATCGCGGCGTTCGCGGTAGAGCTCCCGGAAGACCTTGATCTGCTCGCGCCAGGGCTGGGTGGCGAGGTATTCACTCACGGTGAGCTGCGCATAGTTGGACGGGCACAGCACGGCCGACTCGGCCGCGAGGACGAGCTTCTCGCGCACGCCGTGGGGGGCGACCGCCCAGCCCACGCGCAGGCCCGAGGCGATCGTCTTGGAGAAGGAGCCGAGGTAGACGACCTGCTGGTCGTCGTCGGCACGAATTGCGCGCGGGGGAGCCCCCTCGAAGCCGAGTAGGCCATAGGGGTCGTCCTCGAGCACGAGGACCCCCTCGCGCTTGGCGATTTCGAGGATGCGCTGCCGGCGCTCGGCGCCCTGTGTCACGCCGGCGGGGTTGTGGAAGCTCGGGATCGTGTAGATCATCTTGACCCGCTTGCCCTGGCTGCGGACGCGCGCAATGGCCTCCTCTAGAGCCTCGGGCACCAGGCCCTCATCGTCCATCGGCACGTGGACGATGTCGCACTCGTAGGCGCGGAAGACACCGAGTGCACCGACGTACGACGGCGCCTCGACGAGGACGACGTCACCGGGATCACAGAAGACGCGCGTGACGAGATCAAGGGCCATCTGCGATCCGGTCGTCACGATCACGTCATCGGGATGCGCGTTGATGCCCACCTCGCTCATGACGTCGAGGATCTGTCCGCGCAGCGTGACGTCGCCCTGGCCTGAGCCGTACTGCAGCACTTCGGCCCCGCGCTCGCGCACGAGGCGCGCGGCAGTCTCCGCGAGAGCATCGAGGGGGAGTGCCTGCACGAAGGGCATGCCTCCGGCCAGCGAGACGACCTCCGGTCGCGAGGCGACAGCGAAGAGGGCGCGGATCTCCGAGGCGGTCATCCCCCGGGCGCGCGCGGCGTAGGAATCCACCCACGGATCGAGCCGTGAACCACCGCTCATCGCACACCTCCCTCGTGACTACGCTCTCGGGCCTTTCTGGCCTTGGTCAGGGTCTCTATGCTGACGGATGGCATAGCCGAGTCGTGGGATGGGGTGAGGGACATGGCCGATGAGGTCGCCCGCAAGGACGGATCCGTCGTCACCACCCTGTTCCTGGGACTCCTGGTCTTTGCCGTGGGTGCGGCGGCCGGCTTCCTGGCCCGACTGCTCTGGCCCCACTCCCACTGAGCGACTTGACCGGGCTGAGTTAGTCGGTAGGGGCGAAGAAGCCTGTCACCGCGACGGCGATGGCCTCGGCGAG
>JBMOIL010000173.1:0-4751 GCA_049317345.1 Candidatus Nanopelagicales bacterium
CGGCCGAGGAATTCCTCGCGCATCGCGGCGAAGTCACCGCATTCGATCGCGGTGCGCATCCCATCGACGAGTCTCACCGTGAATCGCACGTTGTGGATCGTCGCAAGGGTGGACGCGATCATCTCCTTCGCCTTGAAGGCATGGTGGAGATAGGCGCGGGTGTAGTGCGTGCAGGTGTAGCAGTCGCACTCGGCGTCGATGGGTTCGAACGCGCGCTTATGGGCGCTGGTGAGGAGATTGAAGCGACCCGTGGGGGAGTAGACGGCCGAGTTGCGGGCCTCGCGCGACGGTGCGACGCAATCGAAGGTGTCAGCCCCGGCCGCGACACCCGCGAAGAGGTCGCCCGGCTCACCGATACCCAGCAGGTGCCGCGGCTTGCCTTCCGGCAGTTCCTCTGTCACCCAGCCGACGATGTCGGAGAGATTGCGCTTCTCGATTGCACCGCCGATGCCGTAGCCGTCGAAGGGCATGGCACCCAGGTCACGCGCCGCCGTACGCCGTAGGTCCTCGTACTGCGCACCCTGGATGACGCCGTAGAGCGCCTGGTACGCCCTATCGGGGGAGCGCAGGCGATCGTGCTCGACGATGCAGCGTTCGGCCCACAGGCGCGTGCGCTCCAGCGACATCACCTGATAGTCCCGCGTGTTGTTGAGGGTCGTCAGTTCGTCGAAGGCGAAAGCGATGTCTGCGCCGATGGAGGCCTGCACCTGCATCGACACCTCCGGCGTGAAGCGGTGCTCGGAGCCGTCGAGGTGGGACCGGAAGGTCACGCCATCGTCGTCGACTCGCGCGAGGCGCTCCTTGCCCTCGGCGATGACGTCATCATCACGCTGACCGGAGTCCATGGCCAGGACCTTCTTGAAGCCGGCCCCGAGAGAGAGCACCTGGAAGCCGCCGCTGTCGGTGAAGGTCGGGCCGTCCCAGTGCATGAAGGCGCCCAGCCCCCCGGCCTCCTCGACGATGGCGGGGCCGGGCTGCAGATAGAGGTGATAGGCGTTGGCGAGGATGGCTTGCGCGCCCAGGTCCCGCACGGTCTCGGGAAGCAGAGCCTTGACTGTCGCCTTCGTGCCGACGGGGATGAAGGCCGGCGTGCGGATCTCGCCGTGCGGCGTACTGATCACACCGGTGCGAGCCACTCCACTGCGTGCTCCGATAGTGAAGCCGAACCCGGTCATGGAGGACAGGATGCCAGGGCCGGGTGCGTGGGCCGACAGGGTCTAGTCTCGCTGCGTGAGCCTCATCGAGACGATCGACGGCGTCGACGTCGAGCACCGCGACATCCTCACCAATGGCATTCGCCTCCACTGCGCGCTGGCAGGTCCGGAGGAGGGCCCCCTTGTCATCGCCCTGCACGGCTTCCCAGAATTCTGGCGCGGCATGGCAGGCACGATGGTGGCACTGGCACGAGCGGGCTTCCGCGTGGTGGCCCCTGATCAGCGGGGCTACGGCACGAGCGAAAAGCCCGAGGGCATCGACGCCTATCGCATCGAGGAGATCAGCGCCGACGCCGCCGGACTCGTAGCAGCGCTCGGCCGGGATCGGGCCTTCGTCGTCGGCCACGATTGGGGTGCGGCCGTCGCGTGGTGGCTTGGTCTCACGCGCCCCGATCTGGTGGAGAAGCTCGTCGTCGCGAATGTCCCGCATCCGAGCGTCTTCGCTCGCGAGGTCAAGGGCAACAAGAAGCAATTGCGCAAGAGCTGGTACATCTTCGCGATCCAGGCGCCGTGGCTACCTGAGCGCTTGGCCTTCGGCAAGCGCACGCGGGGTCGCTTCGCGCGCACGATCGCCAAGACCGGCAATCCCGGCTCCTTCGACACGCGCTATCTCGAGCAGCTAGAGGACGCATGGAGTCATCCCGGGGCGGCCACGGGAATGATGAATTGGTATCGCGCGTCCGTGCGGCGGCGACCCGAGCGCCTCGCCGACAAGCGCGTGCACGTGCCCACGCTCATCATCTGGGGGCGTCGCGATGTGGCGCTGAGCGACACTATGGTGGAGCCGAGTGCGGCCCTGTGCGATGACGTCCGCGTGGAGTTCTTCGACGACGCGACGCACTGGGTGCTGCACGACGAGCCCGAGCGCACGAGTCGACTCATCGTCGACTTCCTCTCGGCGCCCTAGTCAGCTTTCGGAAGCCCGCTCCTCGAAATAGGCGAGGACGACCGGGTCGATGGCACCCGGCACGAGCCGCTCCTCGAGGTTCTCCACCCCTGCCGCGTGCTCGAGCGCCCGAGTGAGATCCGGATCGGCATAGCCCAGGGTGTCGAGTGCTCGCCGAAGCCGGTCGGCTGTCTCGCCCTCCAGGGGCCAGGTCTCGGTGGGCTTGCCGAAAAGCAGGTCGTGGATGCGCAGCAGACGACCGAGTTCGACGACCGGATCCGGATGGTCGTCGACGCGTAGGTCGACGGCGATGTCACTGCCGCCGCCGTAGCCGGCACCCACCCCACCGACGAGGATCGCTGCGCTCTGACGGCCGCGGGAGTCGCCACCGGAGCGATCACCGGCAAGGAGTGCCGCGTGCAGCCGCAGGGCCAGGGGATCCGCGGGATCACTCGCGAGGAAGGCGCGCTCCATCTCACTCACTACGTCTGCTCCGGTGAGGATGTTGCCCTGGATGGCGTAGCCCGGACCGATGACGCCGCCCGCCCACGGCAGACAGTCCTCGCCCGTGAAGCTCGCGGCGCCACCGCGGCCGTCGACGATCCCAGCCTGGCGCTGCGCGCGGCCGTCGTCGGCCAAGACAAGTGCCTCAAGTGCTTCATGTGCGGAGCGATCTTCAGCGAGAAGTGCGAAGCCGTCCGGGAGGTAGCGCAGATTGGCGAAGGACTGCGTGGCGATGGCACCGAGTGGGGCGCGCACTCCGGGCACGACTGCGCCTGCGGCGAGGAACTTGCTCGCGACTGCCACACCCCAGCGCTGCCCGTCAGCGCTGCGAGCGACGATGGAGAAGGTCATGGTGCAGAGTAGGCGATCGAAACCGTGGGGGAAATGGTGATCGCGCGTGCATCGCGCAGGATGCGCACACGGTAGATCCCCTGCCCGGCGTCGATTCCCGCGACATGCGTCTCCAGGGTGCCGTCCGTCGGCACACGCGCCGCCTCGAGAGGCACCCACGCGGTGCGGCCCATCACCTCGAGCGAGGCGATCATGCGATCCAGGCGGACGGCTGGGGTGACGGTGACGGTGCAAGGAATGTCCACACCGACGGGAGCACTGCTCGCCGTGCAGTCGAGCGCGACTGAATGCTTGAGGGGAGCCCACGTGACCGTCACCGGGGTGGATGCGGCGACGACGCGCCCCTTGGCAGACAGGAGCGCGGCGCGGTACACCTTGGTGCCCGCACGATTGCTCACGATCGTGCCCGTCGCCTTGCCGCGGTTGTCGAGTTTCACCGGGCGCACAGTCGTGAAGCCCTGGCGTGAGCGCACCTGGATCACGGCGGTGACCTCAGCGAGTCTTTTCGCGGGGGTGGTCGACACGGTGAAGGACATCGGCACAGCTGCCATGCCCTGGGCGGGCACGCTGACGGTGATGCTCCGCTTGATGGGTGGCGGTCGCTCGTCAGCAACGACCGCGGGAGTTGCGGCCAGTGCTCCGGCCAGTGCCACGGCGAATCCGCTGACCATCAGCATCGGTCGCAGGATCACCTCCACACTCTAGGTGCCGCTCGGTGGAGAGTCGCATCCAATATCCACGTCGTGTGACATGCTGCGCGCGTGATCGATCTCACCCGTTCCCTGCGCCACCTCGCCTGGGCTGACGCGCGCCTGTTCGAGGATCTCGCGGCGCTTCCACCCGAGGCGCTGCAGGCGCGCTATGCCCCCGAGGCTTGGACCGTTGGCCATCTCGCGATGCACATCGTCGGGGGCGCGGAGTGGTATGCCTACTGCCTGGCTGGCCAGCAGTGGACTGATCTCGCCAGCCCCGAGAGTGCCGCCGACCTGCGCGTGCTTGCGGCCCGCCTGGCCGATCTCGACGCGATCCTGCTCGCTCAAGCGGCACTTCCCGACGAGACCGTGGACTTCATCGACGAAGAGGGGCCGAGCAGCGCACTGCGGTCGACGATCCTGTCGCAGGCCTGCCTGCACTCCACCGAGCATCGCGCCCAGATCGCCTGCGCGCTCGAAGTGACCGGTCAGGGTGGAGTCACTCTCGACGACTATGACCTCTGGGCGTTCGAGTCACACGAGCGAAGCGCGTAACAATCGACGGGTGCTGAATCCCTTCGTTGACGACGACATCCCGCAGGATGCGCAGTCCCTCGTCCTGTTGGGCACGCTTCTCGGAGTGATGTTCAGCGGCATGCTTGTGCTCTTCATCGCTGGAGAGATGCTCAGTGATCCCGGTGGAGTGCAGGGCTTGCTCATGGTGATGGCATGGCTAGCCGTGCCCGCGGCCCTGTCGATCCTGGCGCTCGTGCGCCCGCGGGTGGCGTGCCCCATCCTCACGATCGTGGTAGCCGTGGTGCTCCTCGCATCGCTTCTGACGATTCCCTTCGCACAAGCCGCCTGGGAATTCGAGGACTCGCACGGGCCGATCAACCTCGTGGTCCTCATCGGCGTGCTGATCCCACTCGTCATCCTCGGGCGCGCGATGCCCGGACAGGCCGGCTGGCTCATGATCGCCGTGATCGCGGGATCGGTGACCCTGCAGGCGATCAGCCTCGGCCTCGCGGATCAGTGGTTGGTGATCCTCGTCTTCGGCGTTCTCATGCCGCCCTTCGTCGCCGTGGCGATCGTCCTCGTGCTCGC
>JBMOIL010000174.1:0-4702 GCA_049317345.1 Candidatus Nanopelagicales bacterium
TGCGGCACCGAGGTGCACGAGATCTCACCCCGCGAGGTGGCCGATCTCTTCCCGCCGGCCCGCACCGATGACCTGCTCGCCGGCTTCTACATGCCGCAGGACGGTCGTGTGAATCCTGTCGATGCCACGATGGCACTCGCCAAGGGTGCGCGCTTGCAGGGCGTGACCATCCTCGAAGGCACACCCGTACTCGACGTACTCGTCAAGGATGGCCGGGTCGTCGGCGTGCGCACCGAGCAGGGCGACATCGAGTGCGAGTACGTCGTCAACTGCGCGGGCATGTGGGCCCGCCAGCTCGCCGCGAAGTCCGGCGTGACCGTGCCCAATCAGGCCGCAGAGCACTACTACCTGCTCACCGATCCGATTCCCGGACTCGATCCGGACCTGCCCGTGCTCGAGGATCCCGGCTCCTACGGCTACTACCGGCCCGAGGGTGACGGCCTCATGATCGGTCTCTTCGAGCCGGTCTGCGCACCCTGGCAGGTCGATGGGATCCCGGAGGACGCCTCCTTCCTCACGCTGCCGCCGGACTGGGATCGCATGGGTCCGTATCTGGAGAAGGCCATGGCGCGCGTGCCTGCCTCGCTCGAGGTGGGCATCCGCACGTTCTTCTGCGGACCGGAGTCCTTTACCCCCGACCTCTCCCCTGTCGTCGGCGAGTCACCGGAGGTCCGGGGCTACTTCGTCGCCGCCGGACTCAACTCGATCGGCATCCTCACGGGCGGCGGCATCGGCCGCGCGATCGCGACGTGGATCGTCGACGGCCTCCCCGACATCGATGTCACCGGCATGCACATCGACAGACTGCACGCCTACCAAACGTCGCCGGAGTACCGCGCCACACGCACGGTCGAGTCGCTCGGCATGGTGTACCAAACCCACTTCCCCGGGAAGTCGATGCAGACCGCTCGTGGAGTTAAGCGCTCCCCCATCCATGATCGCCTGGCCGGTGCGGGTGCCTACTTCCGCGATGTCTCCGGCTGGGAGGGCGCCGACTGGTTCGCACCCACCGGCGTCGAGCCGGTCGTGGAGGAACTGACCTGGGGCCGGCAGAACTGGTTCCCCTACTGGGCAGAAGAGCATCGCGCGGTCCGTGAGGGTGTCGGGCTCATGGACATGGCGTTCATGGCGAAATTCCTCGTGCAGGGGCCGGATGCGGGCCGTGCACTCGAGCGGATCTCTGCCAATCGCGTAGACGGCGAAGCTGGGGTCATCACCTACACCCAGTGGCTCAATGAGGCCGGTCGCCTCGAGGCCGATCTCACCGTGACCAAGCTCGACGACGATCGCTTCTGGGTGGTCGCCTCCGATACGGCGCATCGTCACGTCGAGACGTGGATGCGGCGCCACATGACCGATGACAGGGCCTACGTCACCGACATGACCTCGGCGTACGCCCAGATCAATATTCAAGGACCGCGCTCGCGCGAGTTGCTCCAGTCGATCACCTCGGTCGACATGTCCAACGAGGCCTTCCCCTTCCGCGCCGCGCGCGAGATCGACCTGGGCTTCGCTCGCGCACTCTGCGTGCGCATCACCTACCTCGGGGAGTTGGGCTACGAGCTCTACGTCCCCGCCGAGCAGGCCGTGCATGCCTATGAGCGACTGACAGAGGCAGGGCGTGCCGTCGACCTGCGGCACACCGGGCTCAAGGCGCTGTCCAGCCTGCGCATGGAGAAGGCCTACCGCGACTACGGACACGACATCGACAACACCGATTCGGTGCTCGAGGTGGGCCTCGGCTTTGCCGTGGCGATGGACAAGGACTTCATCGGCCGCGACGCGGTGGCCGCGCTCAAGGAGTCGGGCCCGCTCATGCGACGCCTTGCCCAGGTGCGCATCCTCGACCCGGAACCGCTGATGTTCCACGGCGAGGTCGTCTACCGTGACGGCGTACCCGTGGGCTACGTCCGGGCCGCGAGCTACGGGCACACTCTCGGCGGCGCAGTGGGCCTGGCGATGATCGAGACCGGCGAGCCCGTGACGCCCGATGTCATCAACTCCGGCACCTGGGAGATCGACGTCGCGGGCAGCCGATTCCCTGCGGCCGCCTCGCTGCGCCCGATGTACGACCCTGACAACTCCCGCATCAAGGCCTAGGGGCCCCGCGGTCGACTAGATCGAGCCCAGCCAGTAGTCCTGCCAGCGCACGAAGATAAGTCCCAGGACGACGACGTACCAGGCAGCGAGGATGAGACCGCGCAGGCCGACGAGCGCCGACACCGCACTGCTCCACGATGCAGGTGTCGGCAGGCGTCCCGAGAGCAGGTTGGCCGAGGTCACCCAGACGAAGATGGGTGCGGTGACGGTCCACACCACCATGCACCAGGGGCACAGGGAGCCGATGGAGTAGAGGCTCTGCCACACCAGCCACTGCACGAAGCCAAAGCCGAGCAGCGCGCCCGCATTGAGGCCAAGCCACACCCATCGCGGCATGGCAACCCCACCGGCAAGGAGCACACCCAGGGTGACGACGACGGCGAAGCCCGTGAGACCAAGGACGGGATTGGGGAAGCCGAAGACCTCAGCCTGCGGCGTAATGATCACTGATCCGCAGGAAAGCACCGGGTTGAGATCGCAGGCGGGGACATACGTCGGGTCGGCGAGGACCCGCACCTTCTCGACCGTGAGCTCGAAGGCCGCGATGAGCCCGAGGATGCCGCCAACGATGAGGATCCAGGACGTCGTGCGATCCAGGCGCCGGACCTTGCCCGCTCGCCACTCATCGAGCGGGTCGGCGTCCAGGGTCGGCTCGGAGGTCGCGCTGGTCATGGGCTAACGGTACGACGAGCCGTGCCGCAAGGCGCGTCCACGCGTCACACTGCGGTCGGGACGGTGTCGCCCGGGATGGCGTAGAGCACGCTGGTGGCCTTGACCTTGGTGCCGGCCTCAAGCGCCAGGGCATTGCCCTTGCCGGCCTTGACGGTGACCGTCACATCGACCTTCGTGCCGCAACCGGGGTCATCTGTGAGGTCGAAGTCCGGCACGTAGATGGAAAAAGCGGCATGGTGCTGCTGCCAGGTGATCCGGTATAGGCCCGCACCGTTGGCTCGCGTCGCCACCGCGGTCGCGCACTGAGTGCCCGGGGTGAGGACCTCCTGCTTGAGAGTGAGCGAGAACGTCGCCAGCGCAGTGCCGCGAATCTTGGTGGTGCCCGCCGACTTGCAGACGGTGGGATACGCCTTCTCGATGCAGTTGGTAATCGAGAAGATCCCACCGATGCGCACGGGGCCGGGGGCCTCGCTGAGGTCGAAGGATTCCGCCATTGTGAAGGACGTCCCGGGCTTGACGACCTTGTCACCGCTCGACGGCACACGCTGACTGCTCGCCCACGGCGGAAGCGCAGTGCTGACGTAGAGGACGGAGTAGCTCCGGGGGTCCATGGACCTCGTCACGATGCGCACCGTGCCCGTACCAGTCGGGGACGCGCAATTGCCCGGATCACACATCATCACGGTCGCCGCACACTTGTGGACACCCGCTACGTCAGTGGCGAAAGTGAAACCGACCGGGATCATGAACGACGAGCCTGCGGGCCAGACATTGCGTCCAGCCTCCGCGGACGTCACGCGCCCCGAGGGGCTCGTGCAGGAGAGGGTGACCCCGAGGAAGAGCTCGTTGGGAGAGGTGCCCTTGGCATCCAGGACGACAAGCTCGGTGCCGACGAAGCGCGTCTCCCCCGCCTCAGCGTTGAAGGAGGCGACGAAGAAGTCGGTGTGCCGCTTCTTGGCGTTGAGGGTCGCCGTCGTCGGCGTGACATCGATCACGGCGCCGTCTGAGGACCGTGCCTCCGACGCCCGCGGGGCGGCAACGGCACTGCTCGTCGGGATCGCGATCGCAGCCACGAGGAGTGCGGCAGCCGAAAGAGCAGTCAACACGCGGGTCGTCATAGCGACACAGTACGGCCCGCGGGGAGCGCGAGTCTCGGCGATAGCCTGGGCGCGTGAGCGAGGCACCTCAGGAGAGCCGCCCGGACGCCGAGCCCATCGACGACCGCCACCCCCTGCGCGTGCTCCTCGGCGGCCCCTGGGGGGCCGTGGAGTCGATGGCTCCCACCGTCCTCTTCGTCCTCGCCTACTTCGTCTCGGGCAGCAGCCTGGCAGTCGCCGTCGGGGTAGCCCTCGGCGTCGCGCTCGTCCTCGCGGGCATCAAGCTCGCCCGCCGCGAGAAGCCCGTCCGGGTGCTCTCCGGGCTGCTCGGGGTGGCTGTGGCGGCGCTCTTCGCGGCGTACCAGGACGACCCCCTCGGCTTCTTCGAGATCCGCGTCCTGGCCAACATCCTGAGCGCCTTGGCATTCGCCGGGTCCATCCTGATCAAGCGCCCGCTCATGGGCGTCATCATCGGACCGATCATGGGCACCGGGATGCGCTGGCGTCAGGACCCCGACCTGCTCAAGGCCTACTCGCGCGTGACGTGGCTCTGGGCGATCCTCAGCCTGGTGCGCGCGGCGATCCAGATCCCGCTCATCCAGGCGGGCCAACTCGCGTGGCTCGGCGCGACACCCTTCATCTTCTACGGCCTTGTCGCGATGACCATCGCCGCGTCGTGGTGGATCATCAAGCGCACTCTGCCCGCCGATCACCCGGGTATCCGCCAGCCGCAGATCCCGACCAGCGCCTGACGCACCTTCCCTCCCGTCGAGTGTGCACTTGCGTGCACCTTTTGGACCGATTTCACGCCCGCAACTGCACACTCGCGCAAT
>JBMOIL010000175.1:0-4458 GCA_049317345.1 Candidatus Nanopelagicales bacterium
AGCACCTCGCGCGCCTTGGATCCTTCGCTCGGGCCGACGACGCCGCGGGACTCCAGCAGGTCCATCAGACGTCCCGCCTTGGCAAAGCCCACGCGCAGCTTGCGCTGCAGCATCGAGGTGGAGCCGAACTGAGTCGTGACCACGAGCTCGGCGGCCTGGCACAGCAGGTCGAGGTCGTCGCCGATCTCCTCGTCGACCTGCCTGCTGGCGGCGACGGGGCTCGTCACGTCGTCGCGATAGTCCGGGTCCATCTGCTCGCGCACGAAACGCACCAGGGATCGGATCTCGGTCTCGGAGACGAAGGCACCCTGGATGCGCTGGGCCTTGCTGGCACCCATGGGCAGGAAGAGGCCGTCACCCTGACCCACGAGCTTCTCCGCGCCCGGCTGATCGAGGATGACGCGACTGTCGGCGAGTGAGGAAGTCGCGAAGGCGAGGCGGCTCGGCACGTTGGCCTTGATGAGCCCGGTGACGACGTCGACGCTCGGGCGCTGGGTCGCCAGCACCAGGTGAATGCCCGCGGCGCGCGCCAACTGGGTGATGCGTACGACGGAGTCCTCCACGTCGCGCGGCGCCACCATCATGAGGTCGGCGAGCTCGTCGACGATGACGAGGAGATAGGGGTAGGGACGCAGCACGCGCTCGCTGCCGAGCGGCGGCGTGAGCTTGCCGGTGCGGACGGCCTTGTTGAAGTCGTCGATGTGACGGAAGCCGAAGTGGGCGAGGTCGTCGTAGCGGTGATCCATCTCCTTGACGACCCACTGCAGCGCGTCCGCGGCCTTCTTGGGATTGGTGATGATCGGCGTGATGAGGTGCGGGATTCCTTCGTAGGCGGTGAGCTCCACGCGCTTGGGATCCACCAGGATCATCCGCACGTCGTCGGGGGTGGCGCGCATGAGGATCGATGTGATGAGCGAGTTGATGCAGCTCGACTTGCCGGCACCCGTGGCACCCGCCACGAGCAGGTGCGGCATCTTGGCGAGGTTGGCCACGACGTAGCCGCCCTCGACATCCTTGCCAAGCGCCACCGTCATCGGGTGGTGTTCGTCGGTCGCCGTGCTCGAGCGCAGCACATCGCCGAGGCTCACGAGCTCCCTGTCGGTGTTGGGGATCTCGATGCCGATCGCGCTCTTGCCGGGGATCGGGCTGAGGATGCGCACCTCGGGACTCGCCACCGCATAGGCGATGTTGCGGCTCAGTGCAGTGACGCGCTCGACCTTCACGCTGGGGCCGAGCTCGATCTCGTAGCGAGTGACCGTGGGGCCGCGCGTGAAGCCCGTGACCCGCGCGTCGATGTTGAACTCCTCGAGCACCTGGGTGAGCGAGGCGACGACGGAGTCATTGGCCTTGGTGCGTGCACGAGGGGCCGGGCCGGCCTTGAGCGTGCCGGGATCGGGCAGGCGGTAATCGATCGCCTTGTCGAGCGGCAACTGCTCGGCGGGACCGGAGGGCGCTGGAGTGAGCACGGGTGCGGGTGACGGCGCCGGTGCAGGAGGCGCATCGATCAACACGATCGGGATCTCGCTTGTCTCGTCGCGCGGGCTCGTGTCCCGCGGACCCGTGTCGAAGCGTGCGGCGTCAGCGATCTCGCGTGCGGCACTGGCCACACCCAGCGCCGGACCTGCCGGCTCGGCCGCTGACGCGAGGAAGTCCGCCTCCGCCTGCGCATCGATGGCGAAGTCGTCGATCTCCACCGCGTCAGCGGCATCGTCGAGGATGAAGCCGTCGACCTCGTCGGCGGCGTAGGAGTCGAGTTCGACGTCGACACCGCGACTGCCCGAGCCGGGGCGCAGCACCTGCGAGAAGGCCTTACCGAGAGCCTGCGGCACGGCCATGAGGGGTGTCGCGGTGAGCACCAGGATGCCGAAGAGCGCCAGAAGCCCCAGGAGCACGCCCGTGACCACCGGGCCGAGGGCCGCCGCGATGGGAGCTGTGGTGACCCATCCGGTGATGCCGGTCCCGGAAGCGAGTGCATCGAATCCGTCGCTGGGAGTGGGCAGACCCTGCACGAGATGCCACAGGCCAGCGGCCGCGAGCAGGAGCGCGAGTCCACCGACGAGGAGGCGACCGTTGGTGACGTGGTCCTCCGGGTGCCGCAGGGTCCGCCAACCGATGGCCAGCAGAAGAATCGGCACGGCAATATCGAAGGCACCCAGCAGGTACGCCGACACGGTGCCCAGACCAGCCGTGAACCAGCCGTCGACTCCGAACCACACGGCAGCGGCAACGATGACCGCGAGCGCGATGAAGAGGAGTCCGAGCCCATCGCGACGGTGCACGTCGTCAAGATCGCGCGCCCCGTGGCCTACACGCCGGGCCGCTCCCCCGATCGCGTGAGCGACTCCAAGCCACAGCGAGCGAAGTCCCCGGCCGAGGCCGGCGACGGCGCGCGCGACGGGGCCGGGGCCACTGCGGGTCGACGGGCGCCGAGTCGGGGCGCGCCGCAGGGCGGGCTTGCTCGATGCCGGCTTGCTCGATGCCGGCCGTGAAGACTTGGACGCGGTGGATCGCGACGGGGTGCGGGTCGAGGCGCTGCCCTTGGCTGGCTTCCTCGTGGAGGAGGTGCCTGAGGTGCGGCTGCGCGGGGGCGCGCTAGATCGACTCGCCATGTCCCGAGAGTACCCGTGAGTAGCAGGAATCCCTGGCGTCACAGGCGTCACGCGTGTCGTGAGCGCGAGAGGGTCTAGGCCTCCACGACGACGGGGATGATCATGGGCCGCCTCCGGTGGGTCTGGGACACCCAGCGGCCGACCACGCGCCGGACCCGCTGCTGCAACTGGTGGGCGTCGACGACGCCGTCAGCGAGCGCACGCTCGAGCTCGGCCCGCACCTCATCGCGGACCGGCTTGAGCACCTCCGGATCCTCGTGGAAGCCGCGCGCCTCGACCTCAGGCCCCGCCACCACCTTGCCCCCGGTGATGTCGACCGCCGCGAAGATCGAGATGAAGCCCTCATTGCCCAGCACTCGGCGGTCAGTGAGCGCGGCCTCGGTGATGTCGCCCACGCTCGCGCCGTCGACGAAGACGTAGCCCACCGGCACAGCGCCGACAATCGTGGCCACGCCGTCCTTCAGGTCCACCACCACGCCGTCCTCGGCGAGCACGATGCGTTCGCGAGGCACACCGGTCTTCTCGGCCAGCGCTGCATTGGCGCGAAGGTGACGCCACTCGCCATGCACGGGCATCACATTGCGCGGCTTGACGATGTTGTAGGTGTAGAGGAGCTCCCCCGCCGAGCAGTGCCCGGACACGTGCACGAGGGCATTGCCCTTGTGCACGACCGCGGCACCGCTGCGGGTGAGCCCATTGATCACGCGATTGACGGCGTTCTCATTGCCCGGGATGAGCGAGGACGCCAGCACGATCGTGTCATCGGGCCCGGCCTTGATCTGGTGGTCGTTGTTGGCGATGCGCGAGAGCACGGCCATGGGCTCGCCCTGCGACCCCGTGCACACGAGCACCACCTCGTCGTCGGGCAGGTCCGCCAGCTCGTCCATCGAGACGAGAACGCCGCCGGGCACGCTGAGGTAGCCCAGGTCGCGAGCGACACCCATGTTGCGCACCATCGAGCGCCCCACGAAGGCGACACGGCGTCCATGCTCGGCGGCCGCGTCGATGATCTGCTGGATCCGGTGCACGTGAGAGGCGAAGCTCGCCACGATCACGCGGCCTCGCGCCCGGTCGAAGACCTTGTCGAGCACCGGGGCAATATCGCGCTCGCTCGGGATGAAGCCCGGAACCTCAGCGTTGGTGGAATCCACGAGGAACAGGTCGACACCCTCATCGCCCAGCCGCGCAAAGCCATTGAGGTCGGTCAGTCGTCCGTCAAGCGGCAGCTGGTCCATCTTGAAGTCGCCGGTGTGCAGCACGAGACCCGCCGGGGTGCGGATGGCCACGGCGAGTGCGTCGGGGATGGAGTGGTTGACGGCGAGGAACTCAAGATCGAAGGGGCCGATGGTGAGGCGCTCTCCCTCCGTCACCACGTGTGTCACGGGCTTGATGCGCGCCTCGCGCAGCTTGGCCTCCACGAAGGCAAGGGTCAGTCGCGAGCCGTAGAGCGGGATGTCGGATCGCTGGCGCAGCAGGAAGGGAAGTGCCCCGATGTGGTCCTCGTGGCCGTGGGTGAGGACCACGGCATCGACGTCGTCGAGCCGGTCCTCGATGTAGGAGAAGTCGGGGAGGATGAGATCGACACCAGGCTGGGAATCCTCGGGAAAGAGCACCCCGCAATCGACGATGAGCAGGCGTCCGTCGTACTCGAAGACGGTCATGTTGCGCCCGATCTCGCCCAGGCCGCCCAGGGCTACGACGCGCAGCGCGCCCTCGGGCAGAGGGGGCGGGCTCGGCAATTCCGGATGAGCATGGCTCACGACAGGTCCACACCGCCCTCGCGCAGATCGCGCTCCAACTGCCCCACCTGGTCGGCGGTCGCATCCACGAGCGGCGAGCGCACGGGTCC
>JBMOIL010000176.1:0-4420 GCA_049317345.1 Candidatus Nanopelagicales bacterium
GCTCGGCCCACGTGCCCGGGGTCTCCCGGGATAGCATCCCCCCATGTCGCAAGGGGGCCCCGCACCTGTCGCGCGCCCGTCCCTCATCGACCGGGTCCGCGGATCCGTGAGCATGCTCTTCCGCGAGCTTGCGAAGTTCGGGATCGTGGGCTCCTTCGCCTTCATCATCGACGTGGGCCTCTTCAACTTCCTGCTGTACGCCGGGCCGCTGCAGGACAAGCCGCTCACCGCCAAGGCCATCAGCGTGATTGCCGCGACGACGTTCGCCTACTTCGGCAATCGCTTCTGGACCTTCCGGCATCGCGGCCGCACCCATATGGGCCGCGAGTACATCCTCTTCTTCGCGCTCAACGGCGTGGCGATGCTCATCGCGCTGTCGTGCCTGTGGCTCAGTCACTACGCCCTCGGGCTCGACAGCCCCATCGCCGACAACATCAGCGCCAACGTCATCGGACTCGGCCTCGGCACGCTCTTCCGCTTCTGGTCCTACCGCAAGTGGGTCTTCCCCGAGATCCCCTCGGATGATGCCGCCGACCGCGAGCTCGCCGAGCGCGACGCCGTCACCCCGATCTGACCGTCAGGTCCGCCCCAGCTCAAAGACCCTGATCACACCCAGCCCGCGCACACGGCGCGGCGCCAATTGCCGCAGTCCCATGCCGGGCTCCACCGACAGCTGCGCTGCCGTGGCCGCATCGACCAAGGTCGAATCGGGACGCGCCAATGCAGTAAGCCGGCTCGCCAGATTGACCGTCGATCCGAAGACATCGCCCATGCGACGCAGCACCGGACCACTCGCCAGGCCGATGCGCATCTCCGGGACATCGGGATCACGCGCGTGCGCACCATGCAGACCGAGCGCCGTCTCAGCCGCAGTCACGGCGTCATCGGCGACGAAGAGAATCTCATCGCCCACGGTCTTCACGAGTGTCGCGCCTGTGGCGGCGACGACATCAGCACTGACCGCCTCGAATCGCTCCACCAGCGCAGCGAGGTCCGCGTCCTCCAACTGCCTACTTAAGCGCGTGAATCCCACCAGGTCCGCGAACCCGACCGTGCCGTCGGCACTGGGCTCTCCGATGACCTCCGTCCGCGCAAGTCTGCGTTCGAGCACGGCCGCAAGCTGTCGCCGCCAGGCGTAGTCCAGAAGTCGCTCCATCGGATTCACAAGCTCCGACGTACGCCGCACGATCCGCTCGACGACCTCGGGATCCTCGGTGATGTCGCGGCCGTCCAGCTGCTCCTGCTCGACAAGGAATCGCCCTACGGCCTCGGCCTGCCAGTCGGCCAACCGTGCGGTCGACTGTCCGAGGCTGCGCGCGAGCACAATCGCCGTCGCGTCGTCGAGCAGCCCCCGCTCGATCAGATCGTGGACCGTGCGCAACGCCTCCAGATCGGCGTCGGTGAAGGCCGCGGCGCCACCGGTGTCGGGGAAGCCGAGAGCACGCCAGAGAGCCCGAGCGAGGTCGTCGGGAACGCCGGAAAGCCTGATGAGGTCAGCGCGCGTGTAGGTCGGTAGGCCGCCGAGGACGACCTCCTCGAGGGCCTCGGTGGGGTCAGGTGCCATCGCCGGGCGGCACCGGATCGCCACCCTGCTCCGTGCTGCGCCGGCGGCGACGCTCGTCGTCCTGCTCGTGGAGCCGATAGACGTCGCGCTGAATCACCTCGACGTTGGGCACATCTTCGATAACGAGGTTCTCGTCGCTGGCCGAGGTGATCTCCAGGCGTCCGTAGTTGAGGACGCGTCCCAGGACGCCCACCTCGAAGGACACGTTGTTGACCTTCGCCAAGGGCATGTCGCGGCCCTTCTTGGAGATGACTCCTGCACGCGTGATGATGCGCCGGTTGGTGAAGACGTACTGCGTGGTGATCCAGTAGAGGAAGGGACGGATCACCCAGAAGATGACGATGAAAAGGCCCAGGATGATGATGGCGGGACGCCCGATCGTCTCGATGATCCCGTCGGCTGACCACGACCAGGAGCCGAGGGAGCTGTAGAGCCAGACGCCAATGAAGACGGTGAGCAGCAGCCAGATGATCGGAGCGATGAGCCCACGCCAGTGCGGATGCATCTCGAACTCGATGGTCTCGCCCTCGCCCAGCAGCTTCGTCGGGTACGCCATGTCCGCATCGTGTCACGCGGCCGCGCCCATGCGCAGCCAGATGTGGTCATGTCACGTGACCAGGGGAGGACTGAGTCAGCGCTCAGGTCGCAGGAGACTGACATCCCCGGCCGAGAGCAGGTGCTCGACTCCGTCGGGGTCCGTGAGGACGAGCTCGCCCGAGGCTCCTAGCCGACTGGCCCGGCCCACGATCACTCGATCACCCACGTGCGCCTGCACGTCGTGATGGAGTGTGGCGGAGAGAGCGGTGTAGGCATCGCGCACATCGACCCCCGATGCCCATTCCCTGTAGGCCTGCGCGACGGACACCAGCACCTGGACGAGCGCTTCCGTGCGATTCACCACGTGCCCCGAGGTGCGCAGCGACGCGCCGCCCGCGGGCAACTCCGACTCATCCTGGTCGACGTTGATCCCGACGCCGACGACGACGCTGCCATCCGCAAGCCGCTCCGCCAGGATGCCCGCGAGCTTGCGTCCCGACACGAGCACGTCATTCGGCCACTTCAACTCGACCTGGACTCCAGCGGCCGTATGCAGGCCACGGGCGACACCGACACCGACGACGAGCGGCAGCCATCCGAGTCGATCGGCCGGCATGCGCGGCCGCAGGAGCAGGCTCCACCACAGGCCCGCGCGAGCCGATGAGTCCCATGTGCGGCCTCGGCGGCCACGACCCGCGGTCTGTTCCTCCGCGACCACGGCCGTGCCCTCTGGTGCCCCGTTGGCGGCGAGACGCTCGACATCGGTCATGGTCGACGGGGTGGTCTCCAGGATCACGGGCACGGGCCATGGCGCCCACGGGGACTGGGCGAGTGAGTCCAGCGAGCCCAGGGCCTCCCGCTCAGGCCTGCCGGTGTGCGCGCTCACCCGGCTAAGGTAACCGCGTGACGACTTCTTCCACCTCCGGCGTCCCGCAGACCGCCGCGGACAAGGCAGACGAGTTGCTCCGGCGCCGCACCGAAGCAGCCGGTCGCCGTCAGGCCGCCGTCGACAAGCAGCACGCCAAGGGCAAGCTCACGGCGATGGAGCGCATCGAGGCTCTGCTCGACGAGGGGTCGTTCCAACAGCTCGATGCGCTCGCGCGCCACCGCTCGCACAACTTCGGCCTCGATTCCGAGCGCCCCTACGGCGACGGCGTCATCACCGGCTACGGCACGATCGATGGACGACCGGTGTGCGTATTCGCGCAGGACTTTACGGTCTTCGGCGGATCGCTCGGCGAGGTGTTCGGCGAGAAGATCGTCAAGGTCATGGATCTCGCCCTCAAGACTGGCTGCCCGGTCATCGGCATCAACGACTCCGGCGGCGCCCGCATCCAAGAGGGCGTCGCATCCCTGGGCCTCTACGGCGAGATCTTCTACCGCAATGTGCAGGCCTCCGGTGTGATCCCGCAGATCTCGCTCATCATGGGCCCGTGCGCGGGCGGTGCCGTCTACTCCCCCGCCATCACCGACTTCATCGTCATGGTCGACAAGACGTCTCACATGTTCATCACCGGCCCGGATGTCATCAAGACGGTGACCGGCGAGGACGTCCCGTTCGAGGAGCTGGGCGGAGCCCACACCCACAATTCCAAGTCGGGCGTCGCCCACTACATGGCCACGGATGAGTCCGACGCCTTCGACTACGTGCGCGCGCTGCTGTCCTACCTGCCGAGCAACAACCTCGACGAGCCGCCGATCTACGACGTAGAAGCCGATCTCACCTCGGTCACGGAGCAGGACCGAGAGTTGGACACCCTCATCCCCGACTCCCCCAACCAGCCCTATGACATGCACCGCCTGGTGGAGCACGTGCTCGACGACGAGGAGTTCCTCGAGGTCCAGCCGCTCTTCGCGCCCAACATCATCTGCGGTTTCGGCCGAGTAGAGGGTCGCCCTGTAGGCGTCGTGGCGAATCAGCCCATGCAGTACGCCGGCACCCTAGACATCGACGCCTCGGAGAAGGCCGCCCGCTTCGTGCGCACCTGCGACGCATTCAACGTCCCGGTGCTCACCTTCGTCGACGTACCCGGCTTCCTGCCCGGCACCGGCCAGGAGTGGGAGGGAATCATCCGGCGCGGCGCGAAGCTGATCTATGCCTACTCCGAGGCGACGGTCCCGCTCGTCACCGTCATCACCCGCAAGGCCTACGGCGGCGCCTACGACGTCATGGGCTCCAAGCACCTGGGCGCTGACATCAACCTCGCGTGGCCCACCGCTCAAATCGCCGTGATGGGAGCCCAGGGTGCCGTCAACATCCTCTACCGCAAGGAACTGGCCGACGCGGCCGATCCCGAGGCGGAGCGGGCCCGCCTCATC
>JBMOIL010000177.1:0-4390 GCA_049317345.1 Candidatus Nanopelagicales bacterium
GAAGACGAGGATGACGAAGAGATCCTCGAGGAAGAGCACGATGGGCCACTTGCCGATGATGGGGAACCAGAAGTTCTCGATGTAGACCTCGCCGAGGGCTTCGGCCACGGTGATGCCGAGGACCAGGAAGCCCCAGAAAGCGAAGACGTGGGCGATGCCGGGGATGGCCCACTGCAGGAGCTTCTTCTGACCTAGGACCTGGGTGCCCTCGAGCTCAGCCCGCTTGCCCACGTGGCTGGTCCGCCCCACGGCCGGCTGGCCGGAGCGGATCATGCCCTGCAGGAAGAGGATCCGCCGGATCGCGAAGAAGGCGGCCACAAGGATGATGGCCGTCCCCAGCACAATGCGGACGACGTCGAGAGTCTCCATGGCGGCAGGCTACTACCGGTCAGTAGCGCTCGCCGGGAACGGCGTCAGCCCGAGGACGTGCTGGGGGCGGGGTGCGTCACCGACTCCGGGGTGCCCTTGTCGGCGTCGGCACCTGCCCGCTTAAGCAGGACGTAGCCGAGGATGCCAGCGAGGAGCACGAGCACGGCGGTGATGTACATCATGGTCGCGAAGGCGACGCCGTACGACGCGGTGGCGTCGGCCAGTGCCTCCTTGCCCAGAGATGTCGTCGGCGCGGTGCTCTGCGCGGCGTAGGTCGTCACAGCGTCGAGCCCCGTGCCGATCTGGGTCGCGGGCACGCCGGCAGCCTCGAGTTTGGCGGTCGTGCCACCGAAGGTGAGCTTGTCGATGACGATGGTCGACGCAGCGAAGCCCAGGGCGTAGAAGAACTGCCCGACCGTGAGTCGGGAGCTCGTCACAGGCCCGAAGTACTTGGCCGTCGCCTCCTGGAGGATGAGCGAGCCGTAGGGCACGGCGGCGATGACGACCCCGGCACCGACGAGGAACTCACCCGGGAAGAAGAGCCAGAAGTGCGTGCTCGTGTGCGTGAGCGCGAGGAGCACGAGACCGACTGCGGTGACGGTGCCGCCGAGGAGAAGCACGACGCGCGCGGTCAACTTGCCGGAGGACATCATGCGCCCTGTGATGAGCCCCGAAATGATCCCGGCAATGAGGAGGGGTAGCTGCCACAGGGAAACCTCGAGCGTCTTCAGCCCGTTGATGTACTGCCACAGGTTGGTGAGCTGCAGGAAGGCGACGGCGTTGCCGAAGTTATAGATGAATCCGGCGATCATGGCAGCGAGGAAGATCGGGTTCTTGAAAAGGACGACCGGGAAGAATCGATTCGGGTTGCGCGCTTCCCAGACGACCCATGCGATCAGCACGATGAGGCCGGTGGCGATCGCTCCCAGTGCGATGGGGCTCGTCAGGCTCCTGCCGAGTTCGCCGATGCCACCGAGGAGCGCGATGATGCCCACACCCAGGAGCAGCTGGCCCACGAGGTCCTTGCTGGGGAGCTTGATGCGCGGCTCTTTGGGCAGCAGGATCGGCACGATGAAGAAGCAGATGGCGCAGGCGGCTGGGATGACAAGGAACGCCGTGCGCCACTCGAGCGACGACAGTGCGCCGCCGATAAAGGTGAAGACCATGGTCGCCACCATGAGCACGGCGGTGAAGACGCCCATTGCTGCCGCGAGTTTACCTGGCTTGGCTGCTGCTCGAATGTAGGCGAATGCTGCGCCGTAGACGGCTCCCAACCCGATGCCTGCGATGACGCGGCCGAGCAGATAGATAAAGGTGTCGGGCGCGATGAAGACGACGAGGTCGCCAACGATGGTGATGATCAGGGCGACCTGAAGCACTTTGCGCCGGCCGAGAGAGTCGGCCATCAAGCCTGTGGAGATGGCCGTCGCTGCCAGTGCCAGAGTGGAGATGCTCGCGGCAAGTGAGGTGCTGCCCATGTCCAGCCCGCGCGCCGCACCTACCAGTGCCGTTGATGCGATATTGGGATCGGAACCCTGGAGTGCCCCGATGACTCCCAGGAATGCCAGCGCCAGTGCGGGCTTCTTGACGGGATTCTCCTGGGGCGCGGGGGCGCTCGCCGGACTTGGTGCAGCGGACATCGGGGACCTCTCAGCCGGTTTTGAAGCGACGATAGGGGACAGGTGGGGTAGGGCGCGGACCCCCTCTAGAATGCGTCCGAATGGTCCGAGTGCCGGGGGGCGCGCCCCTAGTCTCGGCGCACGCCCTCGACTAAGGAGCCATCGCCATGTGCACGAACTTCGCCTACCCCACCGCCAAGGACGGCACCGTGTGCGTCGGGCGAACGATGGAGTTCCCCAACGAGATCCCCTGGCAGCTCGGGGTTGCCGCGAGTGACCTGAAGGGTGAGTGCACCCTCGTGCCCAACGGCAAGACGTGGCAAGCGAAGTACGGCGTGGTCGGCATGTCGGCATTCGACAACCCGCAGTGGTACGCCGACGGCATGAACAACGCGGGGCTTTCGGCGCACCTGCTCTACATGCCTGGTCACGCGACGTACTACGCACCCAAGGGTGATGGCTCCGACATCGGGATCCTCGACATGATCGCCTTCGTCCTCGGCACGTGCTCGACGGTGGCCGAGGCCAAGGCGGCGGCGGCCACCTGCAACGTGGTCAATGTGCAGCCGAAGCAGATCCCGATCCCGCTGCCCCTGCACCTGATCCTGCATGACAAGGACTCGTGCGCGGTCGTGGAGTTCCACCCCGATGGCATGCGCATCACGGATAACCCTGTGCGGGTGGCGACGAATTCGCCGTACATCGACTGGCATCTCACCAATGTCACCAACTACCTCAGCCTGAGCCCGGACAATCCCGCACCCATCGAGATCAATGGCACGACGTTCGCGCCGTTTGCGCAGGGACAGGGCTTCCGTGGGATTCCCGGAGACGGTACGGCGCCCGCGCGCTTCATTCGCGCGCTCACCTATGTGCGCTTCGCACCGCAGCCGGCCTCCTCCCAGGATGCGGAATTGCAGAGCATCCGCGTCCTGCACAACTTCGATATCGTGCCGGGCACGGTGATGGAGCCGGCGTACCCGAGCGGGATGACTCCCGAGCTCACCATCTGGTCGACGGTGTGCAATCTCACGGGCAACCGCTACCTCTACAACACCTTCACCGATCCGCAGTGGTTCGCTATCGATCTCGCGACGACAGACTTCACGACGTCGCGGTCCATCGCCTTCGCCACGAGCGGTGGAGTCTCCGCCGCCACGATCTAGGCCGTTTCCCACGACTCCCGGAGCGCGGATGACCACCACGATCCTCAAGGCCGACTCGATCATCACCATGGACGAGGCCAACCCTCGCGCCGAGGCGATTGCCGTCGACGACACGACCGGCAAGATCCTCGCGGTCGGCACGGTGGCCCAGTGCCAGGCGGCGGCCCCGGGCGTTGCTGTCACCGACCTCGGCAGCACCGTGCTCATGCCGGGATTCATCGAGGCGCACAGCCACCCGATGCTCGGCGGCATGATCACGCAGTCGCCGTCCTACTGGATCGCGCCGTACATGGGGTATCCGAATATCAGTGACGTCCAGGCGCTGTGGACCAAGGTCAACGCCGAGCTCCCGCCGGACCAGCCGGTGATCTTCCAGGGGCTGGACCGCCTGCTCCAGCAGGCCGAAATGCCGACGAACGTCGACCTCGACAAGTTCTTCCCCACGCGTCGGGCGGTCGTGCTCGATAACTCCGGTCACGTGGCCTACTTCAACTCCGCGGTTATCGCCTTCAACAAGTGGCCGGGCGGCAAGCCACCGGCCAATCCGCCGGGTGCGCACTTCGGTCGCAATGCCGATGGGACGTCCAATGGCGTCGCCTACGAGACCGCGGCGATGCTCGAGGCGGTCATGCCGACCGTGAAGGATGCTGTGCCGCATCCGCTCGAGTCGGCTGCGAGGTGGATGCAGTACATGGCCGGCTTCGGTATCACCGCAACGTCGGAGATGACCTACGCGACCAACATGCTCAAGGGATACGAGGCGCTGACGACGCAGCCAGACTCACCGGTGCGCATGTCGCTCTATCACATGGCGATCGACTCGGATGCCGGTGTCCAGGTCGATTCACCGGACCCCGCGATGCTGCGCAAGCAGGGCGTCAAGCTCTGGGCAGACGGGTCGCCGTGGGTAGGGAGCATCGCCGCGTCGTTCCCCTACCTCGACACCCCCGCTGTGCAGAAGGCAGAGATTCCCCTCGGCCCCGGTGGCATGGCGATGATGAACTACACACGCGTGGAGCTTGATGCGCTCCTGGCGAAGTACGCCCCGCTGGGGTGGCAGATGTCCTTCCACGTGAATGGCGATGTTGGCCTCGATGTCGTGCTCGACGCCTACGAGCAGGCGCTCACAGAGAACAACCTCATGGGCACCGACCATCGCTGGCGCGTCGAGCACTGCGGCGCGGGCCGCGGCGATCAGTTCGAGCGCGCGGTCGCCATGGGCGTGACCATCTCGCT
>JBMOIL010000178.1:0-4380 GCA_049317345.1 Candidatus Nanopelagicales bacterium
GGCACCGGAGCCGTGCGCGGCGGTGCGGTGGATATCGATGCATCGGCGTCGAGTCAATTCGTCAGCGGGCTACTCCTGTCGGCCGCGAGCTTCGACGACGGGCTCACCCTCACGCACACCGGCCGCGACCTGCCGAGCCAGCCGCACATCGCCATGACGCTCTACATGCTCGGCGAGCACGCCGTGCACGTCGCCTTCGACGCCGACACCGCCACGTGGTCGCTAGCCCCCGCGCCTATCCGCGCCGTCGATCGCCGCATCGAGCCCGATCTGTCGAACGCCGGCCCCTTCCTCGCCGCGGCCATGGCGACGGCGGGCACGGTGACGATCCCCGGCTGGCCCCGGCACACCACCCAGGCGGGCGATGACCTGCGCGGGCTCCTTGCCGAGATGGGTGGGCGCATCAATCTGCACGCCGACGGGCTCACTGTCACCGGGCCCGGCGCGATGCGCGGTATCGACGTCGACCTCGGCCAGGTGGGTGAGCTCACCCCTGTCATCGCCGCGCTTGCCGCACTCGCCGAGACACCCTCGCGACTGCGCGGCATCGCACACCTGCGCGGCCATGAGACCGACCGCCTCGCCGCACTCGCCGAGATGCTCACCGCACTCGGCGGATCCGCGACCGAGACGGACGACGGACTCCTCATCGAGCCCTCGACTCTGCACGGCGCCACCGTGGCGTCCTACGGCGACCACCGCATGGCGACAGCCGCGGCCGTCATCGGCCTTGTCGTGCCGGGTGTGCGCATCCTCGACATCGGCACAACCGCCAAGACCCTCCCCGACTTCACCGGCATGTGGCAGCGCATGCTCACGGCGGGCGCATGAGCAGGTCGGGTCGGGATCTGGATGAGGACGACGTCCGCATCCGCCCCTCCCGCGGCAAGTCCCGCCCGCGATCCAAGGACCGCCCGGCTCACGCCGATGCCACCCCGGCGATGGTGGTCGCCGTCGACCGCGGTCGCTTCACCCTCGCCTCTGACGAGGGCGCCACTGTGCTCGCGGTCAAGGCACGCGAGCTCGGGCGCAAGGGCGTGGTCGTCGGTGACCGGGTCGCCTTCACGGGCGGGGGAAGCGGTGTCGATGACCTCGCGCGCGTGGTGCGCATCGACGATCGCGCCACCGTGCTGCGACGCACCGCCGATGACTCCGATCCTGTCGAGCGCGTTATCGTCGCCAATGCCGATCAGCTCGCGATCGTCACCTCGCTGGCCGACCCCGAGCCGCGGTTCGGCTTCATCGATCGCGCGCTCGTCGCGGCGTACGACTCCGGGATCGCACCGCTGCTCATCCTCACCAAGGCCGACCTTGCCGACGCGCAGCCGGTGATCGATGCCTACGCCGCCCTCGATGTGCCGGCCGTCGCCGTCGCCCGCGGAGAGGGCAGGGCTCCCCACCCAGCGGACCTCGACGCGGTGCGCGACTACCTGCGCGATCAGGTGACCGTGCTCGTCGGGCAGTCCGGCGTCGGCAAGTCGACTCTCGTCAATGCCCTCGTGCCCGGGGCCGATCGCGCCACGGGCCGGGTCAACGATGTCACCGGCCGGGGCCGCCACACCTCCACCTCGGCTGTCGCTCTCGCGCTGCCGGAGGGCGGCTGGATCGTCGATACGCCCGGCGTGCGTTCCTTCGGCCTCGCACATGTCCGACTGGCGACGGTCGTGCGAGCCTTCGATGATCTTGCCCCCGGACTGGATGCCTGCCCCCGCGGCTGCACGCACGACGAGGAGGAGTGCGGTCTGGACGCCTATGTGCGCAGTGACGCGCATCTGCAGGCGCGCCTGGATTCCCTGCGGCGCCTGCTCAACTCACGTGGCGGGTCGGATGACACGCCCGCGCACGACGAGCCGAGCGACGACCCGCTCTAGCTCGCCGCGAGGGCACGCCTGCGGGCGCGCAGGTGGCGCAGCACCTCGTGATTGCGAGGTCGAGTGAACTCAATCTCTGCATCCGACCACACGGCGATGACTTCCTGCGTCGCCTCCAGCAGGTGATCGAGCACGACTACTGCTGCCTTGGCGGTCAGGCTGAGGGCATCGGCAAAGTCAAGGAGGCTGCGGCGGGACAGGTCGTGATCGCGGCCAGCCACCGTGAGAGCAGAAGTGGTGTCGCCGTATGGCAGAGAGCTCGGTACGTCGTACACCGGGGAGATCCGCCACTCGCCATCCACATCGAGAATCGCAAGATTCTTCGCGTGGAGGTCTCCGTTGCCCGTGAGCCACGCGAAGACGACCATGCGGAAGAGATCGCGCGCGGCGACGGGCCTTGCGCGACAGGGCGCCATCAGCGCAAGACTTACCTGCTCCATCGTGACGGCGTACTTCTGCGCGGGGTAGAGGCCCATCACCTGCGCGGCATCCTCCACCGCGCGACGCTGGGTGCCCACGCGATCGAATCGCTCGACCAGCAGACCCGGCTCCCCTCGCAGGTCGTGGACGACCTGGAATCGAGGCACGGTCAGCCCCGCACGGGCTGCCAGCCCGAGGAAGTACGCCTCGTTGTCGACCAAGTGCGGGTACTCAGGAGGCGTGAGCTTGAGGATCGCCTCGCGCCCGGCTGCTTGCGCGGGCAGGGTGATCATCGCGGCCGACACCTTGTCCTGGACCCCGGCGAGGGCCTTGCGATCGATGACATCGCCGGCCAGCTCGGAGAAGTCGACCGTCTCGCGAGGATCCCAGCGCACAATCGGCTCAGGCTGAGGCACGTCAACGTCGGCGGGGAGGATGCGCACATCTCCCACCGGATCCCCGCCCACTGCCATGAGCAGGGTGAGCTCGTCGTCCGCCGAGGTCTTGAGCGCCCGGTGAAGCGCGGTGAGACGACGGCCCTCAGGGAGCAGGCCGGCGAAGAACGCGGGCACTGCCCCGGCCGCGGCGACGACGGGCTCGCTGCCCACCGGCAGAGATGTTGCGACGGCGGGACCGTCGTAGCCCTCCTCGTATGCGAACGTCACGATGCTGCCGTGACGAGCGAGTTGCCCGGCACGACGATCCTGCTTCCACACGTGCGCGCGGTCCACGCGCCTGAGGTCGGCGTTCACGTCTTCCTCGGCACTGCCCGCAACTCCAGGCCCAGCACGCCGAGCACCGCGCTCGCCTTGTCGAGGCGGACCGTGGGCTTGCCGGCCTCGAGGGCGCGCACGAACCGCTCAGAGGTGCCAGCCAGGTCGGCCAACTCCTGCTGACTCAGTCCCAGCTGCCTCCGCCGAGCGCGGACGTCGACGGCCAACTGATCCATGGACATCCCCTCCTGCAATCGGCACGATCATGCCGATACAGCCACTCTAGGGTATCTCTGGCACGTTCGTCACCCTATTTAGGCACCATCGTGCCGGTATGTGCATCGGGACGTCAGGCTTTGCGGATGACTGAGCCCGACGTCGCCGCTTTCGGCACGATCGTGCCGGCTACGCCGACCCTGGATCTGTGCGATCGAGATCGGGCTCGAGGAAGACGTAGACGGCATTCGGCACCGCGGCACGCAGCCGCGCTTCCGCATCGTCGATCCCTGCGGCGATCTCCGCGCCCGTGTCGGAATTGCTGATGGCGATCTTGGCTCCGACGAGCAACTCGTCCGGCCCCACATGCAAGGTGCGCACGTGGATGACGCGGTCCACGAGGGGAGAAGATGCGAGAGCCGCACGGATAGCGGCATCCTCCTCCGGCAGTGCGCTCTCGCCCACCAGCATCGCCGCCATCTCGAAGGCGAGGAAGATGGCGATGACGACGAGGAGCGTGCCCACCGCCATGGCACCCAGGCCGTCCCAGCGCCCATCACCGGTCACCACCGCCATCGACACTCCAAAGAGTGCGAAGACGAGGCCCACGAGCGCACCGAGGTCCTCAAGCAGGATGACGGGCAACTCCGGCTGGCGCGCATCACGGAGGAATCGAAAGAGGGAGCGCTTCCCGCGCGCACGATTGGCTTCGCGTACGGCGGTGCGGAAGCTGAAGCCCTCCAGCACGATGGCGATGCCGAGGACGAGGAAGGCGATCCACGCATCCGAGAGATCCTCGGGGTGCTGGAACTTGTGGAAGCCCTCGTACAGCGAGAAGAGCCCACCGACAAGGAAGAGCACGATCGACACGATGAAGCCGTAGACATAGCGGCGTCGGCCGTAGCCGAACTGGTGCTGGGCATCGGGTGCCTTCTTGGACCGCTTGTTACCCACGAGGAGGAGCACCTGGTTGCCGGAATCGGCGAGGGAGTGGATCGCCTCCGAGAGCATCGACGACGATCCGGTGAAGGCGAAGGCCACGAACTTGCTGATGGCGATGCCGACGTTGGCCAGCAGAGCCGCGACGACGGCCTTCATGCCGCCTTCGGTGCTCACTGGACCTCCCCTGCGCACGCACTCCACAGGCCCGCCCCTGCGTC
>JBMOIL010000179.1:0-4350 GCA_049317345.1 Candidatus Nanopelagicales bacterium
CCGCCTGGGCAAGCGCTTCGTCTCGGGCATGGCGGCTGCCGGGGCGCCGCGATCGACGTACATCTCCGACCAGATGCTCGTGACCCCGACCATCTCCACCCTCAACTTCTCCGACGTCCCCGTCATCCTGCTCGAGTCGGGCAATATGCGGAACTCCACCGACGCGGCCCGGATGTCCTCCTCGGCGGGCCAGCGGCAGTACGCCGACTGGGTCGTCGCGGGCCTTCGGACGGCGCTGAGGAAGTAGTCGGTCCACGGGGAATCAGGCCCAATACGGGATTCACCTTGCATCCGTATTCGGACACTGGCTAGGTTCTCACTGAGCTTCGTCGGACCAAGAAGGGATCTCCTATGCGATCGACCGTGAGGGCATGGACATCGCCCATCGCCTGTGCGGGCCTGGTGGCTGGCCTTCTCACCGTCGGGGCCGTGATGACGGCACCGGCTGTCGCCGCTGCGGATGACCCCCAGACGGGCTGCGACAACGTCTACGACTCCGCGGTGGTGGGTCGCACGCCCATCCGCTTCATGCGCCTCGTCAACGAGGTCCCGCAGCGGCTCACCGTCAGCCGGACCGTCGCGGGCAGCGTCGACGCCGCCGGCAGGGTGACTCCCGCGAAGGTCACCGACACGACACGGCCGGTGTGGATCGGCCAGAAGACGCCGTACATGGAGGGGGGCAAGACCCTCGACTACAAGAAGTGGAGCCAGCGCCACTCCAACGAGGGCTGGCCGACCGATCACTGGTGGAATTCGAGCTACGACCGCCACCACGTCGGCTGCCACACCAACATGCCCTACATCATCGGGCCGGGCGACGGCGAGAAGGCCTTCGAGAACACCTACGACTACGAAGGCAAGCTTTACGGTCGCAACGACGCTTGGCGCGGAAAGGGCAACTGGTGGGCCTTCCCCAAGCGATATGAGGCAGTCGGGCAGAGCGGGTTCAGCACGTGGACCTGCCGTGGACCGGTCGAAGCCGCGAACACCTCCAGCACCCCCTGGTGGCAGAAGGTGGACCAAGGGTCGGGATTCTTCGGCGATACCGACACCGACAAGAAGATGAAGAAGGCCGGCTGGGCTCCTGCGTGCACGGACTCGGTTCTCACGGACCTGACCGTGAGGTCCTACCTCGGCCAGACTTTCTACGGCAATCTCGATTCCGATGTGCGGACGACCAACCGCTGCGAGGTCTCCGGGGCCAGCAACGCCGTGGGCTGCTGGAACGAGCTGTACGGGGGTCCGTGGGCGCGCACCTGGCGTCAGGTGACCCACGTGTACGGCGTGGCCCTGCGCGCCTCGCTGCAGTCCACCGCTCAGATCGACGTCCCGAGCGACTTCCGCAATCCGGGCGAGCCTGCGACGCGTCGGCTGTCGTGGGTGATCACCAAGGCGGAGACGACCGGCACCTGGCCAGCCGGCTCGGGTGGACTGAAGGACAGCAAGGTTCCTACCGGCAACGGCGTGTCGCCATTCACGGTGCTGGGCGGCGCCCCTGGCCGCGCCCCCGACTACACGATCGGGACCTGGGGCAACATCAACAAGCGCGAGCAGAGGCTGACCTTCCGGCTGACCGCGACGACCGATGGCACCTGGACGTGGCCCGTGAATCCAGAGACCGGCGAAGAGCTCGTGCGCCCGTCCGTGGACCTCACCTTCAAGTTCAACCTCAACAACTTCAATACGGGCGGTTCGTGCTCGAGCACGAGCGGCGGCGAAGGCCCCTGGACGGCGAATCAGCCATGCATCTTCGGCCTGGTGCCCACTATCTTCCAGGTGAGCAACGACATCACGCAGAACGAGCGGCGTGATCCCAAGCTGGATGACAAGGGCAATCCGGTCTCGTCTGCGGACTTCAAGACCGAGGCGATCCAAGGTGGTTGGACCACGTCGGACCTCAAGGTGCAGCAGACCCGTGTTGATTGGGGCAGCGCCGGTGGTGCCTACGTCGGGGCCAATGTGAAGTGGGACATCAACCTCTCCGGTGTCATCACGAACCTCCAGTAGCGTGTCGTGAAGGAAGAACCCTTGCGCAGTGCCTCGCCGACTCCACATTCGGCTTGCTACGCGCCCCGGATAATGGCTAGTGTCCCAAAACATAGTTGTGCAGCGCTATCGACGAGTTCTTCCCGAGAAGTCTGGGGGCAATTGTGATGTCCAAGGGCGCGCCGACCCTCATGGCGGCGGGGGTCACAACGGCCTTCGCAGCGAGCCTGCTCACGGCAGGGGTAGTCCTGAACGCGCCGACCGCGCTGGCGCGAGCGGTAGACCCGCAGACCGGCTGCGAGGCCTACTTCGACAGCTTCGTTTCAGGGGACACCCCTATCCAGTTCATGCGCATCATCAATGAGATCCCACAGCAGGTGACAGTCAGCCGAACCAAACCTGGTGGAGCGATGCCCACAAAGGTGCAGACGGATACGACTCCTGTGTGGCTCGGACAAAAGACCCCGTACATGGACGGCGGCAACACAACCGACCACAAGAAGTACCTACAGGGAAGCACCTACGACACCGACTACTGGTGGAACAAACAAAACTATGACGGCTGCTACACCGAAATACCGTTCGTCGTCGGCCCAGGAGACGGAGCCAACGCATTACAAAGCACGTACGGATACGACGGCAAACTCTACGGCCGCAACGACAATTGGCGCGGCAAAGGCAACTGGTGGGCATTCCCCAAAGTCTGGGGAACAACAAAGGGCGTCTCCGGATTTCACTCCTGGACCTGCCGCGGACCAGTCAACCCGGACAACACCTCGTCGGTCTACTGGAAGAAGGTCAGCGAAGGATCCGGCTTCTTCGGTGACAACGACAATGACCGCAAGAATCGCGATGCCGGCCGCGCGCCAGCATGCCAGGACAACCGCCTCAAGGACCTCACCATCCGGTCGCACTTCGACCAGAGCTACTACGGCAACCTCGAGAAGAGCGTCCGCGATGACATGAGGTGCGAAGTCTCCGGTGGCAGTAACGCCATCGGCTGCTGGAACGAGCTCTACGGCGGACCCTGGGCAAACACCTGGCGTCAGACCACGCACGTATACGGAGTGACCGTCCGGGCAACCCTGCAATCATCGGCAGAAATCGACATCCCCATCGAATACCGGCAAGCAGGAGAGCCCAGTAAGAGGCGCCTGTCCTGGGTGATCACCCAAGCGGAGAACTACGGTGGCACCTGGCCCACAGGATCAAGGGGCCTGACGGACAACACCGTGCCGAGCGGGGACGAAGTCACACCCTTCACAGTCGTAGGTGGCCTGCCAGGTCGAACAGAGCCGTACCAAATCGGCACATGGGGCAACGTCAACAATGCAGAACAAAAACTCAAATTCCGGCTCACGGCAACAACAGACGGAACCTGGAGTTGGCCGGTCAACGACCAGGGCGAGGAGCTCTTGCGCCCCTCAGTGGACCTGGTCTTCAAATACACCCTCAATGACTTCAACTATCAGGGAAAGTCATGCGGCGAAACCAAGAACGGCAAAGGGACTTGGACTGACAAGCAACCATGCCTCTTCGGCTTGGTGCCCACGATCTTCCAGGTGAGCGACAATATCGAACAAAACGAGCGCCGAGACCCACTGCTCAACGAGAAGAAGCAGCCCATCTCCACGGCCGACTGGAGATTCGAGGCTGTACAAGGCGGGTGGAACACCTCCGATCTAAAGGTGCAACAGGTAGGTGACTTCGACTGGGGCGCAGCCGGTGGCAGGCACGTCGGAGCCAACGCCAAGTGGAACATCAACCTCTCCGGCATCATCACCAACCTCCAGTAGCGGCGCTACCTACCCGGACCATGACCAACCTTCTCGGCTCAGTGGGCCGCGCCGTGGCGCTGGCGACAGCCTCGGCGCTGCTGCTCAGTGGCGTTCCCGCGACGACCGCACAGGCGGTGTCGGCTCGGTCCGAGGATCGCGGGCCCGCCCGCGAAGACTCCAGGCAGGCTTCGGCTCTGCCGGGGGTCGAGACCGTCGGTGCGATTCCGGTCGCGCGTGCCTCCGGGCCGTCCCTTCCGCAGTTGCCGCCCTCCCTCGCCGTCGTCCCGGGTGGCCAGGTGACCAACCCGACGAGCCCCTACATCAGCGCCGCCGCGGTGAAGTCGCTGCCGTCGGTCGACGTGCGGGTCTACGACCTCACGGCAGGGGCCGACATCACGTTGCCCACTGGCTACATCTGGCAGGGGACGCTCTCCAACGGGTGGGGCCGCATCACCGAGACCCTTCGCATCGGACGCAACTACGCGCTCGTCGGCAAGGACCCGTCGGGAGAGTGGAAGCTGCTCGGCACCTTCTCGGTCAGCGCCTCGGGCGTGCGCAGCGGTCCGGTCGCGCAGGCGGGTGGAGT
>JBMOIL010000180.1:0-4325 GCA_049317345.1 Candidatus Nanopelagicales bacterium
TCCGCGAGGCGCACGTCGTGCTCGGTGAAGGTGCCCGGCCGCTCACGATGCACCAGGCCGTAACCCGCATCGGGAAGGTCCTGGATGAGCGAGCCGCCGTGGGCGACCGCCATCACCTGCATGCCCCGGCAGATGCCCAGCAGCGGCAGGTCACGGGCGTGGGCTCCACGGCACAGCAGGAGCTCGCTGGCGTCGCGCTCGACGCGCGGTGCATCGACTGATGGATGCGGCTCTGCGCCGTAGTTCGCCGGTCCGACATCCGCTCCGCCGATGAGGATGAGGCCGTCGATCCGATCCAGCACGTCATCGTCGGCTGTGTCCGGCGGCAGCAGCACGACGCGACCACCAGCCGTCTGCACCGCGTCGACGTACCAGGTGTGGAGCAGGGCGGCGGGCACATCCCAGGCGCCCCAGCGCGCGGGCTCGACGTAGGTCGACAGGCCGATGACGGGGCGTCCCATGGCGCCAGTGTCCCGCGAGGCACCCGGGCGCGAGGGCTGGGGGAGCGCCTGCGGTCGCGGGCCGCCATGATGGGGGGGAAGATTCCAGGCTCCGCGAGCGTTGACCGCTGAGCCTGTCCCCTGGAGGAGCCTGATGTCCCTGCCCCCGCTCGTGGAGCCCGCAGACAGCCTGTCGGCCGATGAGGTCCGCCGCTATAGCCGCCACCTCATCATCCCGGACGTCGGGATGATCGGCCAGAAGCGACTGAAGAACGCTCGCGTGCTTTGCATCGGTGCCGGCGGACTCGGCAGCCCCGCGCTGATGTACCTGGCTGCGGCCGGCGTCGGCACCCTCGGAATCGTGGAGTTCGACACGGTCGATGAGTCGAACCTGCAGCGCCAGATCATCCACGGCCAGAGCGACATCGGCAGATCCAAGGCCGAGAGCGCGCGCGACTCCATCAAGGAGATCAATCCCTACGTCGACGTCATCATCCACGACGAGCGCCTCGACTCCTCCAACGTCATGCAGCTCTTCGCTCAGTACGACCTCATCGTTGATGGCACCGACAACTTCGCCACGCGCTACCTCGTGAACGACGCCTGCGTGCTGCTGGGCAAGCCCTATGTCTGGGGCTCGATCTACCGCTTCGACGGGCAGGCGAGCGTCTTCTGGTCCGAGCACGGCCCCTGCTACCGCTGCCTCTACCCCGAACCCCCGCCCCCCGGCATGGTGCCGTCGTGCGCCGAGGGCGGCGTACTCGGCGTGCTGTGCGCGAGCATCGGCTCCATCCAGGTGACCGAGGCCATCAAGCTCCTCACCGGCATCGGCGATCCGCTCCTCGGCCGCCTCAAGGTCTATGACGCCCTCGAGATGGACTACCGCGAGGTGCGGATCCGCAAGGACCCCAACTGCGCCATCTGCGGACCCAATGCCACGGTCACGGAGCTCATCGACTACGACGCCTTCTGCGGAGTGATCTCCGATGCTGCCGCGGAGGCCGCTCGCGAGAGCACCATCAGCGTGCACGACCTCAAGCAGATGCTCGACGAGCGCGAGCGTGGTGAGCGCGACTTCGTGCTCATCGACGTCCGTGAGCCGGTCGAATGGGAGATCGCCACGATCGATGGTGCCGTGCTCATCCCCAAGGGGGAGTTCCTCGACGGCTCCGCCCTCGAGAAGTTGCCCCACGACAAGCCGATCGTGCTGCACTGCAAGGTGGGCGGCCGCTCCGCTGAGGTGCTCGCGGTGCTCCACGGAGCGGGCTTCGCTGATGCCGTGCACGTGGGTGGTGGGATCAATGCGTGGTCGCTCCAGGTGGATCCCTCCACGCCCTACTACTGAACGATGCTGCTCCTCAGCGCTCGATGCGACCGGCGATGAAGTCCTCCACGCGCTGACGGCACACGTCGTCGCTGTACTGCTCGGGCGGTGACTTCATGAAGTAGGAGGATGCCGAGAGCAAGGGACCGCCTATCCCACGATCGAGGCCGATCTTGGCGGCACGGACCGCGTCAATGATGACGCCCGCGGAGTTGGGGGAGTCCCAGACCTCGAGCTTGTACTCCAGGCTGAGCGGCACGTCTCCGAAGGCCTTGCCCTCAATGCGGACGAAGGCCCACTTGCGGTCGTCGAGCCAGGCGACGTAGTCGCTGGGGCCGATGTGGACGTTTCGGCCCTCAATGGGGCGGTCGATCTGAGAGGTCACTGCCTGTGTCTTGGAGATCTTCTTCGACTCCAGGCGATCGCGCTCGAGCATATTCATGAAGTCCATGTTTCCGCCCACGTTGAGCTGGTAGGTGCGCTGCACCTCCACTCCGCGGTCCTCGAACAGTTTGGTGAGGACACGGTGGGTGATGGTCGCGCCCACTTGCGACTTGATGTCATCTCCCACGATGGGCAGGCCAGCAGCGGCGAACTTCTGGGCCCACTCGCGGGTGCCGGCGATGAAGACCGGTAGCGCGTTGACGAATGCACAGCCGGCGTCGATGGCGCACTGGGCGTAGAACTTGGCAGCCTGCTCGGACCCCACGGGCAGGTAGCAGACGACGACGTCAACGTTGGCCTCACGAAGGGCTGCTGTGACATCGACCGGATCGGTGTCGGACTCGGTGATCGTCTCGCGGTAGTACTTGCCTAGGCCATCGTGCGTGGGGCCGCGCTGGACGATCACGCCCAGTGGAGGCACGTCGCAGATCGTGATGGTGTTGTTTTCGCTGGCGGTGATGGCCTCGGCGAGATCCCTGCCCACCTTCTTGTCGTCGACGTCGAAGGCGGCCACGAACTCGACATCGCGCACGTGATAGCCGCCGAACTGCACGTGCATCAAGCCGGGGATGCTTCGGTCGGGGGCGGCATCACGGTAGTAGTGGACGCCCTGCACGAGGGATGAGGCGCAGTTTCCGACGCCGATGATGGCGACGCGAATGGATCCCATGACATTCCTTCCGTGGCTGGGTGGTGCTGAGGTTCAAAGGTTGCGCTCCGCCTCGATGAGCTCCTCGAGCCACCGGACTTCGCTCTCGACACTGTCGATTCCGTGCTCCTGGAGCCGTGTCGCGTAGGGGTCGAGTCGCTGAGAGGTGTGTCGGAAGGACTCGCGGAGCAGCGCCATGCGCTCCTGAAGGCGTGCACGCCTTCCTTCGAGGATGCGCAGGCGGATCTCACTCGGCGTACTCGTGAAGAAAGCCAGGTGCGCGGCGAACTTCTCGTCTTCCCACGCGTCGGGTCCAGGATTGGCGACGAGAGCCGCGAAGCGCTCAGCGCCGGCGGAGGTCGCCTCGTAGACGATGCGGGCCCGCTTGGTCGTGACCGTCGGCATGGGCTTGGGGGCGCTTTCGGCGATGAGCCCTCGGGCCTGGAGATCCTTGAGAGCGGGGTAGAGGGAGCCGTAGGAGAAGATGGCGCGGAACGGCCCGAGGACGCCCGTGAGGCGCTTGCGCAGCTCGTAGCCGTGCAGGGGCGACTCAAGGAGGAGCCCGAGGATGGCGAACTCCAGAACATCGCTGCGGCGGCGTACCATGGTGCCACGATATATCAACCAGATATATCGTGGCAAGCCGAGGCGATTCGGACACTGGGGGGAGGCCCCCTAGGCTGCCCGAGTGATCGGGCTGGGGACTCTGCTCAACATGGCGGCGATCGTCGTGGGTGCCGGACTCGGAGTGCTTGTCGGCAATCGACTTCCCGAGCGCACGCGCGAGCTCATCATGCAGGCCCTCGGCCTGGTCACCCTGGTCGTCGCAGCACTCAACATCGCCGACATCTTCGACGAGACCTGGATCGCCGAGGTCGGTTCGGCCGGTCCACTGCTCATCGTGCTCGCCTCGGTGGTCGTGGGCGGAGTCATCGGCTCGCTGCTCCGTCTCGAGGAGCGGGTCGAGACCTTCGGCGGCTGGGTGCAACGCAAGGTGAGCAGGAAATCCGACGACCAGGGACGGGCGCAGTTCATCGAGGGCTTCGTCGATGCATCCCTGCTCTTCTGCATCGGCCCCCTGGCCATCCTGGGTTCCGTGTCCGACGGCCTAGGCCGGGGCATCGATCAGCTCGCGCTCAAGTCCGTCATTGACGGCTTCGCGTCTGTCGCGTTCGCGGCGTCGCTCGGCTGGGGAGTTGCGCTGTCCGCCGTGTCGGTGGGCATCGTGCAGGGAGTATTCACGCTGCTGGGAGTGCTCGTGGGTCAAGTCCTGGCGGCATCGGCGATCGCGTCCATTACGGCAACGGGCGGAGTCATCCTGCTCGGCCTGTCGCTTCGCCTGTTGAAGGTGAGCAGGATTGCTGTGGCCGATCTGCTGCCTGCGCTGATCATCGCGCCTTTGCTCACGCTTGCCGTCGCTGCCTGGGTGTAGGTCAGACCAGCCAGATCTCGCAGGTCGTGTCGTCGA
>JBMOIL010000181.1:0-4266 GCA_049317345.1 Candidatus Nanopelagicales bacterium
CCCAGGGCGGCACTCTGCTCGTGCGTGCCGATCGACGGCAGGATGTGCCACAGGCCAAAGAGGATGGCCGAGATGACGATCGCCCAGATGATGCCGAAGCGGCGAGCCAGCATGGAGAAGAGAACGGCGCGGAAGGCGATCTCCTCGAACAGAACCGTGCCGAAGGGAACCTCGACGAGCGCCTGGAACATCAGCCGCGGGCCGCTCATCCCCGCGACACGCTCGTCGTGCATCGCATTGCGGCCCTTCTGGAAGGACGCTGCGACCAGGTAACCGGCGGTGACGACGATCACGCACCCCACGCCCCAGAGGAAGCCGGGGACGAGATAGCCCCAACCGAGCCCCATGTCGGTCCAGCTATTGCCGTCGAGGAGGCCGATGGCCAGGACCCCGAAGGAGCCTCCGATGGCCCACAGCAAATAGTGACCCTGGGGGGCCAGCCGGTTATTGATCACGTTGAAGGCGATGAGCGCCACGATGAGGAGCACGAGAGGCCACCACGGCAGGCCCGACACCTGTTCCGGAGCCGTGATGGTGAGCACCCATGGAGCCTACGACTAGCGTGGGAGTGATGACGCCGTACGCCGCCCTGCTCGAGCGCGCCCGCAGGGATCCCGCATCCCCGCTCCTCACCTACCGCGACCTCGCGACCGGTGAGCGCATGGAATTGTCCGCGGCCAGTCTCTCTAATGCCATAGCCAAGACGGCAGGGATGCTGCGCGATGAGTTGGACGCCGATCCCGGCTCGGTGGTCGGCGTACACCTTCCCTTTCACTGGCAGAGGGTGGTCTGGCTGGGCGCGTGCGCAGCCACGAGCACGGTCTTCGCACCTGGTGCCGCGCCCGGGGAGTGTGATGTCCTCGTGGTCGATCGGGCGCGCCTCGACCTGATCGGCTCCGCGCGCGAGGACGTCCTGGTCTCCCTCGCCCCCTTCGGCCTGCCCGAGCGGGCTGACGTGCCGCCGGGAGTCACCGACGCAGCGGTCGCGATGCGCGGACACCCCGATGTCTTCGTGGCATGGGAAATGCCGACCGAGTCGACACCGCTCATGAGGGAGCCTGACCGCAGTCTCAGCCACGGCGATGTCATGGACCTGGCCAGCGCGGAGTTGACGAGACGGGGCCTTGGAGAGGGCGAGCGCATTGCTCTCGTGGACCCCGACCGGCAGACCGATCTGCTCGCGCTGGCGGGTCCCCTTGCACGCGGTGGCGCAGCGATCCTGCTGGCTCGGCCCGAATCAGGGGATGTCGCGGCCACCCTGCGCGAAGAAGGAGTGACGACCGGTGCAGGATGACGTCATGGCCGACACGCACTCGCGGTGGAGTATCGGATCGACGAATTCCATCCTCAGCATCGGATCCCGCAACTCCGTGCTCTCGATTGGTTCCGTGGGATCAGCACTGTCGATCGGCTCAATTGGCTCGTTCGCCAGCGTTCTGAGCGTCGGATCCTTCGCAAGCGCGGGCTCGATCATGTCCAGCGTGTCGCTGCTCTCGGTGATGTCGCACCGGCGCCGTCGCGGGCTGGGCTCCGCGCGATCGTCTCGCTAAAGGACCTTGGCGACGCGCGTAGGGCTGCTCGCTACTGGCGTGCTGCCATCCATGACGATGACGCGCCAGCCGTAGGTCGTGCCCTTGCCCCCCACCGGGACGCCGAAGGTGAACCTGCCGTCAGCGGTGGGGGTCGTGGTCGCGCGATCCTGCCACGCACCGCCATTGACCTGGACCTGCCGGACGACGGTGAGGCCCGGTCCAGGCCTCTTGATGACCCCCGAGAGCGTCACGAGGGTGCCGTCCTTGACATCGCCCGCGGGATTGGCGACGAGGGTCACTCCGCCCTTGGGTGCCGGCAAGGGGCCCGAGACATCCTGGTCGCTGATGCGAGTGAGGAACGGCGACTTCATGCTCATGTAGCCGACGGCCTGTCGGAACTTCTGAGCAGAGATCGTGCTCGTGCGGTTATCCAAGGAGCGCGCACGCACCTTGACGGGCATCGACGCGCTCCCTGATTCGTCTTCCTTGAGGATGATCTCCATCACGTTGTCGAGGCCGAAGATCTCCTCGACGCGCTGCTGGGTCAGCACCACGCTCCAGGAGCGGTACGGGTTGCCCGACGCATTCAGGCTCCACTCGTCCTTCACGCCCGCCGCCCAGGGGACGGAGCTGCCACCCCAGACCGACGATGCCGAGAGAGTGTGTCCGCCCGTCGCCGCCGTGTAGAAGGCGTTGATCGGCCTGCCCTGATATGTCGCAGCCAGTCCGGTCGTCGCCGTCGGCCGCGTGGCGTCGACCGCCTCGGCCCAGCGGTTGGGATCGCCGTACTGGCTCTCGGCGAGCCAGCCGCGGAAGGTCTGGTCGTACTTCGGACCGTCGCCGTCGTCCATGTGGCAGCCGCAGTCCGAATCCAGGCCGCGTGCCACCTGCGACAACGCGTACGAACGTGAGGCGATGGCCTGAGACTGGAGAGCGGCATCCGGCCAGGTGGGGTTCACTTCAGCGATGCCCTTGAGGTACTCGTCACCCAGGCGCAGGGTGTTGACCACTGCGAGCCGACGTCCACTCGAGGTCTCCAGTGACGTGAGGTCGACGCTGCCGTAGCGATAGCGATGGCCCGTGCTCGCGAAGGACTCCCCCGGTCCCGCCACGTTAAGCAAGGCCGGAGCAGAACCGGCTCCGCCGGGATCGCGTGTGCCCGACCATTGCAGGGTGACGACGCGTCCGCGTCCGAGACTCTCACTGCTGCCCCCATCGGTACGGCGCACCGTGACGAAACGACCCGACGGAGCGAAGCTGAGGTGGGCGTCGGTGCCCAGCACGATGGTCTTCTGGCCGAAGGACACCTGCATCTGCGCGCCTGAAGCGCCGAGATCCTCGACGCGTGCATGTGCCTGGGTCGATTGATAGAGCAGCCCGATACGCACGTCCGCGGAGTCTTCGACCGCCTCCACCTTCGCGGAGTCCGCCGGCTTCGCACCCTGGTAGTAGTACTCGACGATGTCCTTGGCCTTCCACCGCTTGGGATCGGCGGTTGCCATCGCGTAGGCGCCCCATTGCGACAGACCGACACCGTGGCCGTAGCCGGTGCCCTCGACAGTGAACTGCTCGGGCGGCGTACACGGATCCGGTGGTGAGTCGGCCGTGGCCGCGATGCGTGCCACGCCTGTCCACGGGAAGAGTTCCTTGCCGTTGCTCGAGGCCGTGATCTCGAAGGTGTACAGACCCGGCGGGACCTGCTTGCCCTTGGAGTCGCGCAGATCCCAGGTGAAGGGCACGGTGGCGGCGACCGGGGTCGATGCCGACATGGTGCGGACGGGATCGCCACACGCATTCGAGACGGTGAGCGTGGCGTCCATCGGGCCGATCGAACGCGGACTCACGACGATGTCACCACCGGTGCCCCACGGGACGCGGTCGCCGGATATGGAGGGCGGGAAGAAGTTGCGTCCCTGCCGAGCAGAGACGGCCAGTCGAATGTGGTTCAGCGTCGGCCTCAGGAACTCACCCGGACACGAGGTCGATCCGATGTCACCGTGGCCGGCGATCGTCTTGGACGTGACCTTCTCTCCGGGCCAGTACATCGACGTGGTGCCTTGGCCGGGCCCCGGTCCGGCTGAGGTGAGCACTGCTGAGCCAAGGGGGTTCACGTCGTTGAGCTCGAATTTCCACGCGATGAGATCGCTGATCGAGTCGAGGATCTTCTCCTTGGTGGGGGCATCGGGATTCAGGGTGTCGGCGTTGCCGAGGAAGGACACCGCGAAGGTCTCGGCGTTGAACCCTGAGGTGTGGGCACCGACCACGGCCCGGTCCATCCCGCCCGCGCGTCCCTCGTAGAGGCGGCCGAACCGGTCGACCATGAAGTTGTAGCCGAAGTCGTTGACCTGGATGCCCTCCGTGAACCACGAGTAGACGTTGCGCATTTGCTGGGCAGCCTGAGCGGGCGTGTAGTCATTGGTAGATACGACGTGGTGGACGAAGGCGACCTTGATGGAGTCGGAGTACGTCGTTTTGCCGCTCCGCAAAGACTCATCCGCTCCCCACTGCTCGCGCGTGATGATCGGCGGTCGTCGTACCGCGGCCTGAGCGGACGACGCAGGCAGGCTGGACTCCAGCGCGGCGTCTTCCGGGCGGACCGGGTTGTCGATGAGCGAGATCTGGGTGTCTGCCGGCACAGCGCCCGAGGGAGTATCGACGCGCACCTGGATGCCGTCTGCACCATCGGTGACGACGGGCTCGCTGGCGTAGCGCGCCCGCTGGCCCTCCTCGGTAT
>JBMOIL010000182.1:0-4212 GCA_049317345.1 Candidatus Nanopelagicales bacterium
TGGCTCCAGCGGGCGCAGGTCGGCAATGCCTACGTCAACCGCCACATCACGGGCGCGATCGTGCAGCGCCAGCCGTTCGGAGGCTGGAAGCGGTCCTCGATCGGTGGAGGCGCGAAGCCCGGTGGCCCGAGTCATCTGCACAGCTATGGCACCTGGGAGCCCCGCGATCTCGACGTCGACCGGGCCCGTCAGTCATTCGATGGTGCATGGGCTTCGCACTTTGGGGCTGACTGCGATCCGAGCGGCCTGAGGTCCGAGAGCAACATCCTGCGACACCACCCGCTTGACGGCGTCGTCGTACGCGCCGAGAGATCAGGGGCGACGTACGACGTGGCCATGCTCGCGGCGCAGACGACCCGGACGCCCGTGATCTGGTCGGATCCGAGCCAGGAGAGCGACGAGGAGTTGGCGGCACGTCTCGGAGTCCTCAACGTCGAGCGTCTGCGCCTGCTCGGGCCTGCGTCCGACGGGCTACTTGCTGCGGCGCATGCGGCCGGTGTCGCCGTGGACCGTCAGCCGGTGTCCGATGTCGGTGACGTGGAGTTGCCGCACTGGCTCAAGGAGCAGGCGATCTCGGTGACACGACATCGCCACGGCCGACTGCTGCGTTAGCGGCCGCTGCTCCCCGCGAGGCGCTTGGCCATCTGATCGACCTCATTGACAAGGGACCCGCCCAGCAGAAGTGCGCCGGTGTCGTCCATCTCCTTGAGTTCGGCGACAGAGCGTGTGCGCTCCTCCTCGACCACCTCAAGCGCCGCGAGGACTCCCGTCGCGGGGTCGCTGTCTGTGAGTGCGCGCTCCATCGAGTCGGCATGCACCGACAGCGCTTCACCGGTCGAGGACAGCATCTGGCCGACCCCCTCGGGGAGTCGCACCGAACCCCGTGAGGTGGCGTCGAAAAGACCGCGTGCAATGGAGTTCACATGGTCGCTGGTCTGCTGGAGCAGGGAGTACTGGTCGAGGATCGCGCGACCCACCGCCCGCTCGCTTCCCACGCTGAAGCGCCGGCCCAGGCCGAGCTCCTCGATCTCCCCGCCCAAGTGGCGTGTCTCAACCGCGAGCGCGCGGGCTTCGGTGAGCCACTCGGTTGACTGCCGGCGGGTCAGCCGGTCCCCCGAGACGTGACCCATCGCGACGAGTAGGGCACCCAGGCGTCCACCGATCTCCGAGAGCTGCTCCGTCATGCGCTCCTCGGGGCGCTCAGGATGAGCGACGAACGAGAAGGCGAGCCCGATAGCCACACCGAGAAGGGTCGCGACGATCCGCGTGACGATGACGTCATTGGTGAGGGCCTCGCCCAGGAAGTAGACAAAGAGCGCCGTGACGGGGATCTGCAGCGAACCCTCGGGGCCGAGGCGCAACAGTCGGCCAATGACAAGAGAGACGATGACGAGTACGCCGACGGTCCAGACGTGCAGGCCCCACCATTGGTAGAGAGCGAAGGCCACGAGGAGTGCGGCGGCGGTAGCACCCACGAGTGACAGGCCCGTCCGCATGGATCGATTGAGCGAGAGGGCCACGGTGATCACGGCACCCGCCGCTGCCGGCACGGGAGCCTCAATGCCGAGCAGCAATGCGGCCACCCACGCGGTGCACGCGGCTATCGCCGTTATGCCAATGAGCCAGGCTGTCGCCCAGGAGCGGGAAGCACTTCTGAGCAGCCGCTGCGATAGTGAGCCCTCCGGCGCACGACGCACAGCGCTGTCGAGGGCCTTCTGTATGGAACGGGAGATATCGCGCACGAGCGTGCCCGGCGTGCGCACGGTTGTGCGCATGGCCTTGGGCGGCGTCGAGGCGAGCATGCTTCCAGAGTCCTCTCCCACTCGAGGTCCGCTTAGCGCGGCCCCCGGAGAAGGTGACGGCGCTCACCCCGCTGGGGTTCCCTCAGTCGTGGGAGCCCCTAGGGCACGACCAGCACGGGAATATCAGATCTCTCCACGAGCTTGGGGGCTACAGCCCCGAAGAGTGCCGCGCGGATACGCCCCGACTCTCCGTAACCCACGACAAGCATGCGGGGCTTGCGCTCTTCCATGATCGTTTCGAGGGCCCCAACCGGATCCGAATCGACCAGGATCCCCTCAGCGTCAACGCCAGCCTCTCGAGCCATCATCACCGCCTCATTGACGGCCGGTGCGAGTTCCTCAACGATCGCCTCCTCGGTGATGTCGTACTCCTCACCCATGCCACCGGCTGGCGCAACGCCGCAGACCACAAGCAGCGTCTCCTCGAGGTCGCGCGCGAGTGCGATAGCGGCCCGAAGCGCATGACGCGCGCTCTGTCCGCCGTTGTAACCCACCGCCAAGCTCATCGCTCATCCCCTCCTTCAGAGACCGGCACAAGATCCGGATTGACCACGCTCGGCCGCTCCTTCCAGAAGGGCCTGTCGGCGATGCGAGAGGCGATCATGAAGACGATCCCCAACGTGAGCAGGAATATCCCGATGACGAGGGGAGGCCCCAGGCCAAACCACGAGACGCCGCCGTAGGAGTTCTCCGGGTTGGACATTTCGACCACCGATAGGCCGAGTAGCCAGATGAGCATGACCGCTCCGATGACAGGGCCCAGGCCGATGAGGAAGAAAGACTTCGCACTCGTCAGCAGAAGCTTCCGGTAGTACACGGCGCATGCGATTCCCGTCAGGGAGTAGTAGAAGGCGATGAGCAGCGACAAGGCAGTGAGTGAGTCGAAGAGCGCGTTCTCGCTGATGAGACTCGCCACGACGTACCAAACGATGGCAACGATCGCGACCCACCAGGTCGAGACAGCCGGAGTGCGGTGCTTGCTCGAGACCTGGCCGAAGTAGGCGGGGATGGCCGTGCGGCGGGCCATGGAAAGCGCGGTGCGCGAGGCGGGGATGATCGTTGTCTGTGTGGAAGCAACAGCCGACATGGCGACAGCCAGCAGCACGATCCAGCCCCAGCCTCCCAGCGCCTCGCGCGCGATGAGGGCGAAGGCCATCTCCTCCTCTCCCGCGTTATCCGCAAGGAAGGCCGGACCAACCAGCATGAGGACAGCAATGGCGACACCGAGATACGTGGCCAGCAGGATGAACGTCGAGACGATCGCAGCACGACCCGGAGTACTGCTCGAGTCAGTGGTCTCCTCATTGAGATTGACCGCTGACTCCCAACCCCAGTAGGCGAAGACACCGAGGAGCAATCCCGCAGATAGCGCCGCGGTTCCTGCAGCAAACGGATTGAGCCATTCAAGGGTCGGGAGCTCTGCTCCGGGCAGGCCATTGCCCGTCGCGCCGCGGAGAATCGCCACCAAGGCAAAGATGATGAGCGCGACCACCTGGGCGATGTTGAGCACGGTCTGCACGCGACCCGAGAGTTCGGTGCCGATGACACAGATCCACGTCATGAGCAGGATGAGGCCGACAGCGAGCACCATGACAAGCGTCTGATTCGCCGCGAGCTCATCTTGACCAAACATGAGAAGCGTGAACTTGACGCCCACATCGGCAAGTGAGCCGACGACGAGCACGCCCGTCATAGCGATGGCCCATCCGCCCATCCAGCCGAACCACGGCCCCATGGCGCGCGTCACCCAGGAGAACGTCGTCCCGCAGTCAGGGTCCACCCGGTTGAGGAAGTAGAACGCACTCGCGATGAGCAGCATCGGGACGAAAGACGCCAGCAGGACGCCCGGGGCAGCCACACCGACGAGAACGACGATTGGACCCAGCACGGCGGCGAGGGAATAGGCAGGGGATGTCGCATTGAGGCCGATCGAGATTGCATCCACAAAACCGATCGCATTGGCCTCGAGCCCAGGCTGGACCTGAGGCGGCTTCGTGCCTTCAGCCATTCACGTAGTCAACAGGGTATGGTGGTCGCTGTCCGCCGAATTCCTGATCTAATCTGCGCCTATGCGCGCCGTCGTCTACGACTCCATCGGATCACCCTGGCGCCTTGCTGACGTTTCTCATCCCACACCGCCTTCTGATGGCGTCGTCCTCTCCGTCGAATCAGCCGGCCTGTGTCGCAGCGATTGGCACGCATGGCATGGCCACGACAACGTCTCTGACTTTCCGCACGTCCCCGGCCACGAGTTCGCGGGCACCATCGCTGCCGTGGGCGCCAGCGTCACGCGCTGGCGGGTCGGAGACCGAGTCGCCGTGCCTTTCGTGTGCGCTTGCGGACAGTGCCTCGTCTGCGAGTCGGGCAATCACCAGGTGTGCCCCCAGCAGTGGCAGCCCGGCTTCGACGG
>JBMOIL010000183.1:0-4208 GCA_049317345.1 Candidatus Nanopelagicales bacterium
TCGTGCTCACCCAGAAGGTCTGGAAGCCGGGCAAGATCAACTTCACGCTGGCCAGCTCGAACTCCGGCCTCATGAAGATCGTTGTCAATGACATCCGTGGCGGCAGTGCCGTCCAGAAGTGCTCGCTCAACCCGTAAGGACGAATTGATCAGTACCCGAGAGGGCGCTTGGGATCTACGAGTCGCGTGCACGCTTGTGCAACGCGATGGCGGATCCCAAGCGCCTTTTCGCTTTCAACGAGTTGCGTGACGGCCCTCTGAGGGTGCCTCTAGGCGTCGAGTGCCTCTCCCCGGTGCTCGCGCATTCGATCCAAGCTTCCTGTCAGCCTCCCCGCCGCCGCTGCGGGAAGCCCCACGTCTTCGAAGATCTCATGATTGAGGACCTCTGTCGCCGCAAGCGCGCGACGGCGGCCCGCGGGTGTGATGCGGGCGAGCACCTGGCGGCGATCGCCCTCGCCGCGCTCCCGTGTGACGTAGCCGTCCCGCTCAAGGCGATCCACGGCGCTTGTGACGGAAGCGGCGTGCACCTGGAGGCGCGAGCCGATCACCGACATGGGCAGTGCACCGCGCTTGCTGAAGACCAGCAGCATGAGGATTTCGTAGCGCGCGAACGTGAGATCGGGGCGGAGTAGCTCGTCGATCCTCTGATGCAGCAGTTGCTGCACGCGCGTGATGGTCGTGACCAGGCGCATTCCGGGAGCTGCGTCGCCCCATCCGTGATCGACCCAGTGGGCCTCGGCGAGTGAGATGGGATCGGGACTCACATGCCCCGCCGATACTGTCCGCCCACCTCGAAGAAAGCGTCCGTGATCTGTCCGAGCGAGCAGGAGCGCACCGCCTCCATGAGCACCTCGAAGACGTTGTCATCACCCCGAGCCGCGTCGCGCAGTCGCGTGAGGGCCGCGGGTGCGGCGTGGCGGTGGCGCTTGTGGAATTCCTGAACCCGAGCGACCTGGCTTGCTCTCTCAGCCTCAGTGGCACGTGACACGGCCTCGGGAGGCTCACTCCTCGAGATGGGGTCAACGAAGGTGTTGACGCCGACGATCGGCAGGGATCCGTCGTGCTTGCGGTGCTCGTACTCCATCGACTCGTCCTGGATGCGCCCACGCTGGTAGCCGGTCTCCATCGCGCCTAGGACTCCGCCACGCTCGGTGAGTCGATCGAACTCCGCCAGCACCGCCTCCTCGACGAGATCCGTGAGTTCCTCGACGACGTAGGAGCCCTGCAATGGGTTGTCGATCCCTGCCAAGCCCCATTCGGAGTCGATGACGAGCTGGATGGCAAGCGCGCGCCGCACCGACTCGTCCGTGGGGGTGGTCACCGCCTCGTCGTACGCATTGGTGTGAAGTGAATTGCACGAGTCGTAGTAGGCGCACAGGGCCTGCAGCGTCGTACGGATGTCATTGAAGGACATCTCCTGGGCGTGAAGTGATCTGCCGGAGGTCTGGATGTGGTACTTCAGTCGCTGCGCGCGGGCTCCCGCTCCGTAGCGATCGCGTAGGGCGATCGCCCAGATACGCCGTGCCACGCGTCCGAGCACCGTGTATTCGGCGTCCATGCCGTTGGAGAAGAAGAAGGAGAAGCTGGACGCGAAGTCATCCACGTCCATGCCGCGTGCTCGGTAGGCCTCGACGTAGGTGAAGGCATTGGCCAAGGTGAAGGCGAGCTGCGTGATCGGGAAGGCCCCGGCCTCGGCAATGTGGTAGCCCGAGATGGAGACGGAGTAGAACGAGCGCACGTCGTGGTCGATGAACCACTGCTGGACATCCGCCATGCAGCGCAGGGCGAATTCCGTGGAGAAGATGCAGGTGTTTTGCCCCTGGTCCTCCTTCAGGATGTCCGCCTGCACGGTGCCGCGAATCGTCGCCAGCGTGCGTGCGGTGACCTCTGTGCGCTCCTCGCTGGTGAGCGGACCCCTCGATGCCTCGGCGCGTTCTATCTGATCATCGACAGCGCAGGCGAGGAACATCGCGAGGATGGTCGGCGCAGGCCCGTTGATGGTCATCGAGACCGACGTGGAGGGATCGCACAGGTCGAAGCCGCGGAAGAGTTCGCGCATGTCGTCGATCGTCGCGATGCTCACCCCGGAGGTGCCGACCTTGCCGTAGATGTCGGGACGTTCATCGGGATCGCGGCCGTACAGGGTGACGGAGTCGAAGGCGACCGACAGGCGTGTGGCTTCGCGGCCCTCGGCCAAGAGGTGGAATCTGCGGTTGGTGCGGGCGGGATCGCCCTCGCCGGCGAACATGCGCGCGGGCATCTCGCCATCGCGCTTGAGAGGGAAGACACCCGATGTGAAGGGAAAGCGACCGGGGAGGTTCTCCGAGCGAAGGAAGCGGACCAACTCACCGGCTGAGGCGCCGCGGGGCAGTCCCACGCGGCAGATGCGTGTGCCCGACAGGGTGGTGCGCCACGCTCCGGGGTCGTCGCGCAGGCCGATGACGTCACCGGGCCAGTCGTGGAGCGCCTGAGTGATCTCGGGCAGGAGGCCGGCGGCGCGGTCCGCGCGGGGCTCGGCTAGTGCGGCAAGTCCCGTGATCTCGAGGGCGCGGTCGAGTGCGGCAACCTCATCGGCTACGTCGGCCTGCTCATGCGTCACACGGTGGTAGTCGCGGATGGCCTGGGCGATCTCGGAGAGATAGCGCACCCGCTCGGCAGGGACGGGTCCCACGCCCGCGGTGGTCACGCGTGACGCGGGAGCGTCGGGTGCCTCCATGCGCAGTCCACGCTCGATGAGCTCGCGTTCGAGATGCTGGGTCAGCGCGGTCACGCCGTCGTCATCGAAGTGGGCGGCCGAGGTGCCGAAGACCGGCATGTCCTCCCATCGGCGAGTGAAGTCACCCCGGTTGCGCAGGACCTGGCGGGATACGTCGCGAAGAGCGTCGAGGGCTCCCCGGCGATCGAACTTATTGATGGCAACGACGTCGGCGTAGTCCAGCATGTCGATCTTCTCGAGTTGCGTGGCCGCTCCGAACTCCGGCGTCATGACGTAGAGCGAGACGTCGGCGAGATCGGTGATCGCGTGGTCGCCCTGTCCGATGCCGGGAGTCTCGACGATGACGAGGTCATAGCCCGCGAGCGCGCACGCGCTGACTGCCACCGGCAGGTGGGCGGGCACCGCACCCTCGCCGCGCGTGGCGATGGAGCGGAAGAACACCCCGTCGTCCGCCGTGGAATTCATGCGGATCCGGTCGCCGAGCAGGGCGCCACCGCCCCGTGACCGTGTGGGATCGACGGCCAGCACGGCGATGCGCACCTTGCCTGCGCTGTCGAGGCGCATGCGCCGGACGATCTCGTCGGTGAGGCTGGACTTGCCGGAACCGCCTGTGCCGGTGATGCCGAGCACGGGGACGCGGCGATGATCGCGTGACGTCTCCAGGACCTCGAGAGTCCGCGCATCCACCTGCTCATCGGCGATCGCCGTAAGCAGCCGACCGAGGGCTACCTCGTCCCCTGTCATCACCGCCTCGAGTGGCGGACTATCTGGCCTTGTGCGCTCTCGACACGTGGCGAGCATGTCGTCGATCATGCCTACGAGCCCGAGGCGCTGGCCGTCCTCAGGCGAGTAGATGCGCACACCCTGGCTGGCGAGAAGTGCGATCTCATCGGGGAGGATCACCCCTCCGCCCCCGCCGTAGACGCTCACATGATCGGCGCCAGCCTCGCCCAACGACGTGCGCAAGTAGGTGAAGTACTCGACGTGACCGCCCTGATAGGACGAGATCGCTACGCCGTCGGCGTCCTCCTGGATGGCGGCGCGGACAACGTCGGCCACGCTGCGATCGTGGCCCAGGTGGATCACCTCAGCGCCCTGCGACTGCAGGATGCGGCGCATGATGGTGATGGCCGCATCGTGTCCATCGAAGAGGCTCGCGGCGGTGACGAAGCGCAGGGGCCGATCGGTCACGCCGCCTCCAGGTGCACACTCAGGTAGATACTTTGACGTCTAAGTATCTGCAGCCTAGGGCGCCGGTGGCGGGGGAGCAAGCCGCACGATCCGGTCGGCGATGAGGTCCGCCTCCTCACGGTCGTGCGTCACGTGGATGGCCGGTGTCCCCTGATCGCGCAAGAGCGCCCTCACGTCGACAGCGAGGCGGTCGCGCAGGTCCCGGTCCAGCGCGCCGAAGGGCTCGTCGAGGAGGAGGAGCCGCGGCCGGGGGGCCAGGGCTCGTGCCAGGGCGATGCGCTGTGCCTCGCCGCCGGAGAGCG
>JBMOIL010000184.1:0-4170 GCA_049317345.1 Candidatus Nanopelagicales bacterium
GCGCCCTCTAACTCGCCCATATCTTCCAAGGAGACCCCGCGAGTCTCGCGGATGTACTTCATGACGAAGGGGATCGAGAGCACGGCGAAGACCGTGAAGATGCCGTACGCCAAGCCGAGGGAGATGCCCGCCAACTCGGGGAATGTCGTGGAGACGAGGAAGTTGGCGATCCACTGGGCGGATGCGGCGACGGCGAGCGCGGTCGCGCGGATGCGGTTGGGGAACATCTCGCCCAGGAGCACCCACACGACCGGGCCCCAGGTCGCGGCGAAGAACGCGACGTAGAGGTTGAAGGCGATCAGCGCGATGACATCCGGGCCGTCGGAGAGCACCGGCTGCCCAGCGGCATTGGTCGGAGCCGTGCCGAAGACCCAGGTCAGTGTCGCGAGGGTGACGACCATGCCCGCCGAGCCGACGAGCAGCAGGGGTTTGCGCCCGACCCGATCCACCAGTGCGATGGCGACGATGGTGAAGACGACGTTGATGCCGGTCGTGATGAGCGACGTCTGGAAGGCCTGCGACTCGGAGAAGCCGACGGACTCCCAGATGGTGTTGGAGTAGTAGAAGACCGCGTTGATGCCGACGAACTGCTGGAAGGCACTGAGCATGATGCCGATCCACACGATGGGCATAAGGCCGAGCGCGCGGCCGCGGATGTCGGAGAAGCGGGGCTTGTGGTCGCCCTGCAGGGTCTCCTCGATGTCGCGGACCATCGGCGTGACGTCCACGGTGTAGATGGTGCTGAGCACCTCGCTCGCCTTGGCGGTCTCCCCGATGGCGACGAGGTAGCGGGGGGATTCGGGGATGCGCAAGACCAGGAGTGCATAGACGATCGCCGGCACCACCATGCTGAGGAACATCCACTGCCAGGCCTCCAACCCGAGCAGCCAGGCGTTGCGCGCATTGCCACCGGCGGCCTGCAGGACCACGAAGTTGACCAGGCCGGTGGCGAAGATGCCGATCACGATGGCGAATTGCTGCAGGGCACCCATGCGGCCGCGGATGGGCGCCGGGGCGATCTCGGCGATGTACATCGGCGCCATGACGCTTGCGACACCGATGCCGGCACCGCCGATGAAGCGCCAGAACATCAGATCGACGACACCGATGGGGAACGCCTGGCCGATGGCCGCGATGAGGAAGAGCGCGGCGGCCACCAGCATGACGCGGCGCCGACCGAAGCGGTCTGCGAGGCCACCGGCAAACCAGGCCCCGATGGCGGAGCCGATGAGGGCGATGGAGACAACGAAGCCGAGAGCGATGTCGCTCAGGCCGAACAGCGACTTGAGTGCCGACGCTGCGCCGTTGATCACCGCGGAGTCGTAGCCGAAGAGGAAGCCGCCGAGTGCAGCGGTGGTGGCGAGTCCAACCACTCGGCCGGTGCGGTAGTCCTTGGTCGGTGCACCGATGCTCATCAGGCCTCCTTCGTCGCCGCGCGTGAGACGAACGTTAGGGCCCCGGGGCGCTGCTCGCGTCGATTTGGAGGACCTCGTCACCCACTTTGCGCGATGTGGCTCCCGGAGCCGGGTGGACCTGCCTCGACGACGATGCGGTCGTGCACCCATTCCTTCATCTCGGTCACGTGGCTGATGACGCCGACGACGCGCCCGCGCGAGCGGAGGGCGTCGAGCTGATCGAGGACGACGGTGAGTGTGTCGGCATCGAGGGATCCGAAGCCCTCGTCGACGAAGAGGGTGTCGAGGGAGACACCCCCCGATTCTTCGCGCACGATGTCGGCGAGACCCAGAGCGAGCGAGAGCGAGGCGTAGAAGCGCTCACCTCCCGAGAGGGTGCCGGGATCGCGTGCCTGTCCGCTCCACGAGTCGACGACGTCGATGCCGAGACCTGCCTGGGCACCTCCCGTTGTCGTCTCGTCCAGGGCGAAGGCGAACTTGCCTGAGCTCATGTGCTCGAGGTGCACGGAGGCTGCTTCGAGCACGGACTGGAACCGGCGCTGCACGGCGTAGGCCTGGAGTGTGAGGTTGCGCAGGTTTGCCGATCCGCGCGCGGCCGTGACGAGGGAGCCGAGTTGTACGGCGGCTGCCGTCGAGCTGCCTACGGAGTCGAGGATGGTGCGCGCTGCGGTGAGTTCACCGGCCAGCGCGGTCAGGGCAGCGTGCGCATCGGCCAGGCGCAATCGACGTTCATCGGCGACAGTGTGCGCTGCCTGGGCCTGGAGGCGCTCGGCTTCAGCCTGCGCGCATGCGTCATGTGTGGCCTGAGCGTCGTCGTCGAGCGGGAGCCCCGCGGCAGCGCTGCGCGCCTGCTGCAATGCCTCCAGTGCGGCGAGACGTGAGTTGGCCGCTGCGAGGAGCAGGGCGGCGCTTCCCGTCGCTCCCACCTGCTCGCGGTGCCGTGACGCCTCATCAGCAACCGTCGCGTCGTGGGCACGCGCCTCAGCGCGAGCCGTGGCTTCTTCGGCGATGAGCCCCTCGACGGTGGCTGCGGAGGTCGACAGCTGGGCATTGAGCCCTTCGACGGCCTCGACCAGCGAGGGCACGCTGGTGGCTGCCGCACGCGCTTCCTCCAGTGCGAGCGCTGCGGCGGCGAGATCCTCGGTGATGCTTTCGCTGGTCGCGCCTTCGAGTCGTGCGACGGCGACAGCCAACTCCTGATCCAGTGAAGCAAGGCGCGTGCGCGAGGTCTCGTGCGCTACGGCTGCGGATTTCTCGGCAGTTTCGGCGGCGACCGCAGCGCCCTCTGCCTGGGCGACCTGCGTGTCTGACACGAGAGCGCCGTCACTGGCGTGAGCGGGGTCGGGGTGATCATGTGATCCGCACACCGGGCAGGCGTCGCCATCGACGAGAAGTGCTGCGAGGTGGGCGGCGCGCTGCGCGAGTTGGGTCCGCACGAGGTCGTGGTGGGCCGTGCGCGCAGTCTGGAGCGCATCGCGCGCGATCTGAAGTGCATCGGAGCAGGCCCGCTCCTCCGTGCGGGCTGAAGTCACGGAGCCCTCGAGGGCGATCCGTTCCTGCGCCGTCTCGTGGAGGATGCGCAGTCGATCGACGTCGGCTGCGAGTGGATCGGTGCGACCCGTGAGGTGCCGTGCCTGGTCCAGCATCGCCTCCGCCGCTTGGAGGCGCGCGGGGAGGGATGCCGCTTCAGTGCGGGTATCGATGATGCGCTGAGCCAGTGCGTCGGCGATCGCACGACGGCGTGCGCTCTCCTGCGAGCGCTCCTCCGCCCGGGTCTCCCACTCGGCGAGGGGTTCGAGCCGTGTGCGCTGGGCAACGACCTCTCGGGCTGCCGCCTGGACCTCCACATCATCAAAGGTGGACGCTTCAGGGCCGACCGCAGCAGCCGCGCGCGCAAGGGTCGCGCGTGCCTCGCTCGCTGCTCGGCTGGCCTCGGCGCGTGCCCGGGCGGCGTGCTCGGCGGCCTGACAAGCCTGCAGGGCGGCGGAGGTCTGCGCCGCCACTCCTGCGACCTTGGTGGCCTCGCTTGCGATCGCGTCCATGACTGCATCCGGGTCGAACTCCTCCGGGACCTCGGCGACTTCGGAGGCGCGCTCGCGCATCACGCCGAGTAAGCGCTCGACCTCGGCGGCCGCATCTCGACGCCGATGAAGTGCGTCATCGGCGCGCTGCTTGAGGTCTTCCTGGACACGCTGGAGGAATCCGTCGTCGATGAGTGCGGCGATCGTGCGGTAGCGGTCGATCGGCTTGGCCTGAAGGAGAGTGTCGAATTCGCCCTGGGGGAGCACGACCAGGCGGCGGAACTGATCGACGGTGAGGCCGATGCGCTGTGCCAGGTAGACGCCGATCTCCTTGGCCTCGCGCATGTCCGGCGTAGCGTCGTCATGCACGCGCAGGGTCTGCGCAGCACGTTCGAGGGTGGTGCCCTCGCCGCGCGCCTTGGGACGCTCGTACGCCGGGTTGCGTGTGATCGTGTGGCGCACTCCGCCGATGCTGAAGTCGAGTGTGACCTCGGTCGACTCATCCGGGCGGCACAGTTGGCTGCGCAGTCGGCCCGGATCGGAGTCCGCGCCCGACAGGGAGCCGTAGAGCGCGAAGACGATGGCATCGATAATCGTCGTCTTGCCTGCGCCCGTGGGCCCCTCGATGAGGAAGAGCCCCGACGCGGATACGGCATCGAAGTCGACTTCCTCGCGTCCGCGGAAGGGTCCGACGCCGGTGATCGACAGTCGATGGAACCTCACGGGGAGACCTG
>JBMOIL010000185.1:0-4076 GCA_049317345.1 Candidatus Nanopelagicales bacterium
CAGGGTGCGCGGGCTTGCGATCCGTAACCCCGGCACGGCATGGCTCAGCAGAGTTAAGTCACCGGTGACAAGGCAATCTGCCTGTGACGTCACCGCAAGATCGATGAGGTACCGATCACCGTCATCAGGAGGCGGAGGCGCGTCCGTGATCGCATCCGCGTGAGCCTCCCCGGCATCCCGGATGAGTCCCACGATGATCGCCGCCTCTTCAGCGCTGAACCACTCACGGAATCGAGGCCGCGCGCAGACCAAGGCAAGTTCATCCAGTAGTTGCGGCGACCACAGAAGTTGGAACTCACCCTCAGTCCATCGTCGGACGAGTTCACTTGGGGCCCCGCGCGAGGAAATGAGAGATGAGATCAGCACGCCTGGGTCAACGACGGCGCGAAGCATTCAACTCCTCGTAGGCGACCTGCTCGGCCAACTCGGGATCAACCCCCGAGTTGCGGGCCCAGATGTCGTCGAGGACATCCCGACCGAGGATCCGCCGCAGGGCGAGCTCGAAGACCTCGGAGTCCTTCATGTCCTTGCGGGCCGCGTAGACGCGGGCGCCGCGCAGGAGGTCCTCATCCACGTAGATGGTGGTTTTCGCCTTCGCCATGGAGAGAAACTAGCATTAAAAAGGAAAAAAGTAAAGATGCTCGATCGGCCTCGAACCTAGATGGCTTGCGAGCGGTCCTCGAGGAGAGTGCCGCCGGCAAAGGTCACGCCGACCTCGCGGTAGTAGCCGCCGATGACTTCGCGCACAGGAAGTAGCGCGGCAGGCTGATCCCACTCGGAGTCGTGCAATTCGATCTCGGCGTCGCCGCGCCAGGGCTGGCCGAGATCGGCATCGCGGCCGCCCATCGTGACGATCTGGTCGAGGCTGAGTGCACCGCCCGCGATGCTCGGCATCTGCCGGTGATGCAGCATCGGCAGGGCGTTGACGAATCCATTGGTGTCGCTCGGCTCGCGCAGCGTGACCTTGGCGGTGGCGAGACGGTGGTCGTACGCCGCGAGCGTGGCGCCGAAGGTGCCACCGGGTGCGACGCGCGGCGCGGCCAAGCCATGGTTCATTGCGCGCGTGACATAGATGCTGCCGAGCTTCTTGGGGTAGCCCTGGAACCACCCACGCCCGATGGCGAAATCGGTTGTCACCCAGATGAGCACACACCGGCTGTACGTCGTACCGGCGTACGAGCACCGCACCACGGCGAAGGCCTCGAGGTACTGCGACCGCGACGGGTCGAGGAGCTCGCGGCCCTCCGCGCTGCAGGACTGCCAGTCGGCCCAGATGAAGGCGACTGCGCCGGGGTCCTCGGGAGCGAGGTCGACATCGGCGGGGAGAAGGGCGCGCACCCGCTCGACGTCGGTGCGATATTCGACCGTGAGCAGGGTGCCCGAGTAGTGCCAGGGCATCTGCGGCACAAGGGCCGAGCCGCCGTCGGGGGTGTAGGGAGGGAGGAATCCGGCCACGGGGTGAGGCTAGCGGAGATTCATTCGGGCCCGAACCAATCTGGCGAATGTGCTTGACGTACCCATGGGTATGCGTCACCCTCGCGTTCATTCGGGCCCCAACGATCGCGGGCCCCTCGACCCGGAGGGCTGACATGGCCGATCTCCAGCCGGCACCCCGCGAGACCCCCGACACGTCCCTGCGCAAGGGTCGGATCGGCGTACTCGGGATCGTCTTCTTCGTCATCGCGGCAGCGGCTCCGCTGGTCGGCATGACCGGCGCCGTGCCCGTCGCCATCGTGCTGGGCAACGGCGCGGGCGTGCCCGGTGCCTACCTCGCGGTAGCGATCATCCTGCTGCTCTTCAGCGTCGGCTACTCGGCGATGAGCCAGCACGTCACCAACGCCGGTGCGTTCTTCGCCTACGTCGGTCGCGGGCTCGGCATCAACGTCGGCGTGGGGTCGGCGTTTGTCTCCCTGGTCGCCTACTTCGCGATCCAACTGGCGATCTTCGGATTCTTCGGCGCCGTGATGGCCGGCCAGATGAATGCCCAGTTCGGTCTCGACTGGGCCTGGTGGGTGTGGGTATTCATCGCCTGGGCACTTGTGCTGATCCTCTCGGTGCTCTCGGTCGACATTGGCGCCAAGGTCCTCGGCGTCCTGCTCACCCTCGAGCTGCTCTCCCTCGTCATCACCGCGATCGCGGTCTTCGTCAAGGGTGGCCCCGAGCCGATCGACGTTGCGGCTTCCTTCTCGCCGACTGCCGTCCTGGCCGGTGGCATCGCGGGCACGGCCGGCATCGCGCTCGCCTTCGCCTTCGCGTCCTATATCGGCTTCGAAGCGACGGCGATCTACGGCGAGGAGTCGCGCGAGCCCAAGAAGACCGTGCCGCGGGCGACCTACACCGCGATCATCCTCATCGGCGTCGTCTTCGCCTTCGTCACTTTCGCCATGGTCACCGCCCTCGGGTCGCAAACGGTGATCGACCAGGTTCTCGCGCGCTCGACGGTCGATGACGTCCCGCTGCTCGACCCGGCGGCCGTACTCTTCTCCATCGCCGCGGAGTACGTCGGTGAGTGGATGGCGACGGTGATGAGCTGGCTCGTGCTGACGTCGCTCTTTGCCGGACTCCTCGCCTTCCAGAATTCCCTGGCGCGCTACTTCTTCGCCTTGGGACGCGCGGGAGTCTTCAGCCAGAAGCTCGATCACACCAACCGCTTCGGCGCGCCGGGCAATGGCTCCATCGTGGCATCGGTGATCACGGCCATCGTGATCATCATCTTCATCGCGCGCGGCTGGGATCCCGTCCTCAACCTCTTCTACTGGTCCTCCGCGGTGGCCGTCATCGCCATTGTCGTGGTCGAGATCCTCGTGAGCATCGCGGTGATCGCCTACTTCAGGAAGACCAAGGAGGACACGCGCGTGTGGCACACGCTCATCGCGCCGATCCTCGCGATCCTCGGCCTCGCCCTAGGTCTGTACCTGCTCATGAGCCGCTTCGCGATCTTTGCGGGCACGGCGGCCGAGGGATCGGACCCGACGGTGGAGGCCTGGGCGCTCAACCCGCTGGGCTGGTTCCTCGTGCTCATGCCCTTCGGCGTCTTCATCATCGGCATCATCGTGGGCGCGTTGCGGCGCAAGCGCGAGAACGTCGACGCCATCGCCGATCTCGTGAGCTAGGTCTTGCTCGACCAGGTAGTCGTCTCCGAACGGGAGGACGCGCAGCGCCGGCAGGCATTCCCTGCCGGCGCTGCCGTCACTCTGGCCGACCTCGAGGAGGCCGGCCGCGAGCACGTGCTCGATGAGCTTCGCGAGCGCGAGCCGGTCACGTGGCTGCCCGCTCTCGGCGGCTGGCTCATCACGGCGCGTGAGCCCGCGCGTCAGATCCTGCTTCCCAAGTCCGGTGCGACCGTCGAGGCCGAGCAGAACATGGTGCGCGCCTCACTCGGCCGGATGATGCTCACCGTCGACGGCGAGGAGCACGAGCGCTATCGCCAGCCCTTCGAGGCACCCTTCCGCGCACGGGAGGTCGAGCGCGAGTTCGGTACGCCGATCCGCGAACTCGCGCGCGAGCTCATCGGGCGAATTGATGGCGAGACTGAACTCACGGAAGCCTTTGCTGCCCCCTTCGCCGTGGGCGTCGCGGCTCAGGTGATCGGGTTGCCGCTGGACGACGTACCCAGGATCGACGGCTTCTATGCGGCGTTCGCCGGAGCCATGGAATACACCGGCGATCCGGAACCACTCGCCCGCGCAGACGCTGCCCGAAGTGAGCTCACGGACCTGCTGATCGAGGGACTCGCGCGGTCCAAGGTTGTGGAGGAGTCGGACCTCACGCCCGAGCAGGTTGCCGCGCAACTGCGTGTGGTGATGTTCGGTGCGATCGAGACGATCCAGGCGTCTGTGCTCACCACGCTCATGCTGCTCATCCAGCACCCGGAGGCGATGGCTGAGGTGCGCGCAGATCGCTCGCTGCTCGCCGGTGCGGTCGATGAGGCGATCCGCTGGATGCCGCCGGTGGCCTTCATGGAGCGCTGGACGCGAGAGCCGGTGACGCTCGCCGGTGTGGAGATCGGAGAACGCGAGTTCGTGGGCGTGAGCGTGATCGCGGCGAACCGCGACCCATCGGTCTTCGCAGATCCG
>JBMOIL010000186.1:0-4039 GCA_049317345.1 Candidatus Nanopelagicales bacterium
GCAACGCCGAGTGTCGAGTAACGGGTGGGAAATCCTGCGATTTCGACCCGTTACTCGACACTCGGAGGGATGGGGTGGGCTGCTCGGGCGTCGCGTGCAGCCTGGACCTTCGCCACGAGCCGCTCCGGGCGGGAAACGTCCTCCGCCACAACGGTGACGATGAGCCAGTTATTGACCGCGAGCTTGCCGCGACGTGAGGCGTCCTTGGCCTGAGTCTCTCGGGTGAGGTGGTGCTCCCCGTCGTACTCGATGACGATGCGCTCCTTCTCATAGACAAGATCCCCTCGGGCGATGAACTGTCCCTTCGCGTCGAAGATGTTCACCTGCGGCGTGGGCGGAGGGAAGCCTCGCTCGTAGAGCAGGATCCGCACGATGGACTCCCGTGGGGACTCGCACCGAGGATCGATCAGGGGGATCGCCTGGCGGGCGCGCTTGACGCCCCTCTGCCCTGTCATGCGTTGGACGACTTCCTCGAGTTGTGCGCGAGTGCACAAGCCACGGCGTACAAAGTCATCGCCCACCGCGATAAGCCTCGGCAGGGAGAGGAGGCGCGCCACATCCACGAAGGTCCGCTGCGGTGTGGTGACAGCCAGACCCTTCACCCACGCAATGTCGCGGTCGTCGAGATCGCGCCGGCGGCAGATCACATGTGGACGCTGAATCAGCGGATTGTCGGCTCCTACGGTCACTTCGATGTCCGAGCCTCTGCTCTCGACCCCTTCCCAGAGGGTGACGGCGGTCAGACTCGAGAAGACCACGGCGCTATGTGCAACGAGCGCGAGAGCCGCGCACTGGGCGATGATGCTGCGCTCATCCTCGGGTAGGCGAACTCCGCGGCTGGGCTTCCAGTGGCCGCGCGTGAACTGGGCACGAGTCCGGTCCGTGACCAGTCGGGCACCGTGGGCGGCCGGAGTCGACGAAGCGGATTCCGATGACATGCGGGCAGCGTCGCCCAGGGGGCTTGAGCATGTGAGGCCCGCGCTCGCGCTGTGGACGCTTGGCGGGACTCGGCGCTGTGCATCCCGGATCCCGCGAGTGTCGAGTAGCGGGCTGATATCGGCGGAATTCCCGCCCGCAACTCGACACTCGCGAGTTTGGGGGGCCCTTGGGGGCGGTGCCTAGGACTTCTTGAGGGAGTAGCACCGCACGGCGGTGTAGCCCTCCACCCACTCGGTCTCGCTGGGGCCGTACCAGAAGAACTTCTTGTGCCCGAGCTCCTTCTCGCAGAAGGAGGCCGCCCGGTTTTGCAGTTTGGCCCCCGGATACGGGCGATCAGCGATGGCGGTCATCGGCTTGCGGTAGGCGTAGGTGCCCGTGCCGTAGTCCGTCTTGAACGTGATCGGCTTCGAAAGATCGGCAGCGCCAGCGATCGAGCCCGTCACCGGGACGAGCTTGCCCAGGCGCTTCTCATCCGAGGGCACCGATGCGGCCGCGCACGACACCCAGTGCGCACCGGACTTCCACTGCTTCACCGTCGGGGTGTACCAGAGGTACCAGGTGCGCGTGCCGGGCGCTGCTACGTCGGGCTTGGCCACTCCGGCGTAGCGATTGACCTCAACCTGGCAGCGCGCGTCGACCCAGAGCAGGAGCTCGCGACTGTTGTTGCCCTTGGCCGCCACGTCCTTGGGCACGTCGAGGGTGATGACCGTCTCGACTGTGTGCGGCTCAGCGCAGTCGATAGGTGTGTCCGTGTAGGTCTTGAGGCTCGCCTGCTTGTAGGTGTAGTTCCAGCATGTGCCGGCGTCCGGGGCGGGCACATCGACGCGAGGTGTCGGGGTCGCAGCGGCCGGTGACGTGAGCAGGCCCGCGGAGAGAGCGGCCGCGGCGACAGCGGGCAGGACGAGCGCAGAGGTGCGGCGTACGGCGAACATGAAGCCATTGTCGCCCAGATGCGTGGGCGGATGCCGGGCGAGGGGCGGCGAAGCCTAGACCGGGCCGGCGACGCGATCGAGGAAGGAATCCACGAGCGCGTGGGCACGCGCCACGGCGGCCGGCTCCTCCCGCACGGTGCCCGCCAGCAGCTCCGCGGGATCGACGCCGTCCTTCTCTGCCTCGGCGACCCCACCCTCGTCGAGCCAGCCCTCCAGGCAGGAGGGCGTGACCTCGGGGTGGAACTGCACCGCGAGTGAGCGACCGATGACGTATGCCTGCGATGCACGGGCGTTGCGCGCGATCTCCACGGCCCCGGGCGGCACGGTGAAGCGGTCGTAGTGCCACTGGAACCACGGACCATTGGGCACGAGCGCGGGGTCATCGGAGTTGATCCAGGTGTAGCCGATCTCCGCGCGAGGACCGGGAGCCACTGAGCCGCCGAGCGCGCGGGCAAGCGCCTGTGCTCCGAAGCAGATCGCGAGGATGGGTACGTCGTTGCGCTGGAGGTCGCGAAGCCAGTCGAGTTCGGGCTTGAGCCATGTGCCGATCCGGTCGTCTTCCCACGCGCCCCAGGGCGCACCCATGGGTACGACGACATCGTGATCGCCCACCTCCGGGAAGTCGAAGTCGACGTCGGGGGAGAAGAAGCGATCTCGGGGCACCACGACGGACTCGACGACCTCGAAGCCCCGCTGGGCGAAGCGGTCGGCCACCGGCCCGGGGGGGCTCACGTGGTCATGTTGGAGAAACAGGACACGCACGGCGGAATCCTCCCATACGATCCGTTCGTACCCGAACGATCGGAGTCAACCATGGATTCCCACCGTCCGCTCGACCTTGCGGATCTCCGCGCCGGCCTCCAGGCCCGCGGCATCGACGTCCTGCGCGTCCTCTACTCCGACGTGCTCGGGATCACCCGGTCCAAGGACATGCTCGTCACGCAGATGGAGCGTGCGCTGGGCCACGGCCCGACCTTCTGCCAGGGCGTGTGGGTGACCACGACCCAGGGCGATGTGCTCGACGGCCACGGGTCTGTTTCGGATGGCTTGCCCGACCTGGTGACGCAGATCGTGCCGTCGATGATCCGTGACATCCCCTGGGAGCCGGGCGTCGCGTACGTCGTCGCCGACGTCTACGAGCCCGACGGCTCACCGCACCCGACCGCGCCTCGCTCGGTGCTGCAGGGCGTCATCGACGGCTACTCCGAGCTCGGGCTCACTCCCGTGACCGGCCCCGAGTTGGAGTACTACGTGATGGCGGAGCGCGACGGCCGCTGGGAGCGGACCTTCGATCACAAGGGCCTCGTCTACACGACCGGCGCGATGGTCGACCCGCACGGCTACTTCCTGCACACGCTGCGCATGTGCGACAAGCTCGATATCGGCGCCTTTGCGGGCAATCACGAGTTCTCGCCGTCGCAGTACGAGATCAATCTCTGGCACGCCGACGCCATGCTCTCAGCCGATCGCACCTTCATCTTCAAGACCGCGATCAAGGACATCACCGCCCGTCAGGGCTTCCTCGCGTCCTTCATGGGCAAGCCATTCAACGATGAGGGCGGCAGCGGCTTCCACATGCACTTCTCAGTGGAGCGCGGCGGTGACAACATCATGTGCGACGCCAACGGCGAGCTCACGCCGATCGCTCTGTCGATGATCGCCGGCATCATCGAGCACGCTCCTGCGCTGTCGGCGCTGAGCAACCCGACGGTCAACGCCTTCAAGCGACTCGGCCCCGACACGCTTGCGCCGTACCGCAACAACTGGGGCCTGGACAACCGCTCGACCATGGTGCGTATCCCGCCGGAGCGCGGGCGCGGCACGCGCCTGGAGATGCGCATCGGCGATGGCGCCGCCAACCCCTACGTCATCTCCGCGGCCATCCTCGCGGCCGCACTCGATGGCATCCGGCGCGAGCTCACGCCGCCGCCTGCACTCGAGGGCTGGACGTATGAAGACGAGGCCGCGCAGGTGCTGCCCATGACGCTTGATGACGCCCTCGCGGCCCTCGACGCGGACGACGTACTCAAGGGCATGCTCGGCAAGACCTTCGTCGACACCTTCGTCACGATGAAGGCCGACGAGGTGCGCCGCTACTCCGAGGCGGCCGATGATCCGGCGACGCGTGAGGTCACCGCATGGGAGGTGCAGGAGTACCTCCTGCACTA
>JBMOIL010000187.1:0-4027 GCA_049317345.1 Candidatus Nanopelagicales bacterium
GATGAGCAACTGCGTGGCGCCTACGCCGCCCATCTGGGCCGGCTGGTAGACGAGTTACGCCCTGATGTCCTCCATGCCGCCTCGGATCACGTGAACGCTGCCGTGGCGCTTGAAGTGGGTCGCGCACGCGGCCTACCGGTGGCGTACGAGGCGCGCACGTTCTTCGAGGACACCTGGCTGGCGCGCCACGGCGGCGAAGACGCTCGCGACACCGACACCTATGCACTGCTCCGTGAGCGGCACACCGAAGCGCTGCTCGCGGCGGACGTGGTGACCACTCTCGGCTCGGGGATGCGCGAGGCCATCATCGCGCGCGGGGTGCCTGAGGAGCGCGTGTTCGTCGCCCCCAATGCCGTGCCGATGGAATTCCTCGAACCTCGCGACATCGTGGCGACGCGTCAGCGCCTGGGAGTCGGCGACGCGCTGTGGGTGGGCAGTGTCGCGACCATCAACGATGACGAGGGCCTCGACACGCTCATCGATGCCGTCGCGCTCCTTCGAGGCGACGGCCTGGACGTCCGCGTACTCATCGTGGGCGATGGCCCCGGGCTCGCGGCCCTGCGCCGTCAGGCCGAGCAGAGCGGCGTACCCCTGCTCGCGCCAGGGAGAGTCCCCGTCGCCGAGGTGCGCGAGTGGTACGACGCCCTCGATGTCTTCGCGTTGCCCCGGTGTGACACCGCGGTCAATCGTGCCGTGACCGCGCTGAAGCCCCTCGAGGCTCAGGCGCGTGGGATTCCGGTCGTGGGAAGCGACCTCCCGGCGGTGGCCGAGGTGCTCGCCCCCGGATCCCTGCTCGTGGCACCGGGAGATGCGGCCGCCCTCGCGGAGGCTTTGCGATCCCTGGCGGACCCCATCACTAGGGGTGAGGCGGGTGAGCGTGCCCGGGCATGGGTGGAGGCCACGCGCACGTGGCCTTCCGTCATGGAGGCCTATCGGGCGGCGTACTCTTTCCTCGGCGCCCTCACGGGCTGACCGCCCTGCGGCCACGACGGCTCCGCGGGCCCGAGGCCGGAGCCCGGCAGGGAAGGCGAAGGACGGACATGACGCGCGATCTAGTGGTCATCGGTCTGGGCTATGTGGGCCTTCCGCTGGCACAGGAGGCGAGCCGCGCCGGACTCGCTGTCACCGGCCTCGACGTCTCCGCCGGGGTAGTCGATGGGCTCAATGCCGGGCGCTCGCACGTCGATGATCTCTCTGACGCCGATATCGCCGAGATGCTCGAGCGTGGCTTCACCGCGACCACCGATGCGTCGGTCATTGCCGATGCGCACGCTGTCGTCATCTGCGTGCCGACACCGCTGACTCCCGAAGGCGGCCCTGACCTCGGCGCCGTGCTCGGGGCGACTCGCGCCATCGCGGAGCACCTGCAGCCCGGGCAACTCATCGTCCTGGAGTCCACCACCTACCCGGGCACGACCGACGACGAAGTGCGGCCGGTGCTCGAGACGGGCGGGCTCGCTGCCGGACGCGACTTCCACCTCGCCTTCAGTCCCGAGCGAATCGACCCGGGCAATCCCCAGTACGGCATGCGCAACACCCCCAAGGTCGTCGGTGGTCACACCGAGGCGTGCACTGAGGCCGCAGCCGCCTTCTACTCCCGTTTCGTGGACACCGTTGTGCGCGCACGTGGCACGCGCGAGGCCGAGATGGCCAAACTCCTCGAAAACACGTACCGCCACATCAACATCGCGCTCGTCAACGAGATGGCCCGCTTCTGCTACGAGCTCGATATCGATCTCTGGGATGTCATCGCGGCGGCCAAGAGCAAGCCCTTCGGCTTCCAAGCCTTCTACCCCGGCCCGGGCGTAGGCGGGCACTGCATCCCCATCGACCCCAACTACCTGTCGTACCAGGTGCAGGCGAAGCTCGGGTACCCGTTCCGCTTCGTGGAGCTCGCCCAGGAGATCAATGCCGGGATGCCTTCCTACGTCGTACGGCGTATCCAGGATGTCCTCAATGACCAGGGCAAGGCCCTGCGCGGATCGCGCATCCTCCTCCTGGGAGTGACCTACAAGCCGGATATCGCTGACCAGCGCGAGTCGCCGGCAAAGCCCATCGCCGTTGAGTTGCTCGACAAGGGTGCGCAGGTCGAGTTCCACGACCCGCATGTGGTCTCGTGGCGACTAGGCGCGGAGAGTCTCACTCGTGTCGATGATCTCGACTCGGCTCTTGCCGGAGCGGACGTCGTGGTGCTCCTGCAAAACCACAGCGACTACGACCTCCCGTCCATCACGGCACAGGCAGCCTGCCTGTTTGACACCCGTGGGGCCACGAGCGGACCGAAGGTGGTGCGGCTCTGATCCTCGCCGACGGCCGCGAGGTCGACGCCCGGGACCTCGCCCGCGAATCCGGCCTCGTGCCGGTCAACAGTCGTCCCGCCTTCGGTGCGTATCTGCGCAGCCTGTGGCAGCGCCGCGCATTCATCTTCGCCTTCGCCAAGGCCAGCGTCGATAAGCAGAACACCAAGAGCCGGCTGGGTCAGTTCTGGCAGGTGATGGATCCCGTCATCACCATGGCGATCTACTGGTTCCTCTTCGGCTTCCTGCTCGGGGGCCGCGGCAGCGTCGAGAACTACACGGGCTTCCTCGCAGCAGGCGTCTTCACCTTCGCCATCATCCGTCAGTCGATCACCGTGGGATCGCGCAGTATCTCGGGCAACGAGGGTCTGGTGCGCTCGATTCACTTCCCCCGCGCCGTGCTGCCTATCGCTGTCGTCATCAAGCAGTTGCGCGTCTTCCTCTACGCGCTGCCCATCATGATCGCGATCCTCCTCGTCACCGGTGAGCCAATCACCTGGCAGTGGCTCCTCGCCCCAGTCGCCCTCCTGCTCATCCTCATGTTCTCGCTAGGTATGGCGCTGGTCCTGGCGCGCATCGTCGCCACGGTGCAGGACGTCTCCGAGGTGCTTCCCTACGTCCTGCGCATCTGGGGCTACATGTCCGGGGTGATGATCCCGATCGCGGACCGACTGTCACGTCTTGGCGTGCCGCCGTGGGTGACCTTCCTCATTGAGATCAACCCCGGCACCGTCTACCTCAACTGCATGCGCGATGCGCTCATGGACTCCTACTTCTCCCCGTGGGGTGCGTGGAACTGGGCGCTGGCGGTCGGGTGGGCAGTCGTGATGCTGCCGCTCGGTCTGTGGTTCTTCTGGCGTGCGGAGGACCGCTATGGACGAGGCTGACGACTTCGACCTGAGCGATGACGCCGACTTCTCTGACGTCGCACCGCCCCGGGACAACGACCCGAACGCGCCCATCAAGGTGGTGGTGGACGATCTGCACATCGTCTACCGCGTGTGGACCGCTCCTGATGCGCCACTTGATCCCCACGCAAGTCGCTGGCGCCGGATGCGCAGCCGACGCCCCGTGTCGATCAAGCGGGAGGTGCACGCCCTGCGCGGCGTGAGCTTCGTGGCACGCCAGGGCGAAGCTGTCGGCGTCATCGGCAAGAACGGTGCGGGCAAGTCAACTTTCATGCGCGCTATCGCGGGGCTCCTGCCGCCTAATCAGGGGGCGGTCTACGCCGATGGCCAGCCGACGATGCTCGGTGTCAGTTCCGCGCTCATGCAGGCGCTGTCGGGCTTACGCAATGTCGAGCTCGGCCTCCTCGCCCTCGGTCTCACGCCGGCCGAGGTGCGCGAGCGCATCCCGTCGGTGGTGGAGTTCAGCGGTATCGGGTCAGCGATCCACATGCCGATGAACACCTACTCCTCAGGCATGTCCGCACGGCTGAAGTTCGCCATTGCCTCCGCCGTGACACACGAGATCCTGCTCATCGACGAGGCCCTCTCCACCGGTGACGGCGAGTTCGTCAAGCGCAGTAGCCAGCGGATCCAGCAACTGCGCGACGACGCGGACACGATCTTCCTCGTCAGTCACTCCATGGGTGCCATTCGCTCGGCCTGCAATCGAGTGCTGTGGCTGGATGAGGGACAGATCCTCGCCGACGGCCATCCCGACGACATCATCCCGGAGTACGAAGCGCGATTCGGTCTCCAGAGCAAGAAGGCCTTCCGGGAGCGCCG
>JBMOIL010000188.1:0-3999 GCA_049317345.1 Candidatus Nanopelagicales bacterium
TGCCTGGGCGAGATTGCTCTCGGGAGTCGCCCGCGGGGTCACCTGGGTGGTCACCTGGGCCGAACGCTCCTTGGCGCCGCGCTCGATCGGCGCGTAGTGGTAGCGGCTCGGGCTCGGCCAGCCGCTCTCGGCGTTGGGCGTGTGATCGCAGTTCCAGCTCGCGCCCCACTGGCTCGACCAGTGGGACCAGCCACGGCCGCCGTTGAAGGTCGTCCAGAAGGCGGCGTCCTGCCAGAACCTGTTCCAGGTGTACATCGGCTTGCCCTCGAGGCGGTCCAGGGCGGCCAGGCCCGGGCGGCCGTAGAGGTCCTCGATCTCGGGGCGCATCGCCCGGAGAGCACCGGCCGCGAGGCTGTAGGAGAACTGGTAGGCACCGATGTGGGCGCTGGAGCTCTCGCCGTAGCGGCCGCCGCTCTCGCGCTGGATCACGCAGAGGCGGTACTGCTCGAAGCGCTTGTCGAAGTACTTGCCGGTGTAGGTGCTGAGGCGGTAGCCCACCATGTCGCGCGACTCGGGGCTGGTCCACGGCGCATCGCCGAGGTCGGGGGCGTCGGGGACCCGGGGCGCGCGCTCGTTGGGTGGGGGCTCCTCGGCACTCGGCGTGACGCCGGGTGCGGCAAGGGCAGTCGGCGCGGTGAGGGCTGTCGGGAGGGCCAGCGTCGCGGCCGCAAGGGTCGCGGCGAGCACTCGTCGGGCAGATCTCGTGTTCATCAGCACCGGACTACCGTGCCCAACGAATCCGGAAATGTCACGCCCAGATAACGGCGGTCCTGTGGATAACTTATGGATAAATCGCCCTTATCGGTCAGGGCCACCCGGATTTACGGGGGAGATCGCGTGACCTACCTCACACGGGCAATTCCTCGAGCATCTCGGTGACCAGGGCCGCGATCGGTGACCGCTCGGACCGCGTGAGGGTCACGTGGGCAAAGAGCGGGTGACCCTTGAGCTTCTCGACCACGGCCACGATGCCGTCGTGGCGACCCACCCGGAGGTTGTCGCGCTGCGCGACGTCATGGGTGAGGACCACCCGCGAGTCGCGGCCGATCCGGGAGAGGACCGTGAGCAGGACATTGCGCTCCAGCGACTGCGCCTCATCGACGATGACGAAGGCGTCGTGGAGGGAGCGGCCCCGGATGTGGGTCAGCGGCAGGACCTCCAGCATGCCCCGGTCGAGGACCTCCTCGACCACCTCGGAGGTGGCCACGGCCCCGAGGGTGTCGAAGACCGCCTGCGCCCAGGGCGACATCTTCTCGTTCTCGGTCCCCGGGAGGTAGCCCAGATCCTGGCCGCCGACGGCGTAGAGGGGTCGGAAGACGACGACCTTGCGATGCTGGCGGCGTTCGAGCACGGCCTCGAGCCCGGCGCACAGGGCCAGGGCGCTCTTGCCGGTGCCGGCACGGCCGCCCAGCGAGATGATCCCGATCTCGGGATCCAGCAGCAGGTCGAGGGCGATGCGCTGCTCGGCACTGCGGCCGTGCAGGCCGAAGGCCTCGCGATCACCGCGCACGAGGCGCACCCGCTTCTCCGGGGTGACACGGCCAAGGGCGCTACCGCGGTCGGACAGGAGCACGAGGCCGGTGTGACACGGCAGGTCACGGGCGGCATCGAGGTCGATCACGGTGTCGTCGTACAGCGCATCGAGGAGATCGGCGGCCACGTCAACCTCGGCCATGCCGGTCCAACCGGACTCGACGACGAGCTCGGCGCGGTACTCCTCGGCGGTGAGCCCCATCGAGGACGCCTTGACCCGCATGGGCAGGTCCTTGCTCACGAGGACGACGTCGTGGCCTTCGGCGGCGAGACTGCGGGCGACAGCGAGGATGCGGGTGTCGTTGTCGCCGAGCTGGAAGCCGCTGGGGAGGACCGAGGGATCGGTGTGGTTGAGCTCCACGCGGAGGCTTCCGCCGGCGTCGCCCACGGGTATGGGCTCGTCGAGGCGGCCGTGGCTCACACGCATGTCATCGAGCAGCCGAAGGGCGGAGCGGGCGAAGTAGCCCAGTTCGGGATGGGTCCGCTTGGCCTCGAGTTCGGTCACCACCACCACGGGGATGACCACCTCGTGCTCGTCGAAGCGCACCAGGGCGTGCGGGTCCGACAGCAGGACGGAGGTGTCGAGGACGTAGGTGCGATGGGCGGGCTTGCGGGAGCGGCTACGCGCAGCGGCCACGAAGTCTCCTCAGCGGGAACCGTCGCGCGGCGTCCCGCGATCTAGGGACCGGCCCGTTGCCGGCCCGTACGCCGGACATTAGGTCCGAGGGACACGTGGTCCGGGACAACACGCCGGATGCTCAGGTGAAATCTGGGGTGCGAGTGGTCAGACGCCGTAGCGGCGCTGGCGGGCGGCGTAGGCACGCAGGGCCCGAAGGAAGTCGACGTGGCGGAAGTCGGGCCAGTAGGCCTCGCAGAAGTAGAACTCCGAGTGGGCGCTCTGCCACAGCAGGAAGCCGGAGAGTCGCTGCTCGCCGGAGGTGCGGATGACCAAATCGGGGTCGGGCTGGCCGCGGGTGTAGAGGTGCTCGGCGATGTGCTCGACGTCGAGCATCTGCGCGATGTCTTCGACCGACGTGCCTTCCTTGGCGTGCTCGGTGAGCAGGGAGCGCACGGCATCGACGACCTCGCGCCGGCCGCCGTAGCCCACCGCGACATTGACGAGGATGCCGTCGATGTCGGAGGTCGACTCAGCCGCCTGCTTGAGCAGTCGGGCGGTGCGATCCGGCAGGAGATCGAGTGCCCCCACGGGATGGATGCGCCAGCGACCGGTCTCGGCGAGCCCGGTCACGGTCTCCTCGATGATCGACTGCAGGGCCGCCAGCTCGGCCTCCGGACGCGAGAGGTTGTCGGTCGAGAGCAGCCAGAGGGTGACCACTTCGACGTCGGCCTCCTCGCACCAGCCGAGGAACTCCACGATCTTGGCCGCGCCCGCGCGGTGCCCCGCCTCACTGGCCGAGCCCTGGCTCGTGGCCCATCGGCGATTGCCGTCGAGGATGACCCCCACGTGGCGGGGGCGGCGGTCGGGTGGGATCTGGCGCAGCAGCCGGCGCTCATATGCGCCGTACAGAACGTCGGAGAGGCCCACCCCGACAGGCTAGTCCGGCGCGGACCCCGATCGGGCTCCGACGCGGAAGGCGAGTCCGTCTTCCGTGGTCACCGGCGCGTCGCAGGTGAACTGCCGGCACACGTAGGCCGCGGGCAGGCCCCCGACCAGCGGGCGGTCACGCAGGAGGGGGACGTCGGATCCTTCCGGGCCCACGGCGACGACGAGGCCGGGCGCGGTGCCCATGAGCGCCACGCGATGCAGGGCCCGGGTGGCGGGGTCGTCCGAGGGCCCGATGATCGCCACCTCGCGCGGGCCATCGAGCAGCGCCTCGCCGGCGGCCAGGCCCCAGCCCACGCCACGTGGTGCGCGCGCCGCGAGAGATGCGGCGATGCCGAGCGCGCGCTCCGCAGCGACGCGGTGCTCCACCACTCCGGTGTACGCCGAGTGGGTGAGCAGCGCCTGCGCCGCGGCGAGCCAGCCGGAGGGTGCAGCATTGTCGGAGGGATCGCGCGGGCGCAGCACGAGCTGCTCGGCATCGTCGGCGGTGTCGTAGAAGCCACCCTCACCATCGGTGAAGTGGCCGAGCACGACATCGAGCAGGATCCCCGCGAAGGCGAGCCACTCGTCCTCGCCCGTGACGGCGTAGAGCGCGAGGAAGCCCTCGGCGACATCGGCGTAGTCCTCGAGAACGGCGTCAGTCGAGCCCGCGCGGCCGTCACGCGAGGTGCGCGCGAGCCGGTCACCCTCCTGTCCGGCTCCCAGGTGTACGGCGAGCAGGAGGTCGGCGGCGCCACGGGCGGCATCGAGCCACTCCGGCTCGTCGAGGAGTGCCCCGGCCTCAGCGAGCGCGGCGATGGCGAGGCCGTTCCATGCGGCCACCACCTTGTCGTCGCGGCCCGGGGGCACGCGGAGCGCGCGGGCATCGAAAAGGTGCCGGCGGATGCGGGCCCAGCGCTCGG
>JBMOIL010000189.1:0-3921 GCA_049317345.1 Candidatus Nanopelagicales bacterium
GAGTACGCCGTCAACGACCTGAAGCATCCGGAGTTCGAGACGCGCGGCCACACCAACGTCGTCTCCTGGGATCCCGCGGGAGTCGCGGCGATCATCACGCCGTGGAATGCGCCGCTCATGCTCGCCACCTGGCGCATCGGCCCGGCACTCGCCTCCGGCGACACCGTGGTGCTCAAGCCACCGGAGTGGGCGCCGCTCACCGCGAGCCTCTTCGCCGAGGTCACCGCTGAGGCCGGCATGCCGCCCGGTGTCTTCAACGTCGTTCAGGGCATCGGCACCGAGGCCGGTGCCGCCCTCGCCGGGCACTCGGGCGTCTCACGCATCTGCTTCACCGGCTCCGTGCCCACCGCCAAGGCAGTCGCCCGCGCCGCAGCCGACAACCTCACGCCGCTGTCCTTCGAGCTGGGCGGCAAGTCGCCGACGATCGTCATGGAGGACGCCGACCTCGGCATCGCCGCGGAGATTGCGGCGGAGCAGTACGACAACGCCGGCCAGGTCTGCCTCGCCGGCACGCGCCTGCTCGTGCACGAGTCGATCGCGCAGGAGTTCGCCGAGCGACTCGCCGCGAAGGTGCGCGAGATCCGCCAGGGTGACCCGCGCGAGGAGTTCACCGACCTCGGCCCGCAGATCCATCCCGTGCACCTTGAGCGCGTTGCAGGATTCGTCGAGCGCGCGAAGGCCGATGGCGCGCAGGTCGCCTTCGGTGGCGAGCGCGTCGAGCCCGTCGCGGGTGGCTTCTACTACGCCCCCACGCTCATCACCGGCGCCGCGCCCGGCTCGGAGATCCTCACGAGCGAGGTCTTCGGTCCGGTCCTCACGATGCAGACGTTTAGCACCGAGGACGAAGCGATCGCGCTGGCCAACAACACCGACTACGGCCTGGCGGCCACGCTTGTGTGTGGTGACCGCCCGCGCGCGGAGCGCATCGCTGGCCAGCTTGTCGCCGGCACGGTCTGGGTCAACTGCTTCTTCGTCCGCGACCTTCGCGCTCCGTTCGGCGGCTCACGCAAGTCGGGCATCGGCCGTGAGGGCGGCGTGTGGTCCTTTGACTTCTACGCTGACGTCAAGAACACCTGCTATTCGCCCAACGGCTGGAGGTAGTCATGGGAGAGGTCGTCGCCGCGGCGCTGCTATCGCATGTGCCCACGATCATGCTGCCCAAGGACGTCCGCTACGAGCTCAACGACGGTCGCGAGATCTCGATCGTGACCGGGCTGGAGCGGCTGCGCAAGGAGAAGTTCGAGACCCTCGACTACGACACGGTCATCGTGCTCGACTCGCACTGGTTCACCACGGTCGAGTTCGTCGTCACCTCCCACGCCCGCCGCGCCGGACTCTTCACCGCCGAGGAGCTGCCCCGCGGCATGTGCCGGATCCCGTTCGAGTGGCGCGGTGACCCCGAGCTCGCCGAGGCCATCGCGGCTCGCGGTGAGCCCAACGGCACGTGGATCACGGCCATCGACGATGAGTACCTCCCGCTCTACTACCCCTCGCTCAACCTGTGGAGCTACCTCGGCAAGGGCATGGACAAGCGGTGGCTCTCCATGAGCGTCTGCCAAACCGGTGAAACCGATGACTTCTTGCGCGCGGGCCGCGCCATCGGCGAGGCGGTCGCTGCGAGCGATCGCAAGGTGATCATCGTCGCCACCGGCTCGCTCTCGCACACCTTCTACAAGCTCAAGGAGCTGCGCAAGCACGAGTCGAGCGACCCGTCGCACATCATCAGCCAGAAGGCGCGTGACATGGACATGGAGCGGCTGGGCTGGTTCGCCGAGGGCCGTCACGACCTCGTGCTCGAGACGATGCCGGAGTTCATGACCGTGCGTCCGGAGGCGATGTTCGCCCACTACCTCATGATGGCCGGCGCCATGGGTGAGCAGGACTTCATCGCACCCGGCGTGCAGTACAGCGACTACGAGAACGCGATCGGCACCAGCCAGGTCCACGTGTGGTTCGACCGCCCCGCGACCGGCTGGACCAAGCAGAAGGCGAGCGCGTAATGACCGAGTTCCGTCGCATCCTCCTCGACGGCTACCCCTGCGAGGTACGCCGCGAGGGCGACACCCTGGTCGCCGGCGATGGCCGCGAGGTCGGCGTCGATGAGGCGATCCACCTCCCGCCCACCGAGCCCACCAAGATCATCGCGGTGCATCTGAACTACGCCAGCCGCACCGAGGAGTTCATGACCAAGCTCCCGGCGGCGCCGACGTACTTCCACAAGCCCATCACGGCGCTGAACTCACACAAGGCCGGTGTCGTGCGCCCCGCAGGGTGCAAGTGGCTCAACTACGAGGGCGAGATCGTCATCGTCATCGGTCGCACCTGCCGCAACATCTCCCCGGCGCAGGCCGGCGACTACATCGCGGGCTACTCGATCGGCAACGACTACGGCCTCCACGACTTCCGCGACACCGATGCGGGCTCGATGCTGCGCGTCAAGGGCTCCGACACTCTCGCTCCCGTGGGCCCGGGCGTCGTGACCGACTGGGACTTCCGCAATAAGGGCATCCGCACCCTCGTCAACGGCGTCGCCAAGCAGGATTCGACGACGGCCGAGATGGAGTGGGACATGCACTACCTCGTCGCCGATATCGCGCGCACGATCACGCTGGTGCCCGGCGACCTGCTCTTCTCCGGGACACCCGCCTTCTCGCGCCCCGTGCAGCCCGGCGACGTCGTCGAGGTCGAGGTTGAAGGCCTTGGCACGCTCACCAACCACATCGTCGAGGGCCCCACGCCGATCCGAACCGATGTCGGCGCGCAGCCGACCGAGTCGGAGGAGGTCGTCTCCACTGCACTCGGCGGCGACTGGGAGTATCGAGGCATCCGCACACCGAGCAAGGACCTGTATCCATCGACCGTCGAGGAGAAGTGATGAAGATCTACGTCGACATGGACAAGTGCCAGCATTACGGCCAGTGCACCTTCGAGGCGCCGACCGTCTTCGCACTCAATGACGACGGCAAGCTCGAGTACACCGGCGAGGTCGACGACGCGCTGGCCGACCAGGTCGAGGCTGCGGCTGACGTCTGCCCGATGCAGGCCATCGAGATCGAGGCCTGATGTCCCAGGTCGTCGTCGTCGGTGCCGGGCTGGGCGGCCTGCGTGCCGCGGAGTCGTTGCGCGGCCAAGGCCACGACGTCATGGTCATCGGCGATGAACGACACCTGCCCTACAACCGCCCTCCGCTGTCCAAGGAGTCGCTCAAGGGCGGCGTCGAGGTGGAAGGCCTGCACTTCCGGCGCAAGCACGATGACATCGACTGGCGCCTCGGAGCAGCAGCGACCGGCTGCTCACTCGCTTCACGCGTGGTGATGGTCGACGACGCGGCGTATCCCTTTGACGGACTCGTGATCGCCAGCGGCATCCGCCCACGCCACCTGCCCGTGTCCGGGCCGCAGCCCGCGGTGCTGCGCACTGCCGAGGATGCACTCGCCCTGCGCGATCGCCTCACCCCCGGGGCTTCGCTGCTCGTCGTGGGTGCCGGATTCATCGGCTGCGAGGTCGCCGCCACCGCGCGCCAGCTCGGCTGCGAGGTCACGGTCACGGCGTACGACGCGGAGCCGATGATGCGCCCGCTCGGTGCGCAGCTTGGTGCGGCCATGAAGGCCCACCACGAGTCGCACGGTGTGACCTTCCACCTCGGTCAGGGAGTTGCTGAGTTCCACGACGACGGCGTGACGCTTGCCGATGGCACCAGGCTCACCGCCGACGTCGTCATCGAGGCCGTCGGCAGCGTGCCCAACGTCGAGTGGCTCCACGGCAACGACCTCAACCTCGAGGACGGCGTACTCACTGACAACCTCATGCAGGTCGTGGGCACCGATGTGTCGGTCGTCGCGGTCGGTGACATCGCACGCTTCCCCAACCCCCGCTTCGACGATGTGCCGCGCCGCATCGAGCACTGGAACCTGCCCACCG
>JBMOIL010000190.1:0-3907 GCA_049317345.1 Candidatus Nanopelagicales bacterium
TCCACGGTGTGCGTCACATCGCGGAATCCGTGCTGTGCAGCCACGTCGGTGGCCCAGCGCTCGACATCAGGCGCGTCAATCTCGACCGTGGACCTGCATGAGCGGCACACGAGGTGATGGTGGTGCGAGGGACTGCACTGGCGGTAGACGGATTCACCATCGCCGCGCACGATGACATCGACTTGGCCGTCGTCGGCCATCGACTGCAGTGAGCGATAGACAGTCGTGAGACCGATGCTGTCGCCACGCTTGCGCACGATGTCGTAGATCTCCTGGGCTGAGCGGAATTCTCCCTGGGACTCAAGTGCTTCGGCGACCGCGGCGCGCTGCTTCGTCTGCCGCCTCACGGGTGCGTCAGCCATGGTGGTGGTCCTCGGCGGGGTGCGGGTGTCTCTGACGACGTCGTCGCACGGGGTAGGCGGCGATCGCGGAGATGAGGAAGACCGCTAGGGCGATGAGGACGATCGTTGGGCCAGGGGGGACGTCCAAGGAGAAGGACGTCGTCAGGCCTGCAAGGGAGCAGACGAGCCCCAGCCCCACGGCGACCATGGCCGTCGTGCGAAACGATCCGGTGAACTGCTGTGCGGCGGCCACCGGGACGATCATGATCGCGCTCACGAGCAACAGGCCCACGGTGCGCATACCGATGACCACGGTCACCGCTGCGAGCACGGTGAGCAGGATGCCCAGACGGGTCGTGCGGATTCCCTGCACGTGCGCGACATCGGGGTCGAGTGTCATCGCGAACATCTCGCGGCCGAAGATCACGAGGACAATCACGACGAGAGCCCCCGCGCCGATGAGCCAGGCGATGTCCTCTGTCGCGACTGTCGAGAGCGATCCGAAGAGGTACTGATTGAGGGCGGTGGATGCCTTGCCCGAAGCCAGCGAGGTGAGCATGACGCCGCCGGCGATTCCGCCGTAAAAGACGAGTGCCAGTGCGAGGTCTCCAGCGGTGCGGCTCTTGGCGCGCACGAGCTCGAGGACCAATGCGCCGAGCGCGGCGACGACGAGCGCGGTGGGCACGGGGGCGATCCCGGTGAGGAAAGCGAGTCCGACGCCGGTGAGTGCCACATGTCCCATGCCGTCGCCGAGCAGGGCGAGTCGGCGCTGGACGAGGAAGACCCCGATGAGCGGGGCGATGAGCCCGATGAGTGCCGCGGCGATGAGCGCCCGCTGCATGAAGTCGTATCCGAGGAGTCCCATCAGCCGGCTCCCGGCTCAAGGACTCCAGGCTCCGGCGCGCGCATGACGACGTCCTCGCTGTGATGCCAGACGCGCTCGCGGAGGTGGTCGGGGACCGGTGGCGGTCCGTTGTAGAGAACGGTGGATGTCTCACCCCGGGGTGAGCCGAGCACGACGATGCGGGAGGCGAGCGCCGCGAAGGGCCCGAGCTCATGCGTGACAAGAAGAATCGTGCGCCCCTGCTCGCGAAGGGATCCGAAGGTCTCCGAGATCCGCTCCTGGCTCTCGGCGTCGACGCCGGCCGTCGGCTCGTCGAGGACGTAGAGGTCCGCTTCCTTGGTTAGTGCGGCAGCGATCATGACGCGCCGTTGCTGACCGCCGGAGAGAGCATCGAATCGGTCGCGCCGCCGGTCGGCCAGACCCACCTGCGCGAGTGCATCGACGACGCGCTGCCGGTCGCCACGGCGGGGGAGTCGCTGCTGCGGCGAGATCAACCCGGCACCCACCACTTCATGGACGGACACTGGCACCGCTCCGGCCGAGTGCAGGCGCTGGGGGACGTAGGCCAGGCGACCCCACTCGCGGAAGCGTCCGATCGGGGTGCCGAAGACATCGATCTGTCCGCTCGTGATCGGCAGGAGGCCGAGGATGGCCCGCATGAGCGTGGTCTTGCCGGAGCCGTTGGCACCGAGCACGGCGACGAACTCACCTGACTCGACGGTGAGGTTGACATTGCTGAGGATGCACGAGGCCTCGATGTCGATGCAGACATCGCGGCACGCGAGGGCGGTGCTCACGGGCACGTCTCCCCTCGGTCGGTCAGGCGCATCCCTGGCCCGACCGCACCTGCTCGAGGTTTGCCTGCATGACGGTGACGTAGTTGCCAGCGGAGCCCTCGAGGAGGCCCTCGAGGGGATCGAGGATAGCCGTGGTCGCGCCGGTCTCGGCTGCCAGCGTCTGCGCGACCCCGGGGTCCACCAGTGTCTCGTAGTAGATGGTCGTCACGCCACGCTCGCGGACGAGATCGGCCACCTCGGCGATGCGCGCGGGCGACGGCTCGGCGTCGGGTGACAGGCCGGCGATGCCGATCTGAGCGAAGTCGTACTGCTCGGCGAGGTAGCCGAATGCCTCGTGGCTCACGACGAGGTCCCGACTGCGGCACTCGGCCGTGCCGGTTGCCCACTCATCGTTGAGTGAGTTCATCGATCCCGTGAGTGTCTGGGCTCCTGCCGCGAAGGGGCCATCGGCGTCCAACGCACTGAGGCGCGCGGCGATCTCGTCGCCGATCGCTGCCATGTTGAGTGGATTGAGCCAGACGTGCGGATCGCCGTCGAGCGCACTGTGAGCGTCAGAGGTGCCCGTCTCGCCTTCATGGGCGTGATCCTCGGCAGGAAGGAGCGACAGCGCCTCCGTGACGTTGAGTGCGCGATCGGCAGCGACCTGCTCGATGGCCTGGTCGAGGGCGGGCTGGAAGCCGGGGATGTAGAGCACGAGGTCGGCCTCGCCGATCTCGGCCACCTGCTGGGGGCTGAGTTCGAGGTCATGCGCTTCGCCACCGGGCGGGGTGAGGTTGATGACCTCGACGGCGTCCCCACCGACCTGCTCAGCGGCGTATGCCAAGGGGTAGAAACCGGCGACCACGCGCAGCGGTGCTCCCGGGGTGGGAGAGCTGTCCGCGGAGCCTGAGCCTCCGCATGCGGAGAGGCCGAGGGCGAGGGTGGCGATGAGGGCCGAGGTGGCGATGGAGAAGCGCATGCCCTTCATCGTGGTCTAGATGAACATGATTGTCAATTCAAACTGAAGAACCGGAGTGGGCTAGATCCGCCCCATGGCCTTGAGCACGGTGACGCCGGCCAGGGCCACGACCACGACACCCCTCAGCAGGCGCCCGCTTGCCGGGATCGCGGGCCAGGAGAGCACGAGGAGCCAGAGGAAGAAGAGGGTGAGCAGCCCGAGGATGAGGGCCCCGAGCCACGCGAGGGATCCGGTCTGGATCATGCCGAAGACCAGCAGGACGGCGAGCACCACGACCACGGCCCACTTGGGGACCCGGCTGAGCCTGGTGAGGAGCGGCAGGCTCACGCGCTGAAGCGGGGAGAGGTCCTGGGAAGGCCGGGGAGCCGGCGAGGGCGATGACGCCTGCCCGGAGCCCTGGGGGCCACGCGGCCCGCGTACGCCGGGGCGCTTGTCACGTGCCGCCATGGTGATCCCTCGCTCTCGTCCGCTTCACACCTTAACTACGGTGAGAGGCATGCTGCCAGCAGATGAGGCGGGACAGCCCGACAGGGGCGGCTTGGCCGACCTGGCGGGCCCGACCCCCGGGTTCATGGCGCTGCTGCGCTTTCGTTCGCCGGATGTCGCCGGACTGATGGTGACCCTGCGCGAGTCGGTGGCTGTGCTGGCCACCAAGGAGGGGTTTCGCTCAGCAGAAGTGTGCCGGGCTGTCGATGATCCCGAACTCGTGGTGCTGCATATGGGGTGGGACACCGTGGGCTCGTATCGGCGGGCACTTTCTGCGTACGACGTGAAGGTCGCCGTGGTGCCGGTGATCTCCCAGGCCATCGATGAGCCGACGGCCTTCGAGGCACTGCACGTGCGTGACGCGCGCGGTGCCGCCGACGCCCCCGGTGCACTTGCTGCCGACGCGGGCACGGTGCGCCTCGGCCAGGCTTCTGCAGACGTCGTGCCGCCCGCGCCGTCATGACCGGCTTTGCCGATCGCG
>JBMOIL010000191.1:0-3890 GCA_049317345.1 Candidatus Nanopelagicales bacterium
GGTCAGCCCGGACGAGTGGGGAATCGGCGGCGAGCCCTTCTCTGCCGCACGCCCCAGCGGCGTCACACCCCCGGCCCCCTAGTCTCGTCATGCCTGCCTCATGGGTGCCGACGTACCCCGCCGCTGACGTGTCCTACGCCCCGCGCCGTTTCGAGCACGGGGCTCTCGCGGTGCTCGTCGCCCTCGTCGACAGTGAGCCCCGAGCGGTCGCCGACGCCTGTCTCCACAAGGGAGCGTCGCTAGCCGGGGGCTTGTGCCGTGAGGGCGTGGTCACCTGCCCATCGCACTGGTGGCGCTACGACCTGCGCGACGGATCCCTGCAGGGCACCCCCGGGGCAGCCCTCGAGGTCTACCCTGCGCGAGTGAAGGAAGGGGTCATCGAAGTGGAGCTTCCCGAGGCCGCTCCGGCCATGTCCGTGCGCGAGATGCTCCTCGCCCATGCCCGCGGCAAGGAAGGGACTCGTGCCTGACTCCCAACGCTTTCCGGTCGAGGCCTTCGAGGATGTGCTTGCAGCGAACGCCGAGCACGCCACCGCATACACCGGCAGCGACCTCAACGGAAGTGCGGCGCGCGGTCTGGCCATCGTGACATGCATGGATTCCAGAATCGCGCCTCTTGCGGCCGTTGGAATGCACCCGGGGGACGCCAAGATCCTGCGGAACGCCGGGGCCCGAGTCACCGATGACGTCCAGCGGACCCTGCTCCTTGCCACCTACCTGCTCGGTGTCCAGCGCATCCTGATCATGCCGCACACCGACTGCCGCATGGTCGGCTCAAGCGAGGCCGATATCCACCGCACGATCCGCGAGGCGACGGGTGCGGACACGCGCAGCGTCGAGTTCCGCACCAGTGACGACGTCGACGAGAGCCTTGCGCTCGACGTCGTGCGGGTGCGCGCCAATCCCCTGCTGCCGCCCGGCACCAAGGTGGGCGGAGCCGTCTACGACGTCTATACCGGGCGCCTGCGACCCATTTCCGTCTAGGTGTAGCGACCGAGACGCGCGACCCGTACGTCGTAGGCCCATGCGCTGACGGCGTAGTGGGTGAAGAACTCCTGTTCTAGCGTCGCCCAGATGAGCGCAGCGACATCCTCGGGGACCAGGGTCTCGATGCGCACGTTGCCACCATCAATGCCCGATAGCCCTTCGACATCAGGTCCCTCGGCCATCGACGCCGTCCAGCCTCGCGCGCCGCACTCCTCGAACATGGCGATAAGACGCTCCTGAATGACGGACTCGGCGACGATCGTCAGGCAGGTGATCCCGTGAAACTCCGGCATGGCCTCTCCTTCGCTCCATTCCTAACCCAGCAGGCCAACCCATGTCTCGGCGATGAGGAGGTAGATCGGGATGCCGACGACGAGATTGAACGGGAAGGTGATGCCCAGACTACTGGCCAGCGTGATCGATGGGGTCGCCTCGGGCAGGGCGAGGCGCACCGCGGCTGGAGCAGCGATGTAGGACGCGCTCGCGCACAGCACGCCCAGCACCATGGCACCCCCGACGGACATTCCTGCGATCACGCCACCCAAAGTCCCCGCAGTGCCGGCAAGAAGCGGGAACGCCACCGCGAAGGCGATCAGGCCGGGTCCCGCTCGCCGGACCGCCGCGAGTTGCCGGCCTGTGAGCATGCCCAGATCCAGCAGGAAGAGCGTGAGAACACCGGTAAAGAGCCCACCGAAGAACGGCTCCACCCGAACGTAGCCGACCGGGCCCGTGAGGAAGCCGATCGCGAGACCGCCCGCAAGCAGCAGCACAGATCGCCCGAAGACCACTTCACGCAGCGTCTCGCCCATGCCACCGCCGCGCAGGCCCTTGGCCAGAAGCAGGCCGACGACGATGCCGGGGATTTCCAGCACGGTGAGGAGTGTCGCGACATACCCCTCGAAGGCGATGGAGGATGCCTCGAGAAACACAATCGCCGCGGTGAAGGTGACCAGGGAGGTCGAGCCATAGTGCGCGGCCATGGCGCCGCGATCGATGCGACCCAGGGGTGTCCACCATCGTAGGAGCCAGAACGCCCCGACAGGAATGAGCACGCCGAGGATGACCGTGACGACGAGCGGTAGGGCAATCTCTGACGCCGAACTCTCGCGCAGGGCCACGCCACCCTTGATGCCGATCGCCAGAAGCAGATACATGGACGTGGCCTGGTACACGGCGTCTGGCAAGCGCAGATCAGTCCGGAGCGCGACGGCGATGAGGCCAAGGGCGAAGGCGAGGACGGGTACTGAGGTGAGATTGAGAACAGCGAGTTCCAGAGAGACCTGCAGGTCCATGCCCGTACCCTAGACGTCGAGGCTCGCTCGATCGAGACTACCGGCGCCCGCAATGATGAACTCCTTGCGGGGGGCGACATCGGTGCCCATGAGTAAATCGAACACCGCGGAGGCGACCTCCGCATCCTTGACATTGATCCGCCGCAATTGGCGGCTTCCGATGGCCATGGTGGTATCGCGAAGCTGAGCGGCATCCATCTCCCCCAGTCCCTTGTAGCGCTGGATCGGATCCTTCCAACGCTTGCCCTTCTTCTCCAAATCCTTCAGGGTCGCCCGCATCTCACCGTCGGTGTAGGTGTAACGCACCTCCCCGGGCTTGCCGCCCGACCCGACGATGTCGATGCGATGCAGCGGAGGCATAGCGGCAAACACCCTGCCGGCCTCGAGCAACGCCGGGAGATAGCGGTGAATGAGGGTCAGGAGAAGCGTGCGGATATGCGCACCATCCACATCCGCATCGGACATGAGGATGACACGGCCGTAGCGTGCCTGATCGAGGTCGAAGGATCGCCCGCTCCCGGCACCGATCACCTGGATGATCGAGGCGCACTCGGTGTTCTTGAGCATCTCGGCGAGTGAGGCCTTCTGGACGTTGAGGATCTTGCCCCGGATCGGCAGCAGCGCCTGGAACTCCGCGTCGCGCGCCATCTTGGCGGTGCCGAGGGCGCTGTCACCCTCGACGATGAAGAGTTCTGTGCGGTCCTGGTCGTCACTGCGGCAGTCGACGAGCTTCGCCGGAAGTGCCGAGGACTCCAGGGCGTTCTTGCGGCGCTGGGTGTCTCGCTGGGTGCGCGCCGCCACGCGGGCCCGCATGGCTCCGGCCACTTTCTCGAGCACCGACCGCGCAGCGGCCTTCTCCCCCCGCGGAGGCTGGGTGAGCCACTTCCCCAATTCCTTGGTGACGACTGCGGAGACGATGCGCGAGGCCGCCGGCGTGCCGAGGACCTCCTTGGTCTGCCCCTCGAATTGCGGCTCGGGGACGCGCACGGCGATCACGCCGATGAGCCCCTCGAGGACGTCGTCCTTGGTGATCGGATCATCACTCGCTTTGAGCACACGAGCCGACTTCGCCTGCTCGTTGAGTACCTTGACGATGGCCCGGTCGAATCCCGTGAGGTGGGTTCCACCCTTCGGAGTCGCGATGACGTTGACGAAAGAGCGCACATCGGTGTCGTATCCCGCGGTCCAGCGCAGCGCGATGTCGACGCTGAGCTCGCGCTCGACCTCCTGCGACGTCAGGTGCCCCTTGTCATCGAGGACCGGCACCGTCTCGTGGAAGTGCCCGGCGCCATGGAGGCGAATCACCCCGGTCACCGCTTCGCCCCCCATGGACTCGACGAATTCTCCGATGCCGCCCTTGTGCTGGAATGTCTCTGCCAAGCCACCGTCACGCTCATCGTCGAGCGTGACCGCAAGTCCGGGCACCAGGAAGCTCGTCTGCACCAGCCGCTCGCGGATCGGAGCGATGTCGTAGGCCGCGTCCTTGGTGAAGACCTGCGGGTCAGCCCACCAACGCACCCGCGTGCCGGTCCGGGTGCGCGGGACGGTGCCGATCACCCGAAGGCCCGACTTGCGCTGGAAAGGCGCGTCAGGACCGTCGCCATCAAAGAC
>JBMOIL010000192.1:0-3868 GCA_049317345.1 Candidatus Nanopelagicales bacterium
GCATACGGCCTGCCTGCGGCGTCGGTCATGCCCGAGCGCTTCGCGGGCCTGGATCGTGCGGACTCCGTGACCGTGGACGCGCACAAGTGGATGTTCGTGCCCAAGGCCTGTGGCATCGTCATGGTGCGCGACGAGGCGGCACTTGCGGCAGCCTTCGGACACGAGACGTCGTACATCCCCGGCACGAGCAATGCGGTCGACGTGACGCTCGAATACTCCCGACCTCTGCGCGCACTCAAGCTGTGGCTCGCCTTCCGGGTGCATGGTGCGGGGAAGTTCCGCGAGGCGATCCAGGGCAACATCAACCTCGCACACATGCTCTACGCGATGGCCGCGGAGCGCGGCTGGGAGCTTGGGCCCGTCCCTGACCTGTCGATCGTGCTCATGCGCAAGCCCGGCATCGACAACGCCGAGCTCGTGCAGCGGCTCCAGGCCGACGGCCGCGTCTACATTTCCCACGCCACGGTGGACGGCGAGACATGGCTGCGGCCCTGCTTCACCAACACCCGCACAACTGCGTCGGACGTCCAAGTGCTCATGGATGTAGCCGATGAGGTCTCCCGCGCCTGACCCTGTGGACGGCCACCCCATCTGATTCGCGATTCGGGTGATGCTCGCCCGATGCCTCCAGACGACCCCTACCCACCGCGGATTGACATCGCCTTTCTGTTGAACAATAATGCTGTGAGCTTCACCCAGTCGGCCCGTCGACACAGGATCGGGCGTGCACGGGTGCTGTCGGTGCTCTCAGCGACGGCCTACGTCGACGTCAGCTCACCGGCGGAGCAGGGGACCCGCGTCCTATTCGTGGGACGTGACTGGACAGGGCGACTACTGGAGGTGATCGCGGTGATCGAGGAAAACCAAGCGGTGGTCATCCATGCGATGGATGCCCGGCCCAGCGTCGTCAGGCGCTACGTCGAAGGGACCCAACGTGGCACGACATAAGCGACCGTTGCCCGGCTATGTGGACATCGGACTCACCGACGACGAGGTCGACGTCATCGTCGAGGAGACGATCCAGGCCTACCTGGACGGTCGAACGACCCGCGTCGACCTCCGCCGCGGCCGCCCATCGCTCAACGGCAAGCCCGCACCATCACCCCATGTCGGCTTCCGGGTCTCACCCGAGCTCCGTGAGCAGGCCGACGCACTCGCGCGTAGCCGCGGCGTCACGCTCTCCCAGCTCGCTCGTGAGGCACTCGAGCACTACGTCAAGGGCGCCTAGCACTCAGATGGGCCCCCCGACCTGAGTCGGAGGGCCCATCGTGGAGCGAGTCGTTGCTTACCCGATCAGCATCACCGTGCGGAGATGATGAGCGAGTTGGAGCGGATATCTTCGAAGCGGAACTGAATGGAAACGCGCTTGCTCGTCTGGCGCTGCCATTCGAAGTTTCCGAGTTCGCTCACGGTGCGCACACCAGAACCCGCCGAGAATCCGGTCTCACCCGGGAAGCGGATGAACGGTGTCACCACTTCACCCACCAGTTCGGTCGTGGTGCCCTCGACGAAGACGCGGTTGGCATTTTCGCCACTGCCGCGCGTGCCCTCGATCATGATGGTGGGAGTTGCCGGATCCTGCACCGTCACCGAAGCCGCCGCCGATGTCACCGGTGCGGGAGCGCCGGTCGGCGGTGTGTAGCCCGCGACCCACGCCGGGGTCGTGGTGGATGAGCCACCCTGCGGTGTCGCCGTGATGGCGCCCACTCCTTCACGGCCAGCGATAAGGGTCACATCAGCGAAGCCCGAATCATTGGTCGTGACATTGGTCGTGTTGGTGAGGCCGCCGAAGAGCACCTCGCCCGTCACATTCAGCGTGACACCACCTGTGGACGTGCCGGTGGCACCGGGCACCGCATTGCCGAAGACGTCGGTAACGGAGACGCGGATGGTGCCGAAGGCAGACAAGGCCAGCGTCTGTGAAGCCGGCGTAACCGCGATGTTGTAGGAAGCGGCCGGGACGGTCGCCACCCTCATCTTCGCCGTCGTCGAGACACTGCCCGAGGTGAACACGATGTCGTGCTGGCCGGTCTTGGTAGCGAACACGTACACGGACTGACCCGAGGCGACGGTCGCTGTGCGCGCACCGCCGGTCCAGGCACGCCACAGGTCTGCGCGACAGCTGCGCCGATCGTCGAAGCGTCGAAGACCACGCCGGGCGCAAGGAGGTCGAGTGCCTCAACGACGAACGCCGCTGCCGGTGACGACAGCCCCCCTGACGTCGACAACGGTTGCAGCGAGAGCACCTGCTCCGAGGCCAGGCCGACACGCTCCGACGACGTGGCGATCACCGACACACGCGGTCCCGCGCCGAGGACGACCGCAAGCGCACCCTTGGCATCGATCCCCTCGAGCCCATCCACCACCACGAGGGTGCGTCGCTGGCCGAGCACGCGGGGCAGTGCGGCGCGCAGGGCCTCAGGGGTGCCGTGCAGGTCCACGGCTTCGCCGATGCGCTCCAGCACGTCGTCCCCGCTGGACGCAGATGATGCATCCACCCACACGACGCCACCGGGAAGGTCGTCCACCAGCGTGCGTGCCACCGCAGCGGCAACACGCGTCTTGCCCACGCCCGCGATGCCCGAGAGGGTCACCAGGGGTGATCCACCGACCTCAAGCATCGTGGACACCGCATGCACCTCGATCTCACGGCCGATGAGTGGGCCTGCATACCTGGGGGTGTCCACCTTCGATCCCCAGGCCTGTGAGAGCGCTGCTCCATCGTGATGCGCGAGGCGTGCCGTGGTCTCGTCGAATTCCTCCGATGGCTCCGCGCCCGTCTTCTCCTTCAGGTGCGCACGGAAGTCGCGAGTGATGTCGCCGGCCTCCGAGAGCCGGCCCGCCATCGCGAGCGTGCGGGCGTAGAGCAGGGCGCGCAACTCCCGATCGGGGTGATCGGCGTACGCCTGGGCAAGTTGGGGGATCAACCCGTCACAGTCCTGAGACGTGCGCACGAGGTCCACGCGCATGCGCAGGAGGGCGTCCTCTGCGGCATCGCGGAGCTGAAGGAGCCCGGCCCGGCGTACGGTGAAATCGCCATTGGGCAGGTCGTCGTAGGGCTTGCCGCGATAGAGCTTGAGGGCGGCCTCGAGGTGGGTGCGTGCGTCGCGGAAGCGCCCCTGGCTCACGTGATTCAGGCCCCGCTCCACATGGTGCCTGAATTGCACCTCATCGATCTGCTCGTCTTCGACGTTGAGTCGGTAGCCGACACCCACGAGTTCGATCGCGTGCGCGCCGAGGATGGTGCGCAGGTGAGAGACGTAGGACTGCAGGCTGCGCAGTTGCTGCGCCGTGGCCGATCCCCAGATGCGCTGGGAGATGGCCTCTCGGGCCACGACTTCGCCGGGGTGACTTGCCAGCACAGCGAGCACCCGCCGCTGCTGGGGCGCGGGCGGATGAATCTCCTCACCGTCACGCATGATGATCTGCGGGCCGAGGACGCGGATCGAGATCGGCATCGCAGAGGTCCGTCCCGGTCGTGGCGTCTCGCGGTCGGATGACGGTGAAATCTCTGCGGACTGCATGCATAAGGTCTACGCATCGCATGCGCGTGCGACAAGGACCCAGCAGGTCACACGTATGTCAGTAGGCGGTCAGGACTCCCTCATCCCCCTAGGGGTGCGGGTCCGGAGTCCGCTGGTCGTCGATGTCACAGGGTCGGCTTGGCCCAGCCGCCGGGCCACTACGCTCACCCCATGGCACGAAGCCGACTGGCACTGCGCCGCCCGGAGTGGATCTCACGCTGGTCCACCGACACCGCCGCACAGGCCGGGGTCATCGGAGCGGCCTGGAGCGTGGCCGGCTCGCTCGCCCGCGGCCTGCTCCCCCGCTCGCCCATCGATCAGGCGGTCGCCACCGGTGTCACCGC
>JBMOIL010000193.1:0-3843 GCA_049317345.1 Candidatus Nanopelagicales bacterium
GCCACGGACGACGAGATGCGCACAGCCCTGCGCGACGCACGCATTCTCGACCTGATCGAGAGTCTTCCCTCGGGGCTCGGCACCGTAGTGGGCGATAGGGGCTACCGGCTTTCCGGCGGTGAAAAGCAACGGCTGGCCATCGCTCGACTGCTCCTCAAGGCTCCGCGGGTAGTCATCCTCGACGAGGCCACCGCGCACCTGGATTCCGAGAGTGAGGCGGCAGTGCAGCAGGCGCTGGCGCAAGCGCTGCGCGGGCGCACGTCGCTGGTCATCGCCCACCGCCTCTCCACCGTACGCCAGGCCGACATGATTCTCGTGGTCGACGCTGGCCGGATCGTGGAACGCGGCACCCACGACGAGTTGCTCGCCGCGGGCGGGGCCTACGCCAGCCTTTACGCCACCCAGTTCAGCGACTGAGCCGCATTCACCAGGGCGAGCGCAGCAGCCCACCGTCCACCGGGACGAGGACGCCGGTGACGTAGGAAGCCGCGGGGGAGAGCAAGAAGGCCGCGACCCTGCCGAATTCCTCAGGATCCCCCGGGCGGCCCATGGGTACCCCGTCATCGAGATCCGTTCCACCCAGAGAGCGAAGGCGATCCGTCGCTATGCGCCCGGGCAGGACGCCGTTGACACGCACGCGCGGGGCGAGCGTGTTGGCCAGGTCCTTGACGACCATGGCGAGGCCAGGACGCAGGACATTGCTCGCTCCGAGGTCGCGAATGGGCTCCTTTGCGGTGGATGACAAGACGAGGAGGATCGATCCACCGTCGACGATCTGCGGGGTCAGTGCCCTCAGAAGTCGTAGTGACGACAGGAGTACCCCATCAATCGCCTGCCGCCAAGCGTCATCGTCGAGCTCGAGCACGGTTCCCGTCGATGGCCCGCCGACGTTGACGAGCAGGCCATCGACGGGGCCCACCGTCACGGCGATCGACGCCGCGGCGTCAGGGTCGGCCAGATCGGCTCTGATGGCGTCGTGCCCTTGGCCCAGGGATGCGGTGGCCTCCGCCAGCCTCACAGGATCCCGGGCGACGAGACACGTATGGGCTCCCTCGGCGGCAAGCGCCTGAGCGGTGGCGAATCCGAGGCCCCTGCTGCCGCCTGTGATGAGGTAGCGACGTCCGGAAAGACCCAGGTCCATCAGGAGGCCCGGCTCGTCGCAGAGTCGCGCGCCTCTCGATCCTCCCGGGCCTCTCGCCTCAGGAAGTACCACCAGCCCGTGAGCGCCACCGCTGCGAAGACCATCCACTGCAGGGCATAGCTGATGTTTTGCGTCTCATCGATCACGGGTGCCGGCAGGCGCGTGAGCTCAGGGTCCTGAGGCTCCGAAGCTGCCACCTCCAGATAGATGTCGGTCACATCCGCACCCAGCCGTGCGGGGACAAGCCCCGAGACCTGTCCGTCCGGGAGATCGGTGGGCTCCGGCGCCCCTGCGTCCTCCGACATCCGCACGCGTGCGTCGATCACGACGGTGCCCGAGGGCGCCGATGGCACCGTGACGGTGCCCGTCGCCGTACCCGTCGCGGGAATCCAGCCGCGAACGACCCACACCCGGCCGTCAGCGGTGTCCAAGGCCGAGGCGACGAGGAAGCCATTACGGCCATCCAAAGGACGCTGGCGCACGAGCACGGTGGAGCCGGCGTCGAAGCGGCCACTCACCCGCACAGGCGTCCACTCGCGGGGATCCGCCAGTGCCTCGCCCAATGCGACGGGGGTAGCAGCAGCCTGAACAGCCCACGCTTGACGCGCGCTGCGCTCCTCTTCCGCGCGCTGCCACTGCCAGCGGCTCAGGAATCCAAAAGCGGTGATGGCGACCACGACAAGAAGGGTGAAGGCGATCCAACGCCGCGTCTTCAGCAGGGAGCGCACGTCACCACGGTAGGTCAGGCTCTCGTGTCAGCGCCGCTCGGACCTGCGGTAAGCATCCGGGAGGTGTCCACCACCGGCGCCGGCGGCGGCGTACCACGCTTGCGGGTGCCCGCATTAGCCGCCACGACCGCGAGATAGGGAAGTGCCACCGCTCCCGCGAGGAAAACCCACCGGGGCCAGCCGGGTACGACGATCGCGAGCAGGACACAGGCCGTCCGGATCGTCATGGAGATGAGGTAGCGCTTCGTGCGGCCCGTCTGCTCCTGGGAGAGGGACTCACCGGCGCCCGTGATGCTGTGCACCTCGGGGGGGCGCGAACCGGTCATGGGTCAACGCTACGTCGGGATCGCCATGTGCGCAGCACGGGACCGCCTGGGGAGGGTCGACCTACCCCGGAGAGGTGGTTTCGGCGCTCGCACCGACGCCCAGGGCGGTCCGCTGAGCCCGGGAGGGCTGGAGGATCCAGTTGATGGGCCAGATGAGCAGCAGGGCGTAGAACCCCAGGTAGGACAAAACGAGTGTGGACGCACCCGCGATCACGAAGACGGCAAAGAAGGCCACGCCACGAAGACGCGCGCGGGTCTTCGCGAGGCCAGCCCAGTACTCCCGGTCCTCGGGCTTGAGGAGTAGGGGATGGCGGCCGATGTACCAAGAGGTGAGGCTTCCGACCCCGCTGATGTAAGCCATCGTCCACCAGTAAAGGGCGCCCGTGCCGTCACTGCTGAAGAGCGTGACATCGACGGCGCCCCAGTCATCGCCCCCGCCGTACATCGCGGAGGGCCATGGCAGGAAGACGAATCCGATGAGCCAGAACATGTTGAGCCAGAAGATCGCCGCGTCATAACTGGCCAGGGAGTTCATGACCCGGTTGTGGACGCTCCACATCATGGCCATGACGAAGAAGGTCGAGACGAACGTGATGATCGACCCCGAGTTGGCTTGGACCACGTCGAGGACGTTCTCGCCCGGCTTCGGGCCCTCGATATCGAACAGGGGCAGTGCCAGGACCGTGATCGCCACAGCGACAACCGCGTCTGAGAAGAAGAGCAGTCGCTCGACACCCGTGCCGGAGCGCAACTCCCACTGGGCCATGAGCGCATGCTCCCACGCAGGTCGCCGTCAAGGAATCATGTGTGGCCCACTAGCGTCTACCCATCGACATGCCCTCATGGGCGTCAGGAGAGGAGACCCGTGGTCGCGCTCGTCACCGGCGGCAACCGGGGTATCGGCCTGGCGATCGCGCAAGCGTTGCGCGAGGCAGGTCACGAAGTCGTCGTGGGCAGCCGGTCGGGGGCCGCACCCGACGATCTCGCGGCGGTAACCCTCGACGTGACCAGCACCGAGTCAGTCGATGCTGCGATCTCGACGATCGAGACCGAACACGGCCCCGTGGACGTGCTCGTGGCCAACGCGGGGATCACCAGGGACACGCTGCTTCTGCGCCTCGAAGATGAGGATCTCGAGGCTGTCATCCAGGCAAACCTGGTGGGGGCCATTAGGTGCGCGCGCAGGGTTGCCCGCGGGATGGTCAAGGCACGTCGAGGTCGCATCATCATGATCTCCAGCGTGGTGTGGGCCCTAGGATCCGCCGGGCAGGTCAACTACGCGGCGGCCAAGGCTGGGCTGGTCGGCGCGGGCCGCAGTCTGGCCCGGGAGCTGGGGGCCCGGGGCATCACGACGAATGTGGTCGCGCCGGGATTCATCGACACCGACATGACGGCCGCGCTCACCGAGGACCAGCGAGCAACCATCCTGGGGCAAATCCCCTCGGCGAGGTACGGCACTGCCGACGAGGTGGCTGCCGTCGTGAGTTTTCTCGCAGGCGAGGGTGCCGCCTACATCAATGGTGCGGTGATCCCCGTGGACGGCGGCCTCGGTATGGGCCACTGACAGAGGGAGAAGTGATGGGAATTCTCGAGGGCAAGCGCATCCTGGTCACAGGTGTGCTCACCGATCAGTCGATCGCCTTCCACG
>JBMOIL010000194.1:0-3803 GCA_049317345.1 Candidatus Nanopelagicales bacterium
TGTAGCGGTCAGCCTGACGCCACACCGTCTCGGACTGGGGCTCGACTCCTGCGACGCCGTCGAAGACCGCCACGGCGCCATCGAGCACACGCAGGGACCGCTCGACCTCGACCGTGAAGTCGACGTGGCCGGGCGTGTCGATGATGTTGATCGTGCAGCCCTTCCACTCGCACGTCGTGGCGGCGGAGGTGATCGTGATCCCGCGCTCCTGCTCCTGCTCCATCCAGTCCATCGTGGCGGCGCCCTCGTGGACTTCACCGATCTTGTAGTTGATGCCGGTGTAGAAGAGGATGCGCTCGGTCGTCGTGGTCTTGCCCGCGTCGATATGCGCCATGATCCCGATGTTGCGGACCTTGGCGAGGTCGAGCTTGATCGCGGTGGACACCTGCGTACTCCTTCTTCTTCTTCGCTGTCTCTGCGCCTACTACCAGCGGTAGTGGGCGAATGCCTTGTTGGACTCGGCCATCTTGTGCGTGTCCTCGCGCTTCTTGACGCTGGCGCCGAGGCCGTTGGAGGCGTCGAGGATCTCGTTCATGAGGCGCTCGGTCATCGTCTTCTCGCGACGCTGGCGCGAGTACGAGATGAGCCAACGCAGCGCGAGCGTGGTGCTGCGTCCGGCCTTGACCTCGACGGGCACCTGGTAGGTGGCGCCGCCCACGCGGCGAGAGCGCACCTCGAGGGTGGGCTTGACGTTGTCGAGGGCGCGCTTGAGCGTGGCCACGGGATCGGTGCCCGTCTTCTCGCGGCAGCCCTCGAGGGCGCCGTAGACGATGGCCTCAGCGGTGGAGCGCTTGCCGTCGAGGAGCACCTTGTTGATGAGCTGGGTGACGACCGGGGAGTTGTAGACCGGGTCGATGACGATCGGCCGCTTGGCAGCCGGGCCCTTGCGCGGCATCAGCCCTTCTCCTTCTTCGCGCCGTAACGAGAACGGGCCTGCTTGCGGCCCTTCACAGCCTGGGTATCAAGGGCGCCGCGGATGATCTTGTAGCGGACGCCGGGGAGGTCCTTCACGCGACCGCCGCGGACGAGGACGATCGAGTGCTCCTGGAGGTTGTGCCCGACGCCCGGGATATAGGCAGTGACCTCGACGCCCGATGAGAGGCGTACGCGGGCGACCTTGCGAAGAGCCGAGTTCGGCTTCTTGGGCGTGGTCGTGTACACGCGCGTGCAGACGCCCCGGCGCTGGGGGCTGCCCTTGAGCGCGGGCGTCTTGCTCTTCGAGACCTTGTCCTGCCGGCCCTTACGGACCAACTGCTGGATCGTGGGCACTGCGTCTCCGTCCGTGTCTGTCCTGTGTGTCCGATTTGCCTGGTTTCTCCCACCCCCGCGCTCGGGTGTGTCGCACCCCTTCCGGGGCACCTCACCCTCAAGCGGAGCTGGAGGAAAGCCAGCGCACGCGACCGATGTCTCGGCCCGGCACGCGCGTGGACCCGGGTTGCCCCAGGCACGGGGATAAAAGATAGCGGACCGATCCTTGACCGCCAAATCCGGGGTCTTCCCCTCACGATCGAGCGGGCCGAACCACGGCCGGCGGCGCACCCTCCCCTTCGCCGAGTGCGCACTTGCGGCCGGAATCTCAGCCCATGTGACGTACGCAAGTGCGCAGTCGACGGGCCTGGGCAGGGAAACCGCGCGGTGAGGGGACTCATTCCCCTAGCAAGCCCAGGTACTCCCCCAAGCAAGCCCCAGGTTCAGCGGCCGGAGGCTGCCCCTGCCACGAGGGCGATAAGGAAGGCGGCCCCGACAATCACGAGGATCGCGGCGTAGAGGCCGATGTTGATCCAGGACAGGATCTTGGTGGCGGTGTTGAGGCCGCCGCCCCCGACCCGTCCCTGGGAAGCGGCGATCTCCTCGCCGGACTTCTTGGCCAAGACGAGGGCCACGATGGCCAGGATGATGGGGCAGACGATCCACGAGGTGATGGCGAGCACCAAGCCCACGATGGCGTTCGTGGATGTGGTCGGGGCGGGCGCGTAGCCCGGCGCCGGATAGGCGTAGCCCTGTGCCGGATATCCAGGAGGCGGGGGGTAGGCGTAGCCAGGAGCCGGCGGGTACGCCGGAGGGACCGCAGCCCCCTGACCGGCATCCCCTGCCGCATGGGCCGGCCACACCGGTGGCGGAGGCGGGAAAGGGGGCGGGGGGACCGCACCCTGCGCAGGCACCGCCGGTCCGCTGGCCGCAGGGCCATCACCGGGTCGGGGAGTCTCGGGCGTGGGCTGCTGATCGCTCATGCACTCAGGGTAGTTCAGCGCGGGCCGGGGAAGCAGGCCAAGGTCCTGCAAGGCTGGTCAGTTCCTCCATCAGGCCCGACCTACGTCATCCGGGAGGGCATGAACCGGGAGGGCATAAAGACGTGAGGGGCGCGCACCCTGCGGTGCGCGCCCCTCACTTCTTTGCATCGGATCAGCGGTAGTTGCCGTAGTCGAACTCCTCGAGCGGCACAGCCGGGCCGGAGGCGGCTCCGAAGCCGCCGTAGTCGAAGTCGTCGTAGCCCGAGAAGGTGGCGTACATCGCCGCCTTGGCCTCCTCGGTCGGCTCGACCTTGACGTTGCGGTAGACGGGCATGCCCGTGCCCGCCGGGATGAGCTTGCCCAGGATGACGTTCTCCTTGAGCCCCAGCAGCGGATCGCTCTTGGCGTGGATCGCCGCGTCGGTAAGGACGCGGGTCGTCTCCTGGAACGAGGCGGCCGAAAGCCAGGACTCCGTGGCCAGCGAGGCCTTGGTGATGCCCATGAGCTCAGGGCGTCCGGCAGCGGGGGTGCCACCCTCGGCGACCACCGCGCGATTGCGCGCTTCGAAGAGGCCACGCTCGACGAGCTCGCCCGTGAGGAAGCCCGAGTCGCCGGAATCGATGATCGTCACGCGCTTGAGCATCTGGCGCACGATGGTCTCGATGTGCTTGTCGTGAATAGACACGCCCTGCGAGCGGTAGACGTCCTGCACCTGGTCGACGAGGTGCAGTTGCACCTGGCGCTGACCGAGGATGCGAAGCACCTGCTTGGGATCGATGGCACCCACCGTGAGCTGCTCGCCGACGGCCACATGGGCGCCGTCCTCGACCAGCAGGCGCACGCGCCTCGGGACGGTGTAGGGGATCTCCTCGGAGCCATCATCGGGGACGACGACCAACTTGCGGGCCTTGTCGGTCTCCTCGATGCGCACGCGGCCGGAGACCTCGCTGATCGGGGCCACGCCCTTGGGGGTACGCGCCTCGAAGAGCTCGACCACGCGCGGGAGGCCGTGGGTGATGTCCTCGCCAGCGACGCCACCGGTGTGGAAGGTGCGCATCGTCAGCTGCGTGCCAGGTTCGCCGATCGACTGTGCGGCGATGATGCCGATGGCCTCGCCCACGTCGACGAGCTTGCCCGTCGCGAGGGAGTCGCCGAAGCACATGGCGCACGTGCCGACCTTGCTCTCGCAGGTGAGGACGGAGCGGACGCGGATCTCGCCCACGCCAGCCTCGGCGATTTGAGCAAGTGTCGGCATGTCGAGCACCGTGCCCGCGGGCACCACCACGGCGCCGCCCGCCTCCACATCACGGGCGAGGACCCGCGAGGCGACCGACGTGTCGAGGTTGTCGACGAGGCGCATGCCGCCGTCGCCCGGCTCAGCGATGGTGACGGCTAGACCGCGATCGGTCTCGCAATCGACCTCGCGGATGATGACGTCCTGGGAGACGTCGACCAAGCGGCGGGTGAGGTAGCCGGAGTCGGCTGTGCGGAGCGCCGTATCAGCGAGACCCTTGCGTGCACCGTGCGTGGAGATGAAGTACTCCAGCACCGACAGGCCCTCGCGGAAGTTGG
>JBMOIL010000195.1:0-3798 GCA_049317345.1 Candidatus Nanopelagicales bacterium
CTGCGAGTAGAGCGGCGGGAGCGGGTAGATCACGTCCTGGAGCTGCTTCTCGGTCACGCCGGGAGGCAACTCGAAGTACTGGAAAGCACTGGGGATCGTGGGCAGGGCCGCTCCGCCCATCGTGGAACCGTAGGCACCGATATCGAACATGCCCGTCGCTTCCGTGGGATCGGGTGCCTCCAGGAAGACGAAGGTGCCGAAGTTGGGGTTCGTCAGGGTTTGCTCGGCTATCGCGAGCGTGGATTCCGAATCGATGAGCGCGTACCGGGTCTGGGCATAGGCGCGCGTGCAGAGGGCGAAAGCGGTACTGAGGCGATTGACCTGCTGCTGGTCGGCCTGCGCCGTGACCAGGTTGCCGAAGGGATCCAGGTAGGCGACGGCGTTCGTCGCACCCGGATTGCGCCGGACGACATCCACAAGCGTGTCGTAGACGCGTCGATCGGGCAGGCGGGGATCGCGGACCTTGACGGTGAACGCCTCGGGGCAGGTCACCTGGAAGGCGCGGATGACGTCAATCGCTGCAGGGTTGGATGACGGGTCGCTCAGGTTGGACGGGGCTACTCCGCTTTCCCGACGGGCACTGCGGACTGTGTCGGCCGAGGTGGAGTACAGATTCGCGCTTGCATCCAAGGTGTCCTGCGTGACGGACTCGTCGGCGTAGGCGATGGATTGGCTGCCCTGGAACGCCCGCCCACCCTCGACCGCGTAGTAGCCGAAGGTGGCAAGGGCCTGGGAGCGGAGCGGCTCGGGCAGGTCCGTAAAGGACCCACTTGAGTCGTAGTTGACACCGGAGTAGTCATCGAGAGCGACGACGCCGACATTGACGCCCACGGTGAGGAGAGAACTCGCGCACATCAGACACGGGTCCAGCGTGGTGACGACCGTAAGGCCCCCGGGATCGACCAGTCCGAGTGCCTCGCGTTGCGCCAGATACCACGACATCAGCTGACGCTCCCCGTGCGCGGTGGGGTCCTCCACGAAGGTGCCACCGCCCGACAGGGTGCGGAATACGCGGTTGGGCATCGTCTGGAGCACACGACCCGTTGCGGACTCCACAAGAGCACCGCCGATGCCGTACGACCCTGCGTCAGCCCCGCGCTGTGCGGTCCATAGCGCAAGGGTCGCGAGGCTCTCGGCATTGGAGACGCTGCCGGTATCCGAGGGCGAGGGCACCGGCTTGGCGCTGCCCGTGGAACACGCAGTGAGTGCGAGTCCACCTGCTGCCCACGCACTCCAGGCCAGGACCTCACGCCGAGTAGGACTCATGCGCGCTCGCCGGAGCCGAAGTCACGGTCGAAGATCAGCACGATGCGCTCGATGGAGGTGGGATCCGTCAGCAGGACGCCGAGCTCACGCTCTGTGTCGATCGATTCGTCCAGGAAGGGATTGATGGATCCGACGTAGGCAATCGCATCGGGCTGCCCTGCATCCACCACGATCGTCTTGGTGTGGATGTACATCACCTTGCCGTCACCGCCGGGATCCGTGGGGTTAATGACGATCTCGGCGCCCGCGTCCTTGAGCTTGCTGAGTGCATCGGTGTTGATCCCGCCGTCATTGCCGACGATGCGCACCTTCACCCCGCGATTGGCGGCGTCGAGGAGCGGTGTGAGGAGTTGAGACGGCTCGGCGAGAGCCTGTGCGTAGATGTCGAGCGACTCCTGGGCGTTGCCGATCAGCGAGAGCATGACGTCGCGCGAGTTGCCGACCGGTTCCAGCGGATAAGCCGATGCGCAACTCGTCGAGTCACACGTGCTGTCACTCGGCGACCACACGAGGTTAGGTCGGGCATTGGCGGGCCAGGGCTTGTAGGGCGGCCAATCGGCATCGAAGGTGCGAGCGATCATGTCGACGTCGGCGGGATCGGTGTTGAGCACGGCCATGCCGCGCGTGTCCCCCTCATTCGGGTACTGGGGATCGATCCCGAAGTAGCCGGCCTCGAGGTTGAAGTCGCAGATGAGTGCCTGCGCACCGGCTGTGCCTGCGTCGATGACGAGAACCTTCCAGTGCGAGAAGCTGAACTCCGGGCGACTGAGAGCCGCTTCGAATCCCTGCGCGCGAAGAATCTCCACATCGCGCGGGTTGTCATTGGTGGAGCCCGGCGGGTAGATGGTGCCGGAGAGAAGAATCCGCACCCGCACACCGCGCTCCTTCGCGCGCGTCAGCGCTTCGATGAGCGGGCTGTAGCCCGGATCCATTTGGTAGACGGCGATGGCCACCGACGCCGTCGCCTCGTCAATGAAGCGTGTGACGGCGTCGATGCCATCTTCGGGCTGGATCGACTCCAGTGTGATCATCCCGGTCCGCTCGACCTGCAGGGGCGGAGGAGTCGGAAGGGTCGCCTCTGGTGAACCCGAGCAGGCCACAAGGGCGAGGGCCGCGCCGAGCAGGGCGAGGGCACGCATGCGTCAGTTCCCCGCCGGACTGGGTGAAGCCTGCGTGTCGGTCGCGGTGACCCAGTCAGCGTCGAAGAAGGAGTGGGCCTCTTCGATCGTCGCCGGATCCTTGACGATGACTCCCAGCTCGAGGATCGCCTCTGGGGACTCGTTGATGAAGGTGTTCTGCGACCCGATGAAGGCCGTCTGATCCGGCAGGCCCGGGTCGGCGAACATCGTCTTGGTGTGGATGAACATCGGTGTCGAGGTGATGCCGTCGTAGATGGGGTCGAACTTCACTTCGATCCCAGCACCCCGGAGCTTCGACACCATGTCGGGTGATTGGCCATCCGAGTTGGCGAGGATCCGCACTCTCACGCCAGCCTGAGCGCGCTCGATGATCATCGGCACCAGGAAGGCGTCGTCCTGGATGTACTCGGCGTAGATGTCGAGGCTCTCCTTGGCTCCCTGGATGAAGGCCGTGAGCACAGCCACCGAGTTGCCCACGGGGGAGTACTCCACGCCGCTGGGGCTCCACACCAGGGATGCTCGACTCGAGACCGGGTAGGGGGCGTAGGGGGGCCAGTTGGCGTCGAAGTAGGCGGAGATCGTGGCCACATCCTGGGGGTCGGCATTAAGCACGGCCATGCCGCGCGCACCCACGGGCCCGTACTGGTTGGGCCCGAAGTACGACGCCTGCAGATTCCAGTCGGCGATCATGGCTCGCGCATCAGGAGTGCCAGCGTCGACGATGATGCACTTCTCATGTCCGTAGTGGAACTCCGGCCGGCTCAACTCGACCTGAATTCCCTTGGCCTGAAGTTGCTGCTGCACGACGATCTGCTGGGAGTTGCCCTGCGGGGGATTGGGCTGGCCCACGAGCTGGCGCGAGATGGAGATGCGGACCGGCACTCCTCGCTCGACCGTCCGTGCAAGGGCGTCGACGAGTGGCGTGAAGTCGCTGTCGATGCGGTAGATGGAAATGTCCACGGATGCGCGCGCGGACTCGATGAAATCGATGACGGGCTGGATGCCGGCATTGGGCTGGACGTTGGCTAGCGTGATGCGCTCGGGCGGCGTGACCGTGGCGTCTGGTGGCGGACTGTAGGAGGCCGTGGGCATCTCGACCGTGCTGGACGGGGTGGCCTGCCCACCCGAGGACGTGCAGCCGACAAGGCTGACGGCGACAAGGGCGATACCGACGAGTGTGGCCCGGCCGCGTAGGTGCATGAGCGCCACCATAGGTGCAGTCCCACGATGTCGGAAGCGCTCCTCAAGCACAGGTCAGGACGAGCCACGACTACAGTCACGCCATGACCGTCGTTGATGCCACTTCGGACGATGCGCTTGGCGCCGATGACGTCATGGAGTTGCAGCATCGGCTGCGGCGGGGCAAGGTCTCGGCGCGAGAGCTGCGCGATGC
>JBMOIL010000196.1:0-3747 GCA_049317345.1 Candidatus Nanopelagicales bacterium
GTGCTCGGTCGAGGAGGCCCTCGAGCTCGAGCTCGGCATGGCCGGCCTCGTGTCGTACGCCGAGACCGTGTCGCTCTACGGCACCGAGCAGATCTTCATCGACGGCGACGACACGCCCTGGTCCAAGGCATTCCTCACCTCGGCGTATGCCAGCCGCGGCATCAAGATGCGCGTCACCTCGGGCGGCGGTGCGGAAGCGCTCATGGGCGGGGCCGAGGGTCGTTCGATGTTCTACCTGGAGGCCCGGTGCGTGGCACTCGCCCGCGCCATCGGGGCGCAGGGGGTGCAAAACGGCGGCATTGACTCGGCGTCCGTCGCCGGCTCCGTGCCGGGGGGCGTGCGCAGCATGATGGCCGAGAACCTCATGGTCATGCTGCGCAACCTCGAGTCGTGCACGGGCAATGACGCCCTGATGAGCGAGTCGGAGGTGCGCCGCACCTCCCGCACCCACCCGATCTTCATCGCGGGCACCGACTTCATCTGCAGTGGATTCGGGTCTATCCAGCGCTACGACAACATGTTTGGGCCGAGCCAGTGGAATGCTGAGGACATCGACGACTTCTTGGCGATGCAGCGCGACTGGGGTGTCGATGGCGGGTTGCGCACCGCCGATGAGGCTGAGGTCGCCCGGCTGCGCGAGCGTGCGGTGGCGGCGACACGCGACGTCTATGCAGCGCTGGGACTCGCGGACTTCCCCGCCGAATGGCAGGCGGAGGCAATCGACGCGGCCGGCTCCAAGGACGTGCCGTCGGCTGACCTGATGACGCCGCTCAGCGCTGCCCGGCTCATCCGCGATTCCGGGATCACGATGCTCGACGTCATCTCCGCTCTCGACGAGTGCGGCTACGAGCAGGAGGCCGAGCGCCTTCTCGCCATGCTGCGCGCGCGCGTGGAAGGCGACTATCTCCAGACGTCGGCGATCTTCACTGAGGACATGCGAGTCCTCTCCCTTGTCACCGATCCCAACGACTACGCCGGTCCGGGCACGGGCTACTCCCCGACGCCGCAGCGGCAGGCCGAAATCGATCGCATCCGCCAGGAGCGCTCTGTCGATGATCGGCGCCGCCTGCAGGGGGAGCACCGCAGCGACCGGCTGTCGGTCGCGGGCCCCGCGCAGTCGAGTCACGACCCACGCGATGTGGTGATCGGCGTCTCGCCCGCGACCGGTCGTGCTATCTGGCAGACGCTGTGCGGTCTGACTGTCGACGAAGCACTGGAAGAGCTCCTCGCAGGCCTGGAGGAGGAGGGATGTGTCGGGCGCATCGTGCGCATCAACGACACCATCGACCTCGGCCTGATCGGGCTCACCGCCGCACGCATGTCGGGATCGGGCATCGGCATCGGCCTGCAGGCGAAGGGCACGGCGCTCATCCACCGTCGTGACCTCACTCCGCTGGCCAACCTCGAGCTCTACAGCGTCGCGCCGACCCTTGACCGTGCGGCGTACCGGCTCATGGGTATCAACGCGGGACGGCATGCCAAGGGCTCGACCCCCGAGCCGCAGCGCAACCCCTACTCCGATGAGGCGATCGAGGCGCGCTACCACACGGCCGTCGTTGCACTGGTGGCCATCGAGCGCGGATTCTGCGTCGCCGGAGTCGAGCCGGAGACCCTGGTGCTGGAGGAGTCGCCATGACGCCGATCGCCAAGTCCGGGCGCCCGGTCGAGGAGATCACACTCGATGCGCTGCGATCGGGTGCGCTCACCGCGGAGGATGTGCGCATCCATCCGGCCACGCTTGAGCACCAGGCGCGGGTGGCGGAGACTCACGCCAACCCGCAGTTGGCCGCAAACTTCCGTCGCGCGGCCGAGCTCACCGATCTGCCGGACGAGCGAGTGATGGCGATCTACGAGTCGCTGCGTCCCGGGCGCTCGACGGTCGCTGAGCTCATGGCGCTGGCCGATGAGTTGGAATCGTTAGGCGCTCCGGTCAATGCGGCGCTCGTGCGCGAGGCGGCTGCGGCGTACGCCGACCGCGGGTTGGCGCGTTGACGCTCGTCGCAGGCGTGGATGTCGGCAACTCCACGACGGAGATCGTCATCGCCGAGGGTGGTCGCCCGGTCCTGTGGGACCGCATGCCGACACGCGGCGTCAAGGGATCGACGACCTCGGGTGCGGGGGCAGCGCGGCTCCTCGCTCGCATGGAGCGCAGGCTCGGACGCGACGTCGATATGGCTGTCCTGACCCGACAGCGGCCCGTTGAGTCGATGAGCCTGCATGTCGCGGCGACACCCACCGACCTGGGCAGACTTGTCATCCTCGCTAGCGGGGTGTCTTCTCCCGGCGGCGTCGGCGTCGGGGCAGGACGCCCGGTGCGAGCCGAGTCCGTGCCGGACGAGGGCGATGACCCTGTCGTGGTCGTCGCGAGCGATCCGCTCGGCTTCCGTCGCACGGTCGAGCAGGTCCTCGCATGGCAGTCATCGGCGCATGACGTGGTGGGTGTGCTGCTCGCGGGCGACGAGGCGCGCCTGGTCTCGCGCCGCCTGGCAACTCAGGTGCCGGTCGTCGACTGCGTCGATGCGGAGCGCGCCATGGCCTGCCGGCGTGTCTGCATCGAGGTCGCTCGCGACGGTGCGGCTCTCGGCGTTGTCACGGATCCACTGCGGCTGGCCGGTCATCTGGGCCTCGACGTCGATGAGCACGGCTACGCGCGGTCCGCCGCGGACGCACTGCGCGCGGCACGCAGCGCGGCCATCGGAGTCGTCGACGAGGCGCCGATCACGGGAGCCGTGATGGACGGCCTCCACGTGCCTCGGCGAGTGGGGGAGATCCGGTCGTGGTTGCGGCCCGATGGCTCGATCATGAAGGTCGATGACCTGTGGATCGTCGATCTCGGGGGCCTCGGCCTTCCGGGGCTTAGGGCCAATGCCCTCGCCGACCGCGGCAGCGTGGTCGCGGCGTTGAGCGCGGAGCAGGAGACTGCCGACCACATCGCGGGCTTCCGAGAGCGCTGGAGTGGCGAGGTCCAGGTCCGGTCATCGGAGATCGAGGCTGGACGCATCGGGGCGCTGTCGACTCCGACCGCATCGCCGGATGCGCTGGTCATCGATCTGGGCGGCGGCACCATCGATATCTCCGACAGTGCGGAGCGGATCGCGGCAGCGGGAAGCGGCGACATGCTCACCCTCGCGGTCGCCGATGCGCTCGGCATCTCGCGAGGGGCAGCGGAGTGGGTGAAGCGTGGTCCCTCACGGCGTATCGATAGCCCCTCCGCGGCTCTCCTTGAGGACGGCACTCGAGTCTTCCTCGACCGACCCGCGGCGACGGGCACTGTGGGCTGGCTGGTGTGCGAGGGCCCGGGCGGCCCGCTGCCGTTTTCGCCCAGCCTGGCTCCCGCGGAGTGGCGAAGCGTCCGCCTGGCGCTCAAGGCCGCGGTCATCGGCGACAACGTGAGACGTGCGCTGGCGGACCTGGGCTCGAGCGCACGCGAGGTAGTCCTGGTGGGCGGCCCCGCGGGCGACGATGAGGTGCTCGACGCACTCGCCAGTTCGCTCCCGGGCACGGTCGCCGGTCGGGCAGATGCGGCGGGCGTTCTCGGTCACCGCTGGGCCGTCGCCTGGGGGCTGGTCCTCGCCGCGTCGTAGCGGGGCGTGTGTACCCTCTTCGACGGTGGCGTGTCCGAGCGGCCAAAGGAGCACGCCTCGAAAGCGTGTGTGGGGGTAACTCCACCGTGGGTTCAAATCCCACCGCCACCGCCATGCAGATGGGGACACCCCTTGGGGTGTCCCCATCTGCATGTTGACCATG
>JBMOIL010000197.1:0-3722 GCA_049317345.1 Candidatus Nanopelagicales bacterium
CCCCGGTGAGGGTGCCGCCGTCGCGCTTGATGCGGATGAGGTCGACCGCGGCGAATGTGCCGCTCACGTCTCGCTCGCCGCGTGCCCCGCCATGAGGAGGCCAATCCGCCCACGATCCGCATCTGCGGCACTCATCGTCTCGACGATGCGGCCGTTGTACATCACAGCGATGCGATCCGACAGGCCGAGCACCTCATCGAGTTCTGCGGAAACGAGAAGAACACCCGCGCCCCGGTCGCGCGCAGCCACGATCTGCGAGTGAATGAACTCGATCGACCCTACGTCGACCCCACGGGTGGGCTGCGCGGCGATGAGGAGGGCGGGCTCGGCTGCGAGTTCTCGAGCGATGACGACCTTCTGCTTGTTGCCACCCGACAGGGACTGGACCGTCGTCTGGGCCGAGGGCGTGCGAATGTCGAACTCGCCCACGAGCCGGTCCGCGAGAGCATCGACCGCCTTGAGGTTGCGCACGCCAAAGCGTGCGAACTCGGGCTCGCTGTAGCGGTCGAGGACGAGATTGTCGGCGACGGAGTAGGCGCCCACGAGTCCGTCCGCCTCGCGGTCCTCCGGGACGTGGCCCACCCCCATCGCATGAATAGCGCGCGGCGACTTGCCCAGCGAGTCCTGTCCGATGACGGTGACGCTCTGCGCGCGGCAGGCCCGCAGGCCCGTGAGTGCCTGGACGAGCTCACGCTGGCCGTTGCCCTCCACCCCCGCGATGCCAAGGATCTCCCCAGCGCGCACCTGCAGGGAGACATCGCGCACAGCGGGCAGGCCGATGTCGTCGGAGGCAGAGAGGCCCACCACATCCAGCACGACATCCGTGGGCTCGGCCGCCGACTTGTCGACGGTGAGGAGCACACTGCGTCCCACCATCAGTTGTGCGAGACCAGCGGCATCTGTCTCACTCGGGCTGGTCGTCCCCACGACCCGTCCCCCGCGCAAGACCTCGATCGTGTCCGCGACGGCGAGGACCTCGCGAAGCTTGTGGGTGATGAAGATGACCGCCACTCCGGAGTCCGCAAAGCCCTTGATGACGTCGAGCAAGTCGTCGGTCTCCTGCGGCGTCAGCACTGCGGTGGGCTCATCGAGGATGAGGATATCGGCCTTGCGATAGAGGGCCTTGAGGATCTCGACCCGCTGCTGCGTGCCCACGGGTAGGTCCTCGACCTTCGCGTCGACATCGAGTTGCAGGCCAAACTCCTCGGCAAGGCGCGCCACCTCCGCACGTGCCTTGCGCATGTTGACGAAGGGACCCTGATGGGGTTCGTCGCCGAGGATGACATTCTCGGCGACAGTGAACACCGGGACGAGTTGGAAGTGCTGGTGAACCATGCCGATTCCGCGACGAATCGCATCGCGCGGACCCTTGAGTCGCACGGCTTCGCCCTTGATGAGGATCTCGCCCTCGTCAGGTTCGTAAAGCCCGTAGATCATCTTGACCAGTGTGGACTTGCCCGCGCCGTTTTCACCGAGCAGCGCAAGGACCTCCCCACGGTGAACGCGCAAGGACACGTCGGCATTGGCGACAACCCCGGGGAACCTCTTGGTGAGCCCACGGGCCTCGAGCGCGACCTCCAGCGTCGGTGTCATGACCTAGTCCTTCTCATATGGTCGGCCGACGGCTGCGGGTGGCTTGATGCGCCCGGACACGATCGCGAGCAGGACGATCGTGAGGATGTAGGGCAGCATGTTGACGAATTGCGGCGGAATGTCGACGATCGCATCCGTCTGAAGTTGGCTGGCGACACCCTGGGTCAGCCCGAAGAAGATGGCGGCCGCCAGCGCGCCAATGGGGTTCCACGCGCCGAAGATCATGATGGCCAGAGCAGTGAAGCCGCGACCTGCCGTGAGACCGCGCTCGAAGGTGCCCGCCGCCTCCAGCGAGAGATAGGCGCCGGCAAGCCCCGCGAGCCCTCCCGCGATGGTGACGTTCCAGAAGCGTGTCGACTGCACGCCGATGCCCGAGGTATCGGAAGCGCTGGGCTTCTCACCCACGGAGCGGGTGCGCAAACCCCAGACAGTCTTGAAGAGCAGCACCCACAGCAGCAAGGCACTCACGATCGCCGCGTAGGTGAATATGCCGTTGTCGAAGAAGACCGGCCCGATCAGCGGGATGTCAGCGAGAATCGGGATCCGCACGGTCGGGGTGATGGCCGGGAGCGTGAAGCCCTGGGCGTAGAAGAAGCTGGTCAGGCCTGCGGCCAAGATGTTGATGATGGTGCCGGCGATGATCTGATCCATCTTCCACGTCACCGCGCCGGTCGCGAGCATCGCGCCCATGATCATCCCGGTCCCCACGCCGATCATCGTGCCCAGAATGAGACTGCCCGTGAGCGCTGCTCCAAAGAAGCCCGCGAAGGCGCTCATGAGCATCTGGCCTTCGATGCCGATGTTGATGACACCTGATCGCTCGCACATGATGCCGACCATCGCCGCGAGGATGAGCGGCACGGCGTAGCGAAGCGAGAAGGACACCACCGACGTCGTCACAGTCGGGTCCATCACGTAGAAGATCACGATGCCGACCGAGATGACAATGGCGAGGGCATAGGCCCACTTGGCGCTCACGTGCCCCACCCCTTCGTCACGGTGGTCTGCTTGATGTTGCGATTCCGGAAGAGCAACTTGCCCACGACGGGGGCGGAGACGAAGAGCAGCGTGAGGGCGAGGATGACGCTCACGACCTCGGGCTCGATACCCGTCTGGAATTGAAGTGACGACGAGCCGGCACGCAGGGTGCCCACCAGCAGAGCAGCAGGAATCGTCGCAAGCGGATTGGCGCGAGCGAGGAGGGCGATGGTGATGCCATCGAAGCCGAGGCCGATGTTGAAGGCCGGTTCGAAGCGCCCGGTGATGCCCATGGTCTCGACGGCACCGCCGAGGCCCGCCAAGCCACCACTCACGGCCATGGCCAGCAGGATGGTGCCCTTGACGGGGATGCCGGCGTAACGGGCGGCTCCGGGATTCATGCCGACGGTGTTGAAACGGAAACCCTGGGTGGTCCGGATGAGGAACCAGCCAAAGAAGACCGCAACGAGCAGAGCGAGGATGAACCCCGACGGGATCGGTCCAAAGTAGGGAAGCATCGCGGATTCTGCGATGACGGGCGTGCGCGACAGAGGCTGATCCGGCTCCTTGAGCGGCCTGCTTGCGAGGTAGTCGACGAGCGCGATGGCGATGCTGTTGAGCATGATCGTCGTAATGACCTCGGACACGTTGCGGTAGGCCCGCAGTGCCCCCGCGATGGATGCCCACGCCGCACCGCACAGGATGCCGAAGATCAGAGCGAAGGGCAGGTGGACCAGCGGCGGGAGCTGGAAGTTGTAGCCCGCCCAGGCGGCACCGATAGCGCCCATGAGCAACTGCCCCTGGGCACCGATGTTGAAGAGACCAGCCCGCAGACCCACTACGACGGCAAGGCCCGTGAGGATGAGTGGGGTGGACTTCTCCATCGTGCGCTCGATGCCGGCGACCGAGCCGAGGGCGTCGCTGAAGAGCACCCGGTAGGCCTCGAGGGGATTGACCCCCTGGAGCCAGATGAGGATGCCGCCGAACGTGAAGGCAAGGAGCACCGACACGACAGGGATGACGATCGCGGGCACGCGATCGAGCGGACCGGATCGACGTGGGTCCGGGTCCGTGAACCCAAGGTCCGTCTGAGCGGGATCAATCGTGGACATGGCTCAACGATCCTGGCACAAGAAGGGAGTGGGGGGTGG
>JBMOIL010000198.1:0-3710 GCA_049317345.1 Candidatus Nanopelagicales bacterium
CGAGATATTCCATGCGCACCCAGCCGGTGCCGTGGTTGACCATCTGCTCCATGCGACCCTTGCGCAATGCCATGAGCTGAGTGACCACGCCGAGGTAGTCCTCGGGGATGTCGACGGACAGGCGCTCCATCGGTTCGTGCAACTTGCCGTCGACCATGCGGGTGACGACCTGGGGCTTCCCGACGGTCAGCTCGAAGCCCTCGCGCTTCATCATCTCGACGAGGATCGCGAGCTGGAGCTCACCGCGGCCCTGCACCTCCCAGGTGTCGGGGCGCTCGGTGGGCAGCACGCGGATGGAGACGTTGCCGATGAGTTCCTGGTCGAGGCGGGTCTTCACCATGTTGGCGGTGAGCTTGGTGCCACCGCTGCGCCCCGCCAGGGGCGAGGTGTTGATGCCGATGGTCATCGAAATCGAGGGCTCGTCCACCGTGATGACCGGCAGGGCAATGGGGTTGTCCGGGTCGGCGAGGGTGTCCCCGATCGTGATGTCGGCCATGCCGGCGACGGCGATGATGTCGCCGGGGCCCGCGCTGTCGACCGGCACGCGGTCGAGGGCCTCGGTCATGAGCAGCTCGACGACTTTGGCCCTCTCGACGGAGCCGTCGGACTTCATCCACGCGACCTGCTGGCCTTTGCGGATCGTGCCCTGGTGCACGCGGCACAGCGCGAGACGACCGAGGTACGGCGATGCGTCGAGGTTGGTGACATGCGCCTGCAGCGGCGCATCCTCGTCGTATGACGGCGCGGGGATCGCGTCGATGAGTGTCGCGAAGAGCGACTCGAGATTCTCCTCCGCGGGCATCCCGCCATCGGCGGTGCGCTCGAGTGACGCGCGACCGGCCTTAGCCGAGCAGTAGACGATCGGGAAGTCGATCTGCTCCTCGGTGGCATCGAGGTCGAGGAAGAGTTCGTAGGCCTCGTCGACCACCTCGGCAATGCGGGCGTCGGGGCGGTCGACCTTGTTGATGACGAGGACGACGGGCAACTTCTTAGCGAGCGCCTTGCGCAGCACGAAGCGGGTCTGGGGCAGGGGGCCCTCGGAGGCGTCGACGAGCAGGACGACGCCGTCGACCATCTCCAGGCCGCGCTCGACCTCTCCGCCGAAGTCGGCGTGGCCGGGGGTGTCGATGATGTTGAAGGTGACGCCACCCTCGGGGGCCGACGGTCCGGCGTACTTCACCGAGGTGTTCTTGGCGAGGATCGTGATGCCCTTCTCGCGCTCCAGGTCCATCGAGTCCATGACCCGGTCGTCGACATCCTGGTTGGCACGGAAGGCCCCGGACTGCCACAGCATGGCGTCGACGAGAGTGGTCTTGCCGTGGTCGACGTGGGCGACGATGGCGACATTGCGGAGGTCCGAGCGGGTGGCAGTCACCCCGAGACCCTACGCGGTGGCCGAGTTCTGGACTGACCCGCCTCTTGCAGGACCGACTGCGCACTTACGAAGTGAAGACGTGCCGCATTCGAGCACGCAACTGCACACTCGGCGCATTGGGAGGGTCGTCAAGAACCCACGAGGCGAGCCAAGATGGTCACCGCATCGACGTCTGACTCCAACCAGGCGACGTCGTCGAACTCGTCCGGCGTGACCCAGCGCAACTCATCGTGGTGGTCCAGCGGTTGCGGTTCGCCGTCGATCAACGAGGCGACGTAGAGGTGCAGCACGAGGTCGTCGTGCAGGGGCCACTCCCCGGGCACGCGCTCGCCGACGGAGATCTCGACGCCGAGCTCCTCGCGGATCTCGCGCGCCAGGGCATCGGCCTCGCTCTCGCCAGGCTCCACCTTGCCGCCGGGGAACTCCCAGCGACCCGCGGCCCAGTCGGGCTTGGTACGCCGCGCAGCGAGATAGCGGCCGTCGCGCTCGATGGCGGCGGCAACGACGACGGTCACTCGATCTCGATGCCGGCCGCGCGCCAGGCGATCTCCGCTGCCACTCCCGCATCGGCGTGGACAAGCAGGTAGTCGGTGTCGTATGTCGAGATGCCAAGGATCCCGATGCCCGCCTCGGCGAGCGGCGCGGTGAGCGCGGCCATGATGCCGGTGGCGGAGAAGTCGATGGCGCCGGGCACGCGGTAGGCGAGCCAGGGCCCCACCTTGCTCTCGCTATCGATGTGGATGCCATTGCCCGTGATGATGCTCAACTCATCAGGTGACCGACCGATGCTGACGAAGGGCGCGTCCCACGCCTCCGCGGGGATCGCGGCGTCGGGGGCTAGGCGGTGCGCGGCGTACTCACCGGGGACCCGCTGCAGGGCGATGGCCATGCCGGGAGCCTACGGTGGGCGCAGTGCGAATGAGGGAGTGGACATGACCTGGTACTCGGAGATCCCCGCGCGACGCACGCGCCAGATTCTCGGCGACGCATGGCTCGTGCTGTGGAGCGCGCTCTGGATCTGGATCGCCCTTCGCCTCTACGACCTGGTGATGAACCTCGCCGCGCCCGGGCTCGCCGTCGCCGACAGTGCAACCGACATGTCCGACCGCTTCGCGAGCGCCGGTGAGGTGCTGGCCGGCGTACCGCTCATCGGCGGTGCACTGCAGTCGCCCTTCGACGGGATGAGCAGCGCGTCGGTGTCGATCGCCGAGGCGGGCCAAGCATCCGCGGACGCCGTATCCGTGCTCGCGCGCTTCCTCGCGATCGCGCTCGCCGTGCTCGGCATCGCTTCATGGGCGATGCTGTGGGTGCCCATCCGTGTCGCTTTCATCCGGCGCGCCACCGCAGCCCGGCGCTTCCTCGACTCGACCGATGACCTCGACCTCTTTGCCTTGCGCGCGATGGCGCGTCAGCCCCTGCACCTGCTCGCGCGTATCAGCGACGACCCCGCGGGTGCGTGGCGACGAGGGGATAAAGCCGTGATCGCCGAACTGGCTTCACTCGAGCTGCGATCGGAGGGCTTGGCGCCGCGCGCTGCGGTCAGCTGATGCCGAGGTGCTGGCCGAGGGAGTCGAAGTAGCTCTCCATACCGGCCTGAGCCATCGCGGCCTGCTCCGCGGGCATGTCGCCATACTGCGCGAAGCGCACCCAGGTGCCGCCGTCGCGTGACTCCATGTCGATGACGATGTCGTGGTACGGCGCATCATCGTCGTGGGCGACGAAGTCGGCCTCGTCCTGGGAGTAGCTGAGCGAGTGGATGAGGCGCGAGCCCGGTGAGACGTCGTCGTAGCGGCCCCAGAAGTAGGCGATGTGCCCGTACGCCGTCGCATCAACAGCTACCGCCCAGCGGCCGCCGATGACCGCATCGGAGACGACCGAGCCCGGGACGACGCTGAGGTCCGTCGGGGCGTACCACTGCTCGAGCTCCGATGCATCAGTCCACGCGCTCCACATGCGATCGACGTCGACCGGGTAGGTGCGCTCAACGGAGTAGGCCAGGGCCGAGAAGTCGTCACTCATGGCCGTGATCCTGTCACGTGCGGCAGCCGACCGTCGCCGTACGTCGCGGTCACTTCGCTGACGACGATCTGGTAGCCGTCGTACCAGCGCTGGTATTGGCTCCTCGCCTCGAGGTGCTGCGGGAACTGCGAGAGCTGGCGCACCGACGCCATGTCATCGAAGTAGTACGTCGCATTGACGACCGCGCCGTCAGCCGACTGCCAGGTCTCCGTCGCGCGGAATCCGGGAAGTGAGCGCGCGAAGGTGTCGATCTCACCGTCGAGGCGATGAAAGTCGTCGTCGTACGTGCCGGGCTGGAAGATGAACTGGCAGATGA
>JBMOIL010000199.1:0-3684 GCA_049317345.1 Candidatus Nanopelagicales bacterium
ACGGCGTCGTCCGGGGAGCGCGAGACGACGTACGACATGGTCCGCCGTACCGCCGACCAGGTCTTCATCCCGCTCACCGTCGGCGGGGGCGTGCGGTCCGTGGGCGACTTCGACCGACTCCTGCGCGCCGGCGCCGACAAGGTCAGCCTCAGCACCGCTGCCGTCGTCGGTCCTGAGCTCATCGACGAAGCGGCCCTGCAGTTCGGATCCCAGTGCGTCGTGCTGTCGGTTGATACGCGTCGAGCGCCCGGCACAGCTTCGGGATTCGAGGTGACCACCCACGGGGGTCGTGAGGGCACGGGACGCGACACCGTCGCCTGGGTCAGGGAGGCGGTCGACCGTGGGGTGGGGGAGATCCTGCTCAACTCCATGGACGCCGACGGCACGCGCGATGGCTTCGACCTGGAGTTGATTCGCGCGGTGCGCGGGTGCGTCGATGTCCCGATCATCGCAAGCGGCGGGGCGGGACGTGCCGAGCACGCGGTCCCGGCCGTCGAGGCAGGCGCCGACGCTGTGCTCGCGGCGAGCATCTTCCACTTCGGCGACGTCACCATCGCCGAGGTCAAGGCTGCGCTCGCGGCCGCGGGGCTCCCGGTCCGCCCACCGGCCGCGCGCGCGCCCCGATAGCGGACAATGGCGACGTGACCGGGGTGCGCTTCGACGATCGTGGGCTGGTCCCCGTCGTCGTCCAGCAGTGGGACACCGGTGAGGTGCTCATGCTGGCGTGGATGGACGACGAGGCCCTGCGCCGCACGCGCGAGACCGGCCGGGCCACCTACTGGTCACGCAGTCGCGAGGAGTACTGGGTCAAGGGCGAGACGTCGGGCAACGTCCAGGAGGTGCGTGAGGTCCGCATCGACTGCGACGGCGACACCGTCCTCCTGCTCGTCGATCAGCACGGGGCTGCGTGTCACACCGGATCGCGCACCTGTTTCACGCCCCTGCCGGATCCACGCACGTGAGCGAGCGTCGTGCCTGGGGCTTCCCTCTCCCGGCCCCGGGTGGCACCGCACCCGCACTCGACCGCTTTCGCGAGCTCGCGCCTGGGCGGCGCGTGATCCCCGTGGTCCGCCGCCTGCTCGCCGATGGCGAGACTCCGGTTGGCCTCTACCGCAAGCTCGCCCAGGAGCGACCGGGCACCTTCCTCCTGGAGTCGGCCGAGCATGGCCGCGCGTACTCGCGCTTCTCCTTCGTCGGCGTACGCAGCAGCGCACTCCTCACCGAACGCGACGGGGCCGTGGCCTGGTGGGGCACGCCCCCGCTCGACGTCCCGCGCGAGGGCGATCCGCTCACGGCGCTGCGCGCCACCGTCGAACTCCTGCGCACCGACCGTGCCGAGGGCCTGCCTCCGCTCACCGGAGGGATGGTCGGCTACCTGGCCTACGACGCCGTCCGCCGGTGGGAGCGCGTCGCCGACGGCAATCCCGATGAGTTGCGCGTGCCTGAGCTCGGATTCCTCCTCGCGACCGACCTCGCGGTCCTGGACCATGCCGACGGCACGGTGCTGCTCATCGCCAACGCCGTGAACGTCGACAACACCGATGAGCGCATCGACGAGGCGTGGCACGATGCCATCGCGCGGCTCGACGTCATGGAGCGCGATCTCGAGCAGGCGGCACCCTCCACCGTGGCGACCTACGATCCGGACGCGACCACCGAGGTCGTCGACCGCACGACACCGGAGGAGTTCCGGGAGAGCGTCCTAGCGGCCCAGGAGCTCATTCGCGCGGGTGATGCCTTCCAGGTCGTCGTCTCGCAGCGGTTCGACGCGCGCTGCCCGGCGAGCGCTCTCGATGTCTACCGCGTGCTGCGCGTCACGAATCCCAGCCCCTACATGTACCTGCTGCGCATTCCGCGGGTGGATGGGCATGGCGTGGACTTCGACATCGTGGGCTCATCGCCGGAGGCCCTGGTCACGGTCAACGAAGGTCGATGCCGAGTGCATCCCATCGCGGGGACGCGCCCGCGTGGCGCTACCGCCGAGGAGGATGCGGCGCTGGTCGAGGGTCTCCTGGCCGACGAGAAGGAGCGTGCGGAGCACCTCATGCTCGTGGACCTCGGGCGCAACGACCTGGGGCGCGTGTGTCTCCCCGGATCGGTCGAGGTCGTGGAGTTCATGCAGGTCGAGCGCTACTCCCACGTGATGCACCTGGTCTCGACCGTGGTGGGAGCGCTGGAGCCGGACCGCACGGCACTCGATGCCCTCGTCGCGACCTTCCCGGCCGGCACGCTGTCGGGTGCGCCGAAGCCTCGCGCGATGTCGATCATCGACGACCTCGAGCCCGCTCGCCGAGGCCTCTATGGCGGAGTGGTCGGCTACGTCGACTTCGCGGGCGACCTCGATACGGCCATCGCGATCCGCACCGCGCTCATTCGCGGCGATCGCGCACACGTCCAGGCGGGTGCCGGTGTCGTGGCGGACTCCGATCCTGCCTCCGAGGATGCCGAGTGCCGGGCGAAGGCGGCCGCCGTGCTCCGGGCGGTGGCGATCGCCGGCACCCTGCGCGGGATCGGAGACACGTGATGCCCGCGGGTCGTCGTTTCGCCGGTGTGCTGCTGGTGCTCGGGCTCGCCTCCCTCGGCGTGCTCGTGTCCTACGGCGCGACCTGGGTCGTCGCGCTCGTGCCTGTCTTCGCGGGCTCCGCGACCGATGCGGCTCCCGCACGCGAGGTCACCCTCGCGGGGCGCGACCTCGCACCGCTGGGCGGAGCCATGGGCTGGGTCGGGCTCGCGGCAATCGCGGCACTGCTCGCCACGCGCACGTGGGGGCGGCGGGTCACGGGGGCTGTGGTGCTGCTGGCCGGCGGTGCTGCGGGTGCGAGCGCCGTGGCCTTCGGGCTGACCGAGGCGGCGACAGGAGGCGGTGGCACGTTTGTCGCGGCCGCGCTGGGGGACGCGGCGGAAGCGGACTCGACATCGGTGAGTATCACCGCGTGGTGGCTGCTGGCGGTCCTCTCCGGTCTGGCGATGCTCGTGTGCGGGCTGCTCGCCCTGCTGGATGGCCCGGCCTGGCCGAGGCTCGGTGCTCGATACTCGCGACCTGAGAGCGCCACCCGAGCGCCGAGCGCCGCTGCCGCCTGGGATGCACTTGATCGGGGAGAGGATCCCAGCATCGTCGACGAGCCCGGCGACTCGGCGGGCACGATCCCTGGTTCAATGGGGAGCGCACCACCCGATACCCGGTCCGAGGAGGAGCGATGAGCGCCGGCAGTCACGGTTCCACCCCAGCGGCATGGACCCTCGTCGTCCTGATCACGCTGGGTTTCCTCGTATCCACCGTGGGTCTCGTCTTGGGCTCATGGCTGGCCTTCTGGGTGGGCGCGGGAATCGTCGCCCTCGGGGGCATCGCCGGTGGCGTGATGAAGGCAGCCGGCCTCGGCAAGCCACGTCAGCACGCCTGACGCTCGTCATCGCATCCACAACCGCCTTGGCTCCCGCCGATCGCAAGTCGCTCGTCCTCATCGTGGAGGACGAGGCGCCGATCGCCGATGTCCTGAGGCTCTACCTCGAACGCGCGGGCTATGTCGTTGCCGTCGAATCCGATGGTGTGCGTGGGCTCATCGCCGTGCGCGATCAGCACCCGGACGCGATCATCCTGGACGTCGGCCTGCCGGGCATGGATGGCACGGAGATCTGTCGTCGCATGCGCGCCGAGGGCGACTGGACTCCGGTGCTCTTCTGCAC
>JBMOIL010000200.1:0-3676 GCA_049317345.1 Candidatus Nanopelagicales bacterium
GGCTCTCGCAGATCGACCCCCATCAGCCTCCCGACGAGGCCGTCATGGCCGCCCCCCGCGGTCGCACCGGCGGCGAGCGCCCGCCCGCCCTGCCTGACGGCTGGCTCGACTCGCCCTATCTCGACGCGGCCGATGCGGCGTGCGTGCGCGAGGCCGAGCTCTCCGTGAGCGGCGGCTGAGGATTGTGCTGAACTGGCGTCGACCCGAGCGCTCCGACCACGGGCGCATCGTTGCGGTGGTCGACGAGTGGTGGGGTGGTCGCCAGATGGTTGCGATGCTGCCACGTCTCTTCGTGGACCACTTCGCAGATATGTCGTACGTCGTCGAGGATGACGACGGTCGCCTCGTGGGATTCGTCATTGCGTTCCTGTCGCCGACTGATGCGCAGACCGTCTATGTCCACTTCATCGGAGTGGACCCGGCCCTTCGGATTTCCGGTCTGGGTCGCGAGCTCTATACCCGGGTCGCACGTGAGGCGAAGGCTGCGGGGCGCTCGCGCATCGCAGCGGTCACCTCGCCCGTTAACACCACATCCTTGGCCTTCCATGCGGCCCTCGGCTTCGAGATCGGACCCGTGGTGCCCGATTACGACGGCCCCGGCGAGGATCGGGTCCCGCTGAGCCGGACTCTTCGCTGAGCCTGCTCGCTATTCGGGCGCCTGCCCGTGTCATGTTGGCGCGAAGGCTCGCCGGGAAATCAAGACTTTGGCCGCCGCGGAAGTCTTGCTTTGGCTGCCGGGGTGGCCTGGGCGCGCCGCGGTCCGCCTGAAGGACCGGTCCGCCTGACGGCACAGGCACGCCAAGTCGCTGGCGGCAAGCGCTTGCGGCGTGGTCGCATGTGCCGGTGCGGACCTACGTCTACGACTTCGCGCGAGGCAGCCGTGGCCAGTCTGACCTCCTCGGAGGCAAAGGGGCAAACCTTGCCGAGATGACCCGCCTGGGTCTGCCCGTGCCTCCTGGCTTCACGATCACCACCGAGGCGTGCCGCGCGTATCTCGAGCAGGGCGAAGAGCCCGCTGAGCTAGGCGCCCAGGTGAGTGCGCAACTTGACCGACTCGAAGACCGCATGGGTCGCAGGCTCGGTGACCCGGACGATCCGCTGCTCGTCTCCGTGCGATCGGGTGCGCGCTACTCCATGCCCGGGATGATGGAGACAGTCCTCAACATCGGTCTGAATGACGCCAGCGTCAAGGGTATGGCACGTATTTCCGCTGACAAGCGCTTCGCCTGGGATTCCTATCGTCGGCTCATCCAGATGTTTGGCAAGACCGTGCTCGACATTCCGGGCCACTACTTCGAGGAGGTCCTCGACAAGGCGAAGTCCGACGCGGGCGTCGCCTCGGATGTCGACATCCCCGTGCCTGCGCTCAAGGATATCGTGGGGGCATACAAGGCGATCATCCTCGAGAACGCGGGCCGGGATTTCCCGCAGGATCCCCGGGAGCAGCTGGATCTCGCGATCCTGGCCGTCTTCCGCTCGTGGAATACCGACCGGGCACGGCTCTATCGGCGGCGCGAACGCATCCCGCACGACCTCGGCACCGCGGTCAATGTGCAGGCCATGGCCTTCGGCAATCTTGGCGAGGGCTCGGGCACCGGAGTGGCATTTACGCGGGACCCGGCCACAGGAGCACCGGGCGTCTATGGCGACTATCTCCCCGATGCCCAGGGCGAAGATGTGGTGGCCGGGATCCGCAACACGATGCCCCTGGTCGAGTTGGGGGAGCGCGACCCAGAGGTCTACGAAGAACTCCTCGACATCATGCGCCGGCTCGAGCTTCATTACCAGGACCTGTGCGACATCGAGTTCACCGTCGAGCGCGGCAAGTTGTGGATGCTGCAGACCCGCGTGGGCAAACGGACCGCGGCGGCGGCGTTCCGGATCGCCGTGCAACTCGTAGACGAGGGCGTCATCGATGCCGATGAGGCGGTACGCCGAGTGTCGGGTGCCCAGCTCGTGCAGTTGATGTTCCCGCGCTTCGCCAATGACACCGGACACCACCTCCTCGCCCGCGGCGTGAGCGCATCGCCCGGCGCCGCGGTGGGCGCTGTCGTCTTCGACTCCCGCACGGCCACCGAGTGGGCTGAAGCCGGCCGTGACGTGATTCTCGTGCGCCGTGAGACCAATCCCGATGACCTCGAGGGCATGGTGGCCGCGGTGGGCATCCTCACGAGCCGAGGAGGCAAGACGTCCCATGCTGCGGTCGTGGCCCGCGGCATGGGCAAGACCGCCGTCTGCGGTGCCGAGGAACTCACGGTCGACACGTCAGCCAAGCGCATCACCGCTCCTGACGGCACCGTCATCTCGGAGGGAGACGTGCTCTCGATCGACGGCAGCACTGGCCAGGTCTTCCTCGGTGAGGTGCCCGTCGTCGCGAGCCCCGTTGTCCGCTACTTCGAGGAAGGCGTGGCCTCGGCTCTCCACGACGCTGACGACGCGACTCGCGAACTCATCAAGTCGGTCGACCGCATCATGCGCCATGCTGATCGGTCACGTCGCATGCTCGTGCGCGCCAATGCCGACACCGCGCCCGACGCGGCACGTGCGCGGCGCATGGGGGCGGAGGGCATCGGCTTGCTGCGGACCGAGCACATGTTCCTCGGCGATCGCAAGCAGTACGTCGAGCGCCTCATCCTCGCCACAAACCAAGAGGAGCGCAGCGCGGCTCTAGACGCCCTCCTGCCTCTCCAGCGCGAAGACTTCATTCGCATCCTCGACGCCATGGACGGCCTGCCCGTCACCATCCGGCTCATCGACCCTCCCCTGCATGAGTTCCTCCCAGACCGCACGGATCTCGCGATCCGTGTGGCGCTCGCCGAGGAACGCGGCGAGAAGTACGAGACCGATCTGCGCATGCTCCAGGCGGTCAATCGCCTCCACGAGCAGAACCCCATGCTGGGCCTGCGCGGCGTTCGCCTCGGCCTCGTCCTGCCCGGGCTCTTCGCGCTGCAGGTGAGAGCGATCGCCGAAGCGGCCTGTGCGCGCCAGAAGGCCGGTGGCGACCCGCGCGCGGAGATCATGATCCCGCTCGTCGGCTCGATCCAAGAGCTCGAACTTGTCGTGGAGGAAGCGGCTCATGTGCTCGCTGAGGTCGAGGAGTCCCAGGGTTGCCGATTGCGCTTTCCCATCGGGACGATGATCGAGTTGCCGCGCGCCGCGCTCACGGCGAGACAGATCGCCGAGGCAGCGGAATTCTTCTCCTTCGGCACCAACGATCTCACCCAGACGACCTGGGGCTTTAGTCGTGACGATGTGGAGGCAGCGTTCTTCTCCACCTACCTCGACAGGGGCGTCTTCGGCGTCTCTCCCTTCGAGTCGATCGACCGCGAGGGCGTGGGAGCCCTGGTGCGCATGGCTGTGGAAAGCGGACGTGCGGTGCGCCCCAAGCTCAAGTGCGGGGTCTGCGGGGAGCACGGCGGCGATCCTGAGTCCGTGCACTTCTTCGACGAGGTCGGACTGGACTACGTATCCTGCTCGCCCTTCCGGGTGCCCGTCGCACGCCTGGAGGCGGCGCGGTCCAGCCTCGGTGCCGCGACGTCGGAAAGCCGCTAACCCGCTGGGCCGGTCAGGGGTGGCCACTAGGGTCGGGGCGTGAGCATCCCACCCGGCTACACCCCTGCCGACGTCGAGCGGTGGGTGCACGACAGTCCGAGCGAGCGCTCACCCTTCACGCGCG
>JBMOIL010000201.1:0-3674 GCA_049317345.1 Candidatus Nanopelagicales bacterium
GACGACGGCTCGCTCGGCTGGACCGCCGTGCACCATCCCTTCACCTCGCCCAATGCGGAGTGGATCGACACCTTTGAGTCGGCGCCCGATCAGGCGCTGGCCTGGGCCTACGACATGGTGTGCAACGGCAATGAGATCGGCGGCGGCTCGGTCCGTATCCATCGCAAGGACGTGCAGGAGCGCGTGTTTGCCCTTCTCGGCATGGGTGAAGACGAGGCGCAGTCGAAGTTCGGCTTCCTCCTCGAGGCCTTCCAGTACGGACCACCGCCGCACGGTGGCATCGCCTTCGGTCTCGACCGTGTGGCGATGCTCCTCGCGGGTGCCTCGAGCATCCGCGACGTCATCGCCTTCCCCAAGACGGGTGGCGGTCAGGATCCCCTCACCGGCGCACCGACGTCGATCACGCCCAAGCAGCGCAAGGAGGCTGGGATCGATGCAGCACCCGCTGCGCCAAGCCCGGCCGACTGACCCGTTCCTGCGCCTGCGCGTCGATGACCGTGCGATCGGGGCGTATGCGATCGACGGCGATCACGTGGTCTTCCTGCGCACCGGGCGTAAATCGGGGGAGACCTGGGCGACGGGATTGGGAGACGACCCAGCCCGCATCCTGGTGCTGATCGATTCGCTGCGCGGACACGGCTTCGATGGAGTGACGGTGCACGACGAAGTCTTCGCGCATCTGCCCGCGGACCTGCGCGGCCCCGACCCGGGCCACTGGTCGCTCTGGGAGCTCGTCGGCGCCCCGCCTGCCGCCGAGTGCGCACTTACGGACCCGATTTCCCCCGGATCGATGCTCGCAAGTGCGCACTCGGTGCAGCTGACGCTGCTGGCGCCTGACGATCCGCGTATCGATCCGTTGCTCGCGCACTCGTCGTCGGCGTACATGTATGCCGGGGATCCCAAGATCAATGAGTGGCGGGGCATCATCGAGGGCGACCGCCTGGTAGCTGTCGGGGCATGGACCACCTCGTCGAGTGGCGACGCACACCTGGTGAGCATCTGCACCGACCCGGAGTATCGAGGTCGTGGTCTGGGTCGGGCTGTCACCGCCGGACTGGCGTCTGCTGCCCTGGAGCAGGGAGTCCCCAGCGTGACGCTGGAGATGTACGCCGGCAACGAGCCGGCGGCGCGCGCGTACCGATCGGTGGGGTTCGTCGAGCGGGGCCGATACATGTCGGCGCTCATCCAGGGAGGACCCCCGTCCCCCGACGCCGAGGAGTAGTGGCTCCTCCGCGACTGCGTAGGCTCCGCTGCCATGGCTGCCACGCTCTTCGACGAGGGCTCCGGCCCCGAGCGCCCGGGAGCACCTCTCGCGGTGCGCATGCGGCCGCGCACCATCGAGGACCTCGTGGGCCAGCGGCATCTCATCGCGGAGGGCAGTCCGCTTCGCCGTCTCCTCGAGGGTGATCCGGCTGCGGCCGTGTCCTTGATCCTGTGGGGTCCGCCGGGCACGGGGAAGACGACGCTCGCGCATCTGGTGTCGCGGGCAACCGGCGCGCGCTTCGTGGAACTGTCGGCGGTCACCGCGGGAGTCAAAGATGTGCGCGAGGTGATCGAGGGCGCGCGGTCGGCGCTGGGCATGCAGGGTCGTGGCACCGTGCTCTTCGTCGACGAGGTTCATCGGTTCAGCAAGACTCAGCAGGACGCACTCCTGCCGGCAGTGGAAAACGGCTGGGTGACACTCATCGCCGCCACCACCGAGAATCCGAGCTTCTCGGTGGTCTCGCCACTGCTCTCGCGCAGCGTCGTACTCACACTGCAGTCGCTGAACGACGACGACCTCAGTGGTCTCCTCGATCGTGCCGTGGCAGATCCGCGCGGGCTCGGCGGAGCAGTGACGGTGAGCCCCGAGGCCCGGGATCATCTGCTGCGCATCGCCGGCGGTGACGCCCGGCGGATGCTCACGGCACTGGACGCGGTCGCGGGCCTGGTCACGTCGACGCGTGGGTCCGGCACGGAGGTCGCTCTCGAGGATGTGGAAGCGGCGGTCCTCACGGCTGCGGTCCGCTATGACCGTGACGGAGATCAGCACTACGACGTCATCAGCGCCTTCATCAAGAGCGTGCGAGGGAGTGATCCCGATGCTGCCCTGCACTACCTCGCCCGCATGATCGAGGCGGGCGAGGACCCCCGATTCATCGCACGGCGACTGATGATCCTGGCAAGTGAGGACATCGGCATGGCGGATCCATCCGCACTGCAGACGGCCGTGGCCGCTGCCCAGGCGGTGGCGCTGCTGGGGATGCCCGAGGGTCGTCTCACGCTCGCGCACGCGACGATTCACCTGTCGCTCAGCCCCAAGTCCAACGCCGTCATCAAGGCGATCGACGCCGCCCAGGCCGATGTGCGCTCAGGGCGCATCGGCACCGTGCCGGCGCACCTGCGCGATGCGCACTATCCGGGAGCGCGCCCGCTCGGTCACGGCCTGGGCTACCGCTACCCGCACGACGATCCTGTCGGAGTTTCCGCACAGCAGTACCTCCCCGACCCGCTGGTGGGGCACGTCTACTACGAGCCGACCCGGCACGGAGCCGAGGCAGCGTGGGCGGACATCGCCGAGCGGGTGGCGCGCCTGCGCGAGGGCGGCACCCCGGACGGATCACAGCACGAGCGTTAGGCTCCGGCCATGCGCAGGACAGTGTGGATCGCCCTGGGGGCGACGGCAGGGGTGATCGCCTACCGGCGCGGCCAGAAGCTGCTCGAGGAGGCGCGTGAGCGCGGGGTCGTGGGCAGCGTGCAGGCCGCGACCCTGTCGGCCTCATCCGTGGCCGCATCGGCGCGGACACTCCTGGAGAACGTCTCCGGTGCCGCGGCGCCGCAGCCGCCGCAGGTGCGTTCGGCTCCCGTCACGGGAGCCGCGGCGGCGCGAGTGCTTGCCGAGTCACGGACGGCGGGCTGATGGATTCCGCTGAGATCCGCACAAGATTCCTGAAGTTCTTCGCGGAGCGCGGCCACCAGGTCATTCCCTCTGCCTCCCTGCTCCTCGATGACCCGACGCTGCTGTTCGTCAACGCCGGCATGGTGCCCTTCAAGCCATATTTCCTCGGCGAGGCACCGCCGCCGTACCCGAGGGCGACCAGTGCGCAGAAGTGCGTGCGCACCCTCGACATCGAGGAGGTAGGCAAGACCACGCGTCACGCCTCCTTCTTCCAAATGGCCGGCAACTTCTCCTTCGGCGACTACTTCAAGGAGGGGGCGATTCCCTTCGCTTGGGATCTGCTCACCGGAAGCATCGCCGACGGAGGCTTCGGTTTCGGCGAGGACCGGCTCTGGGTCACCGTGTACGACGATGACGATGAAGCAGCGGATATCTGGCACCACACGGTCGGCGTCCCGCGGGAGCGCATCCAGCGGCGTGGCCCCAAGGACAACTACTGGTCAATGGGAGTTCCCGGCCCCGGCGGCCCCTGCTCGGAGATCTACTACGACCGCGGAGCCGCCTACGGGCGCGAAGGCGGTCCCGTGGTCGACGAGGACCGCTACCTGGAGGTGTGGAACCTCGTCTTCATGCAGGAGGAGCTCTCGGCCGTCCGGTCCAAGGAGGACTTCGACGTCCTGAAGCCACTTCCCGCGAAGAACATCGACACCGGCATGGGCCTGGAGCGGATGGCTGCGCTCCTCCAAGGCGTCGAGAACATCTACGAGATCGACACCACCAAGCGCATCCTTGACCG
>JBMOIL010000202.1:0-3669 GCA_049317345.1 Candidatus Nanopelagicales bacterium
ACCGGGCCCGTCACGTGGCGCAGGCCGACGTCGACCGCCGCACGATGAGCCTCGGCGGGGTGGAAGTACATGTCGAGCGCGGTCGTGGTGCCACCGAGGACTGCCTCGAGGGCGCCCAGCCGCGTGCCGGCGTAGACACCGGCGGGGTCCATGATGCGTGCTTCCTCAGCCCACACACGCTCGAGGAATCCCTGGAGATCGACCCCTTCGGCAATGCCGCGCAGAAGCGTCATGGCCAGATGCGTGTGCAGATTGACAAGTCCTGGCATGACGAGCAGGCCGCGCGCATCGATCACCGTGTGCGCGTCTACGCCGACCTCGCCCACGCTCACGATGCGCCCATCGTCGATGGCGATATCAGCGTGCTCCATGACGCTTCCGGAGTCATCGCACATGAGCGCATAGCGCGCCCCGCGGATGACGAGATCGACGCTCACTGCGCCCCCGCGAGAATCGCGGCCGCTCGTCCGAGAATCGCAGCCACCGTCGCGGCTCCCTCGGCGACGACCGCGGTGACCTCCTCGATGGTGATCGGCTCCGGGCTCAGCCCGGCCGCAGGGTTGGCGACCAGGCACAGGCTCGCGTAGGGGATGGCTCGCTCGGCAGCGAGGACGACCTCGGGGACCCCGGTCATGCCGACAACCGTCACGCCTGCGGCACGGGCCATGCGGATCTCAGCCTTGGTCTCAAAGCGTGGGCCCTCGAAGGCGCCGTAGACACCCGTCGGCGTGACAACGACGCCCAGATCGCTGGCGGCTCGAAGCCATGTCGACCTCAGGTGCGGGTCGTAGGGATCTCCCATGTCCACGTGCACGACACCCTCAGGAGTCGATCCATCGAAGAACGTGACCGGTCGCAGCTTGGTGAAGTCGATGAAGTCATCGACGACGACGAGGTCACCGGCGGGGTGGCCGATGCCACCCACGACGTTGATGGCGAGGATCTCTGTGACTCCGGAGTCGATCAGCGACTGCATGATCGCCCGGTAGTTGACCATGTGTGGCGGCACGGAGTGGTCCACTCCGTGCCGGGAGACAAAACACGTTGCGCGACCGTGCAGCGTCCCAATGGTGAGCCGGGCGGCGCCGTACGCCGTCTCGACGATCGCCTGGCGCGCTCCCTCGAGCGCATCGAGTGCGTAGAAGCCGGTGCCGGCGATGACGCCGAGGGCTCCCTCGCTGCCCGGACGCGCACTCACGGGATCGCCTCGGGCCCGAATGCCTCGGGGATGAGGGCACCGAGGGGCACGGGACCGTCGGCGTGATCGATGAGGATGGCGGCACCGCCGTGCTCATGCAGCAACTGCCGGCATCGTCCACACGGCAGAAGCGGGCCGGGGTGAGGACCCACACACGCGAAGGCGACGAGTCGCTCGCGATCGCCCGGCGGGCTCGTGCGCACCAACTCACTGACGAGGCCGCACTCGGCGCAGAGAGTGACCCCAAGCGACGCATTCTCGACATTGCATCCGGAGACGATGCGGCCCGATGTGGTGAGGGCTGCGGCGCCCACCGGATGACGGCTGTACGGCGCGTAGGCATGGTCGCGCGCCCGCTCAGCTGCAGCGCGCAGGGCCGGCCAGTCGATATCGGTCATGCGGAAGCGTCGACCAGCGCTGCCGCGGCCGTCAGCTCGGCGAAGGTGGGGAAGTGGGTGGAGATATCGCTTCCCGTGAAGGTGCCCACCCAGCCGTCGTCGTCGTGGAAGAAGCGGATGGCCGTGAAGTCGGGACTGGTGCCCATGTCGAACCAGTGGGTGGTGAGCGCGGGCACACTGAGCAGATCGCCCTGCGTGCACAGCATCGCGTGAACGCGACCGTCGACGTGGAGGTAGAAGACCCCGGATCCCGCCACGAAGTAGCGGATCTCCTCCTCATCGTGGGTGTGCTCGTTGAGGAACTTCGCACGGGCTGTCTCAGCCGTAGCGCGCCACTCGTCGGAGTCGACCGGGTGCAGCTGTGCGACATCGACAAGTCGGTAGCCGTGCTCCGCGACGAGGCGATCCACGAGCGGGCGGTGGACCTCGAGGACCTCTTCCTGCGTTGCGGTGTCAGAAAGCTGCCCGCCCACGGGCACGTGCTCGTAAACGACGCCGATCGGGGTGAGCGCTTCGGCGATCGCGACGTGGTCGGAGGTCTGCAGGATTGGCGTCTCGGGCCGATCGTCGGCCCACACGGTCAGCATCGTCATGCGGGCATTCTGCCGCGACCCGGGGCGAACGCACTAGCCCCCGGGCCGTCCGAGCCGATCCAGGCGCAGGGCGTGGTCGAAGAGCCAGTCGAAGCTCTCCGTGCGATCGATGGCCTCGCCGAGCGAGGCACCCCAGGCGTAGAGGCCGTGCTCGGCCACGATGACGCCCGGCACGCGCGGGTCCCGCGCCGCCAGGATCCGGGAGGAGAGGTCCGCCATGTCCTGGGAGTTGGCGACGACAGGGACCACCACGTGATCGCCGTGCGCCCCTCGACCGATGCCCTTGAGCTGCTCGACATCCACGAGCGGCACTCCTTCGGGCCAGCGGGCCGCCGCCTCGACTGCGGCGAGGGAATGCACGTGCACGACCGCTTCGGCTCCGGCGTCAGCGATGACAGCCGCATGCACGGGTGCCTCAGCACTGGGTCGACGGCTCTGGCCAGGGAGTGCCTCGCCTCGCGCATCGATGAGCACAGCGTCAGCCATCTCGACTGCTGACTTATCGATGCCCGATGCCGTCACGAGGATGTCGGATCCATCGAGCACCGACACATTGCCTGACGTGCCGCGCATCCAGCCGAGGGCGTAGAGACGGCGGGATGCGCGCGCCAGGTCATCGGCCTTCGACATGTAGCCTCCTGGATCGTGGTCGACTTCACCGGCGTACGTCATGTGATCGTGGACATTGAGGGTACGACGAGCGCCTCAGCCTTCGTCTACGACGTCCTCTTCCCCTACGCGCGCGAGCGGTTCGCCCCCTGGATCGAGGCGCACGCCAGTGAGCCGGAGACGGCTACGGTCATCGCGTCAGTGGGCGCCGAGATCGGCGTGGCAGACCCTGCACACGACCAGGTCGTCACGGCTCTCACGGAGTGGACCGACGCCGACCGCAAGGTGACTCCGCTCAAGACTCTCCAGGGGTTGATCTGGGAGCAGGGATTCGCCAATGGAGACCTGACCTCGCACTTCTTCCCCGACGCCATCACCGCCCTGAGTGACTGGCATGACGCAGGCCTCCCCATCTCCGTCTATTCCTCAGGGTCGGTGCTCGCACAGCGCAATTGGTACGCGCACTCCCCCGCCGGCGACCTGACTCCGTGGATGAGTGGCTACTACGACACCGCCAATGCCGGTCCCAAGCGCGAGGCGTCCGCGTATCGCGCCATCGCCGAGGCGATCGGCGCAGATCCGGGGTCGTTGCTGTTCTGTTCTGATGTCGTCGCTGAGCTGGATGCCGCGAGCGATGCCGGCTGGCAGGTCGTGCGAGTCCGCCGTGCCGGCGAACCCCACGCGGTGGAGGACTCGACGTACCCCGAGGTCCACGAGATGACCGAGATCCGCATCTCCTAGTCGCTTCCACGCCGCGCCGAGTGGTCACTTGTGGAGCGGTTTGCCCGGCGTGTCGCCTGAACAAGTGACCACTCGGCGGGGCGGGGCGCGAGGCGGCGGGGCGGGGCGCGAGGCGGCGGGGCGGGGCGCG
>JBMOIL010000203.1:0-3650 GCA_049317345.1 Candidatus Nanopelagicales bacterium
AGGATCCGCGTGCGTGGCTGCTGTCGACGACGATCATCACCACGGCGGCGCGCGATAACGTCGGGCAGATCCATGACCGCATGCCCATCGCGGTGCTGCCCGAGCAGCGCGCGGCCTGGCTGGATCCGCAGACTCCGGGACCAGAGGTGCTGGCCGAGCTGCTGGCCCCGACGCCGGGAGGCTTCTGGGACATCTACCCGGTGTCGACCGCGGTCAACTCCGTGCGCAACCAGGGGCCGGATCTGGTGAATCCCGTCGGGGAATGACACCGTCGGTCTCGGCGTTTACGCCTGCGTGCTGACCAGTCAGGCGTCGATGCCCCCCGTGGAGGGTCTGCCTGCTGTGCGGCCCGATCTCGGGCCCGCGGGGGTCGGCGTACCCTCGGCAGTGATGGATGAGGCCCAGGTCGACGATGCCGCGGTCGCCGTGATCCCGGAGACCGACGAGGAGCGCGCCGCGCGCTTTGAGCGTGACGCGCTGCCCTACCTCGACCAGCTCTACGGCGCCGCGATGCGCATGACCCGCAATCCGGCCGATGCCGAGGACCTGGTGCAGGAGACCTTCGTCAAGGCCTTCGCGGCCTTTGAGTCCTTCACCGCGGGCACGAACCTCAAGGCGTGGCTCTTCCGCATCCTCACCAACGCCTTCATCAACACGTATCGCAAGAAGAAGCGCCAGCCGCTGCAGACCGACACGGACGACCTTGACGACTGGCAGATGCGCTACACCCAGGCCTACGCCACGGGGGAGTTGCGCTCCGCGGAGGCCGAGGCGCTCGATCGCCTACCCAACGACATCATCAATATCGCGCTCAGTGATCTGCCCGACGAACGGCGCATGGCGGTCTACCTCGCCGACGTCGAGGGCTTCTCCTACCAGGAGATCGCCGACATCATGGAGACGCCGATTGGCACGGTGATGTCGCGACTGCACCGCGGCCGCAAGCAGTTGCGCTCCTCGCTCGAGGACTACGCCATCTCCGAGGGCTACCTCGTCCCGGACGGGGGTGCGTCATGAGCGAGTGCGAGCCGTGCACCTGCGGAGAGGCGCTCTCGCGCGTCTACGACTACCTCGACCAGGAGCTCGATGCGACCTCGGCGGTCGCCATCGCCGGGCACCTGCAGGCCTGCCCGCCATGCGCCGAGCAGTACCGACTCGAGCAGGTCGTCAAGACGCTCATCCAGCGCACGTGTTGCGAGGAGCGCGCACCCGAGGAGCTTCGCGTGCGCATCGTGGCCCGGATCTCTGAGGTGAGGATCACCTACCGCCGCCAGGCCTGAGGCGCCCATATGCCACGATTGCGGCCCCGGGAGGAACGACCCCGGTCAGGACCATGGAGGAATCATCATGAGCAAGCGTGGCCGCAAGAAGAAGGCTCGCAAGAAGAGCGGCGCCAACCACGGCAAGCGCCCCAACTCCTAGGCCATGGCCGCGGAGATCCGCGCCGAGATGGTCGCCCAGGTCCACTCGATTCTCATCGAGCCGGGCACTGATGTCGCCGTCGGCGACACCGTGCTGCTCCTGGAGTCCATGAAGATGGAGATCCCCGTCATCGTCGAGGCGGCGGGCACCGTCATCGACATCCCCGTGCGACCGGGTGATGTCGTGCACGAGGGAGATCTCCTCGTCACCCTTGCCCTCACCGCAGGCTGATGCCGCGGTCTCACGTCGTCACGGCTGGGGACACCGCGATCGCACTGGGCAGCGGTGACGTGTCCGTGCTGGCGACCCCCCGCCTGATCGCCTGGCTTGAGGCTGCGACGGTCGATGCGTGCCCTGACTTGGCGCCCGACGAGACCAGTGTGGGCACGCGCGTCGACATCGAGCATCTCGTCGCCTCCCCACTCGGCGCCCGCATCGACGCAGCCGCGGAGCTCGTCCATCGCGACGGTCGGCTCCTGCGCTTCGCCGTGACCGCGCAGCATGACGTGGGTCTGGGGCCCGTGCTCGTGGCCCAGGGCCAGGTCACGCGCGTCGTCGTACGCCGTGAGCCCTTCCTCGCGCGCGTCGCACCCGACCTCGTCATCCGTGAAGCGCTGCCCGAGGAGCTCCCCGCAGTGGGCGACCTCCGCGTGGCGGCCTACGTCACCGGCTACGGCATGGCGAAAGACGAGGTCGGCTACGCCGCCGTGCTCCGCGACGCGCCCGGGCAGGCAGCCCAGTCCCAGATCCTCGTCGCCCTGCGCCAGGGCGAGCTCGTGGGCACTGTCGCGATCGTCCCGGCCGGGCGCCCACTCGCCGAAGTGGCCCAGCCCGGTGAGGTGGAGTTCCGCTTCATGGCGGTCGCTCCACACGCCTGGCGCCAGGGCATCGCCCAGGCGCTCATGGAGGGGGTCATCGACCGATCCGCTGGTCAGACGCTGGTGTGCACCGTCATCGAGGGCAATGACCCAGCCGCTGGGCTCTATCTCTCCCAGGGCTTCATCCCGGTCCCGGCCCGTGACCACACGCCCGTGCCCGAGGTGCGCCTGAGGGTCTTCACCCGCCCAGCCGGGTGAGTCCCGGGGGCGGCCCCGTGAAATCCAGCCCCGCGAGTCCCTGCACGCACTAAGTGCCCGCGCCGAGTGCGCACCTGCGGACCCGAAATGGGCCTAGGCGCGTTCCGCTAGTGCGCACTCGGTCAGCGGGGGACCCGGGGGCGGCCCCGTGATCCTTCTGTTACATTTCTTCAGTCGGCCTCCCAGGCCGACCGCCCGGGCACGCCGAGTCCTGCCCGCCCAGGGTGCACCACCGCGGGCAGGAGCGGGGGACCCACCGCCGTGGCCAGCAGGCTCCGGCACTGACCGGTCAGCACCATCGACCGGTCTTGGGGTGAAGCGGCAAGGTCCGGCACCGCCGGACGGAGCAGCCGGCGGGCGCATGAGGCCTGCCGAACCCGACAGCTGACCCCGCAGGCGACGGAGGACTCATGACCGCAGGTCTGCGTCGATCGCTCGCACTTGCGACGACTCTCGTCGTCGCCGTCGTCACCCTCGCCGCCGTCCCGGTGGCCAGCCAGGCGGCGCCCAGCTCCCCGCGCACTCCCTCCTTCGCGGCGGACGCGCCCGAGTTGCGCACAGGTAGCAAGGGCGAGGCCGTCAAGGTCCTGCAGAAGGCCCTCGGCGTCAAGCCGGCCAGCGGCTACTACGGGCCCGTCACACGCATCGCCGTCGAGGAGCTGCAGGCCGCCAACGGTCTCGAGGCGACCGGCGTCGTCGGCCCCGAGACCTGGTCCCTTCTCGGGCGTGACATTGCACGTGAGGCCTCGCAGGCCGATGAGACCTTCGGTGACAAGCAGATCGATGGTCGCTACTGCCCCGCGGTCGACTTCCGCTGGGGCGAAGGTCTGGGCGCCGGCCGCAACCACATGGGCTTCGATCTCCTCGGCACGCGCGGCACCCCGATCTACGCGGTGGATGCGGGTCGCGTCACGCGCAGCGGCTTCCAGGGCAACGGCTCGCTCATCCTCGACATCACCGACAAGAAGGGGTCGATGTGGTTCTACGGCCACTTCGACAAGATCTACGTCGGCCAGGGGGACACGGTGAAGGCCGGTCAGCTCATCGGCACGATGGGCGACACGGGATCGCCTGGCGCTGTGCACCTGCACATCGAGTTGCGCCCGCGGGGCTGGTCGGGATCGGCGCAGGATGCTGAGCCGATCATCCGGA
>JBMOIL010000204.1:0-3564 GCA_049317345.1 Candidatus Nanopelagicales bacterium
CGCATCGGCCGAATGCATGCGGGCTACATCGCGCGCCAGACGCCTCGCGCCACGCTCAGTGCCGTGAGCGATGTCAATCCCGCATCGGCATCGGAGGTGGGAGCGATGTACGGCGTCCCCGCAGTGAGTGCCGAGGAAGTGATCGCGCTCTCGGATGCCGTGGCCATCTGCACGTCCACGGACACCCACGTCGACTACATCGTCGCCGCCGCGGAGGCCGGGAAGGCGATCTTCTGCGAGAAGCCGGTGAGCCTCGATCTCGCTCAGGTGGATCTCGCGGCCGAGGTCCTCGAGCGCACGGGTGTGCCTTTCATGGTGGGCTTCAATCGGCGCTTCGACCCGGGGCACCGCGCCGTCCGCGATGCCGTCGTGAGCGGACGCATCGGCGATGTGCGCATGGCGCGGGTGACGAGTCGCGATCCCTCACCCCCGCCAGTGGAGTACGTGAGGGTGAGCGGGGGCATCTGGGTGGACATGATGATCCACGACTTCGACATGGCGGCCTTTGTCGTCGGCTCACCCGTGGTCAGGGTCTGGGCCCAGGGGGCCAACCTCATCGATCCCGCGATCGGTGAGGTCGGTGATGTCGACCTCGGCGTTGCGGTGCTCACTCACGCCAACGGCGCCATCACGACGATCGACATTTCACGCGAGGCGCCGTACGGCTACGACCAGCGCGTGGAGGTGCTCGGCTCCCTCGGGATGGCGGTCTCCGACAACGAGCGACTCAACCGCAGCGAGGTCTACCTCGCCGATGAGACGCACCGGCCCGTGCTGCCCAACTTCTTCATCGAGCGCTACGAGACGGCGTACCGCGATCAGTGGCGCTACTTCACCGACTACGTCCTCGATGGTGGACCCTCTCCCGTGTCGCTTGCCGATGGTCGAGCGCCTGTCGTGATCGCTGCGGCAGCGGCAGAGAGCGCACGGACGGGTATGCCCGTCACTCTGTGACGGGAGATGTCAGCACCGTACCCGTCACTCTGTGACGGGAGATGTCAGCACCGCGATGAACTCCGGGGCGAGTGACAGGCTGTACTCCGGTGAGATGTGCGTGGAGTCGCGGTAGACGAAGATCTCCCCCTGCAGGGTCGAGCACACGTCCCCCGGGCACAGCGGGGCGAAGAGGTCGAGCACGGTGGCGCCGGTGCGTGCTGCCACGCTCTCGATAGCCGTGCGTGACGCGGCATGCTGTTCTTCGGCTGCTGACAGCGGCATCGACTGCTGGCACGCGCCCGCAAGGATGTCGAACGTGGTGCATTCGAGTGGATCCCATACGTAGGTCCGGTGCTCCCGGCCCGCGATGGTGCCCCACTGCGGCACCGTCTGGACCAGCACGACCTGGTGACCCGCCGCCTCGATGCGCCTGACCGTGGACTCCAGTGCCTCTTCCAGCACGGCGTACGCCTCGGGGGTGCCTCCGCGTGCTCCGCTGGGCTCGAACTCGTAGGACTGCCCCTCCCAGATGCGGTCGCTGGCCGACAGGACCACCGTCGAAGGCGGCTGAGTGTCGAGCCAGTCGAGGGTCTTGGCTACGTACGCGCGGCAGGTGCGCCTGTCCTCCTGGTTGAAAGCCGACTGGGTGAAACGTACGTCGATGAAGGGGCATCCTGTGTAGGTCGCGATCGTCAGCGGTCGGTCGAGCTCATCGCTGGTGGCGATGAGGGCCTCGCCGAAGTGCGCGGCGTTGGAGTCCCCGAGCAGGATGATGGGCGGGCCGGGAGCGTCGGCGTTCCAGGTGCAGTCGGGCGCAGTCTGGCCGGCCGGGATGCCGAGGTCGCATCCCCGCTGCACCGCGACGCCCTCGGACTGCACAACCTCCTTGTAGGCCTGCACGCGGGGCGACCACATGCCGTTGGCGGATGCCCACCACAGGCCCCCGGCCAGTGCGAGCGGCGGAATGAGCGTGGCGGCCACGAGTTTCGCCGGGTGACCGCGTGACAGCCGGATGGGCTGCTCGACGTAGCGATAGGAGAGCACCGCGGGCACGATCGACAGGACCGCCGCGACGACGAGCACCCACGCCGTCTCGGGCCACAGCGCGGCGGCGAAGACGATGACGGGCCAGTGCCATAGGTAGAGGGAGTACGACGTATCGCCGATGGCGACGATGGGGCGCCAGCCCAGGGCTCGGCTCACCGGGTTGGCTGACTGGCTACCGGCAAGGAGGAGCAGGAGTGCACCGACGGTAGGCAACAGGGTCCAGGGCCCAGGAAACGGCGTGGAGTCGTCGATCAGCCATAGCGAGGCGAGCACGGCCGCGAGTCCCGCGACGGCAATCACCGTGGCGAGAGCCACCGATCTGATGCGCACGGCCGCGAGGGCGAGGAGAGCGCCGATCGCGAACTCCCAGGCGCGAGTGAAGGGCGAGTAGAAGCCCAACCAGGGGGAGTCGGAGGGGATCAGCGTCAGTGCGAAGGAGCTGACCGCGACCGCGGAGACGATGAGGATGGCGGGAAGCTGCCGTCGGCTCTTGCGTGCCAGGAGCCAGCCGAGAGCGAGAAGGGCAGGGAAGACCAGGTAGAACTGCTCCTCCACCGACAGCGACCAGGTGTTGAGCAGGGGGTTGATCTCGGCGCGCGCGTCGAAGTAGCCGCCCGTCGTGGCAGCGATGACGGCGTTGGCGACCAGAAGCATGGCCCCTATGCCGGTCTGCGCGGCGGTCTCCTGCGGTCCGAGCGAAGAGAGGAGGAAGGCCGCCGCGACCATCGTCACGCCAACCATGAGGGCGAGCGCGGGCGTCAGGCGACGGAAGCGGCGCAGGTAGAAGGTCCCGAAGGCGATCCGCCCTGACGATGCCCACTCGCGCATGAGCATGGCGGTGATCACAAAGCCGGAGATGACGAAGAAGATGTCGACTCCGACGAATCCTCCCGGCACGGGAAGTCCGGCGTGGAAGGCGATGACGACGATGACGGCGAGGGCCCGAAGACCCTGGATGTCCGCGCGCCTGTGGTCAGCGCGCGGACCTGTCATGCGGCGACCCTATCCAGCGCACGAGGCTAGGGCGGTCTCGCGCGTGAGGTTCGTGGCTCACGCCGGTGCCTCCTCCGCGACCTAGACCCCGCGGCGCTGGGCCTTGAGACCGACGTCCATGCGCTCGCGTGCGTCGCGCACCTGCGCTCGCTCGCTTACCTCGGGCACGCCGACCTGCCAGAAGGCCCCGCCCTCGGTCCAGTCGGACTCGCGCACCCGCATGACGATGACGTTGACGCCGGGCCGCTGATCCGCAAGGGCAGATCTCAACTCGTCGATATCGCGGACGCTCACTGCATGTGCTCCCATGGCGGCCGCGTGACCGTGGAAGTCGACACGTGCCCCTGTGTCCCCATGGGAGTCGCGGAGCATGTTGTTGTACGACGCGCCGCCCTGACCCACCTGCAGTCGCTCGATGACGGCGAAGCCCTGGTTGTCGCACACGAGGACGGTCATGTCGATGCCGGAGAGTGCAGCGGAGTAGATGTCGGAATTCATCATCATGTAGGCGCCATCACCCACGAGGACGTAGGTGCGCCCACGGTCGGCATTGGCGATCGCCGCACCCCAGCCGCCCGAGAGCTCATA